>JAIEPM010000438.1 GCA_019748395.1 Candidatus Obscuribacterales bacterium
CCGGTCATCGAGGCTCTTCATTTAAGAATTCGTTCAATGAAGATCATATTCTAGCTACCACGCAGGCTATCTGTGAATATCGTAAGGGTCAGGGCATTAGTGGACCTCTGTATCTTGGCATTGATACTCATGCACTTTCCGAACCGGCCTTGATTTCTGCGATGGAAGTGCTGGCAGCCAACGAAATCAATGTCATGATTGATTCACAAGGCGGCTACACTCCTACCCCGGCAATTTCCCTGGCAATCTTGACTTACAACAAAGGCAAAACAACAGGACTGGCCGACGGCATCGTTGTCACACCATCGCATAACCCGCCTCAAGATGGCGGCTTTAAATACAATCCGCCCAGCGCCGGACCGGCAGATACCAACATAACTGCCTGGGTTGAGAACAGGGCAAATGAAATAATTAAAGACGGTTTGCGGGCTGTTAAGCGTATGACTTATCGCGAAGCGCTTAAAGCCGAGACAACACACAAGTTCGATTTTATGAAGCTTTACGTTGATGGATTAAGTTCAATTCTCGATATGGACTTAATTCGGGATTCGAAAATTCATGTCGGTGCTCATCCTCTGGGCGGAGCCGGTGTAGCCTATTGGCCGCGCATTGCCGAACAGTACAAACTGAATTTTGAGGTGATCAGTCGCGTTGTGGATTTGACTTTCTCCTTCATGCATATTGATTGGGACGGCAAAATTAGAATGGATTGTTCGTCACCGTATTCGATGGCAGGTTTAGTTGCGCATAAAGATAGCTACACTATTGCGGTTGCGAACGATACGGATCACGATCGCCATGGAATAGTCACCCCCACTGAAGGCTTGATGAATCCGAATCACTATCTGTCCGTGGCGATAGATTATCTTTTTCAGAATCGCCCGGGCTGGGCAAAAGATGCCGCAGTCGGCAAAACTGCGGTAAGCAGCAGCATGATTGACCGTGTGGTTAAGCGGATGGGGCGAAAATTGCTGGAAGTGCCTGTGGGCTTTAAATGGTTCGTCGATGGATTGCTTGAAGGTTCGCTCGGTTTTGGCGGCGAGGAAAGTGCCGGTGCGTCTTTCCTTCGCAAGGACGGTAGTGTTTGGACCACTGATAAAGACGGGATCATAATGTGTTTGTTGGCCGCGGAAATCACGGCCAAAACCGGCAAGAATCCTTCCGAACACTACAAGTCTTTGACGGCAGAATTCGGTACTCCGGTTTATGCACGGATTGATGCCGTCGCAAATTCCGAAGAGAAAGCAAAATTGAAAAAGCTTTCGCCGGAGCAAATAACTACCACGGAATTAGCCGGAGAGAAAATTACGGAGAAGCTGACTCACGCTCCCGGCAATGGTGCCGCTATCGGTGGATTGAAAGTCGTCACTGAAAACGGCTGGTTTGCTGCGCGTCCGTCCGGAACAGAAGACGTTTATAAAATCTATGCGGAGAGCTTTAAAAATCAGGCTCATCTGGAGCAAATTCAAAAAGAAGCTCAGGAGCTGGTTTCTCGAGTCTTGAGTCCTGCCGCTCAAAAAGCTTAGTCACTGGTTTTCGTTATATCTCTGGAGGTTATTCAATGACAGGTCGTTTTCCGCTTCGCGTAAGCTTCGCTTTGCTATCTTTGTCGATTCTTCTTTCAGCTGCGGCTCCTGCTCAGGCCGCTAGCAAGCAAGGTGCGAAAGCGACAATTTCCAACTCTACTGTTAAACGTCAGGCTGAACCGGCATTTCGCGATCGTCTTTTCAAAGGTAAGTTGAGTGTTGATTCTGCAAAGGGCGAGCAAGCCTTGCTGAACGGCAAGGTTAATGATGCTGCAGCTGCTTTTCGCTCGGCTCTGAACAAAAATTCTAAGGACGTGAGCGCTCTATGCGGTCTTGGTTTTGCTCTGGCAATTCAGTTCAAGCTGGATGGTGCGGACGAGCAGTTTAATAAGGCTGTGAAAGTCGATCCGAATTTTCCCCTTGCGCATGTCGGTAAAGCCTTTGTGACTTTGAACCGTTTGCAGTCGTCTTCGATGACCATTATTAAGCAGCGTCCAAGTATGTTGAGTCAGGCCGAGTCCGAATGTCGTCGCGCCCTGCAAAAAGATCCCGGACTGCCGGAGGCGCTGGTTGTTCTGGGTATGGTTCAGAAAGAGCAGGGACGTTTAAGCGAAGCTCAGAGCAGTTTCACTCAAGCCATTAAGGGCGACCCGAAATACTCTCAAGCTTTTTCGCAGCGAGGAGTAGTTGAGCTGCAACAAAATAATCTGGCTGCCGCCGCAAGCGATTTTCAGGATGCGATTCGCTTGCGGTCTTCAAACTCTACTGCTCATTTTGGACTGGGTCGGGTTTATTTAGCTCAGGGTAATGCCGATGCAGCACTCAAGTCGTTGAATACGGCCCTCTACCTGAATCCGAACAGCGCACCGGTGCAAATCGCGTTGGGCGATGCTTACCGCATGCAAAAAAATTACAACGCTGCGATTGCTGCTTATCAGAAGGCGATTCTGATCAAATCTGAAAACGAAGCTGCCTACATCAATCTTTCCGATATTAGAGAAGAGCGCGGCGATCTTGAGCTTGCTCTAGCGGAGCTTCGAGGCGGCATCGAACTGAACCCAAATAGCTTGCCTCTTCATTTGAGAATCGGCGATATCTGCTTGAAGCTGGAAAAAACTGATGATGCAATCAAGGAATACACTACTTGCATGCAGTTGTATCCGGGTAGCGTTGAAGCTGCTAAGGGCATGACCCGTGCTTATGTATTGAAAGCCGAAAAAGAAGCAAACGGTGCATTCTTTCTTTCCAATAATTATGAAGCTGCAGAAGCAATGATTCAGCAGGCAATTCGGATGAATCCAAACGATATGGAATTGCGCTTGGTAGATGCTAAGTTTCGTTCCATGTCGGGTAAGACTGTAGATTTGAATTCGCTTGGCACGCCCACAAACGATCCCGAGCGCATTGCCTATGCTGAAGCCTTAACCGCGCAGTTTCGTTATGACGAAGCTGCTCAGATGATGAATACAGTATTGAACAACACGACTGACGCAAAACAATTACTGGCGATTGGAGATATTTCGGTGATGAACCGCGATCTCGATAGTGCCTTTGCCGCTTATACAAAGGCGGCAGCATTGCCGGATGCTTCAGCCAGAGCCAAGCGTGGTATTGATGCTGTTGCCAAAGCTCGCGACAGCGCGCAAAAGGAACTGACATTTGCCAACGATCTCGCTCGCAAGAAGCAGCTAGCCAGTGCAATCGATAACTATCGAAACGCTGCTTACTTAAATCCTCGACTGGCTGATGCTCATTATGGACTGGCCGAGGCCTTGAAAAAGTTCTTCTCCAAGAATCCGCAATCATTGAGAGAAGCCGCTCAGCATCTGCGCGCTTATATCAGCCTTTCTCCGAACCTTCCTGAAAAAGAGAAGGAAAAAATCACTAAGGAAGCTGAGAAACTTGTCGAGAAGGCATATAAAATCGAGCGCAAGCAAGCTGTGCAAGATTAGTCTTTCGCATTTGAAAATGCCGAGGTGAAATGTGGCAACGAAAAGAGGATCTTCAAGCGGCAAAGATCGGAAGAGC
>JAIEPM010000425.1 GCA_019748395.1 Candidatus Obscuribacterales bacterium
AATGGGCTGTGTGATGTATGAGTGCCTTTGTGGCTTGCCTCCTTTTCTCGGCGAGAATTTGCTTGATACCATGCAAATGCATATAAACGATCCACCTAAAGCATTTGCAGATATGAGGCAGGATCTGGAAATTCCTCTAGCTCTGCAAGCTGTAGTTTTTAAGGCTTTGGAAAAGAATCAGGACAAGCGCCAGCAGTCAATGGAAGAATTGAAAGCTGAGCTAATCGCATATATCGAGTCGACTAAGGGCGGATTGCCGGGCTCTTCGGAGTCAGTGTCTCTTTCCGCTTCGATACATTCGGACGCTACAGTCGCTTCTGCCGGCGGGCTTAGTTCGGCTTCGACTGCGGCTGAATCGCGCGCTCGTGTTGTGGATAATAATTCCGCATCTGTTGAAAAGAAAAAATTGATGCCTCCTTTGCTAATAGTATGCGGGCTAATTATGAGCTTGCTGCTGCTCGTTTTCTACTTTAATTCAAAAACTGCGCCGACTGGACTCAAAGTGCAGCAAGCACCGGCAAATGGTCTTCTAAGCTCAGGCTCATCCGGGGAAGCTGCTTCTCCGGCGTTTTCTCAAGCTAAGGCAAAGTCCGAATCAACGCCTGCCATTGGACTGAACAGCGAGCAGAAGTGGCAACAATTGATGGACTCGGCAGCTAAAGATTATGAAGAAGGTGAGTTTAGGAAGTCCAAGGAAAAATATGCTGCTGCATATGAATTGAGCAAGAACTTTGAGTCCGGTGATCGTCGAACACTAAAGAGTCTTCGCAAAATGGCCGATCTCTATTATGTTCTGGATGAGGACAAGCTCGCGCAGGATATAGATGAAAAAATCGCTGAAATGGAGAAGAGCGCTTTAAACGACTCTCCAAAACATGTGCCGGATCGTCTTTCTAAGCTGGCTTTCGACTGCCATAAAAATGGCCAGTGCGACACCGCCGAAAATCTATTGCTTCGTGCTCTTGATCTTGCTGAAACTGCCTTTGGTGCAAACAGCAAGGAAGCTGCAGCCAGGCGAGAAGACCTTGCTACTTTTTACATGAGCATGGGCGATTACGATAAAGCTCAGCCCTATCTAAAGCGAGTCATGAGCGGCAAAAAGCGCCCTGCAAAACATTGATGCTCAGAATATCGATTCGTGTTCTGTAAGGCGCGACGCCATGCGTCGCCCGATTCAAGCTCTGTAGGGTGCGACGCCATGCGTCGCCCATTCTGCCCTGTCAGTTACTTGATAAAGTACATTTTGTTTGGAAGTTTTTCGCAGTCTTCGGAAAGCCCACCGGCAAGATCCGAGTATTGATCTCCGATGTTCACGATAATGTTGTAGCCCATGTCTTGAATCTTCTTGCGGAATCTGCTTTTCATATCCTCGGCAACGGAGTCGTCGCCGGTCGGCCGCATGTATAGCCCGTCATAGGCAATATTACGTTTGACTAGATTATTTATTGTGCCGCGTCGGTCGATTTCGCCTCTGCCTGTAATGAAGAAAATCGCGAAGCCGTTCTTGCGCGCCCAGGCAAGAAAATCGGCTGTTTGTTTGAGCGTCGGCGCTTTGGCTTCTTCCACCCAGTTGTTGAACTCTTCCCAGGCAAATTTTTCATGGGTCTTAAAATATTCCTGGTTATCCAGCACTGTTTCGTCAATGTCGGAAACTATAGCTAGATCTTTTTCCCCCAGGTGTTTCATGCAGGCCTTTTTTGCGTCTGCGATTGCCTGGCTGAATTCCTTCTTGTATTGAGCTGTTTTTCGAAACTCCATTCCTTCTTTGGGGGTAAAGTCATTTGCCGGTCCGGAGGGGACCTTTACCTCATGGCAGGGGCAAGCGCTTGCGGTTTGTCCGAAAATGCTGCCGACAATCAAAAAAGATGCCAGCGATTTGACTAAGGCACTGCCTGCGGTGTGCGACTTTTTCATGGATAATTCATCTCCTCGTTTGTTTCTTTTTCTTGCTCTTTTCGTATGAAGGCATGAATATATCGAATTTTTGAGATTTTTTGTCCCAGGCTACAACTGCTACAACTTTAATTACCCTGCCGACTTCGTACATGTAACCACCTACTCCGCCGAGGCTCTCAATTGAAGTCGTTTTGGCCAGTCTGCCGCCGGTATCGATAACGATTGCGTTCTTAGTTCTGTCCACAAATACATCAATTATGTTCTGGGCCGTTGGAATCGCTTCATGCAATATCACCCGGCGCGATCCATCTTTGCCGAGTGTGCTGATGTGAATGCAATAAGTTTTCAGGTCGGAGTCGTCGTCGTCGTCCTCCTCTAGGATTACCGCTTCGTCCGCTTCTCCGTCTGAATTAAAATCGCCTTCGAAAATTCTGCCTTCTTTGAATATTTGAAGTTTGCCCTTTCGCCATAGATTTACGCAAACTTTGTCGAGTCCGCAGATTCTAATCCTGTCTGTTTTAGCCAGGGACTGCAGCAGGTTTTCGTAGTAATCAAAGTCGAATGGCGTTTTTCCTTCGGGCTGGATTTTGCCGATTTTTTCGGTATCGCTGATACTTTCTGCTGCAGGCGCTGCTTGAGCGCTGCTGCCGAAGCAGAGTGAGGCAATTGAGATGCCGACGATAGTTCCGGTTAACAGAGATTTGCTCAAGGGTTTCCCTGTGCACGCATTGATTTGAGACTATATGCTAGTAACTATTTTTGCAGATCCCGGCTCTTTTGTTTAGTTTTGTCCCGAAACTCAGGATACTGAGGCGGCAATCATGACTCTGGCGCTTGGGTCCGTGACCTTCGTCAGATTGACACTGTATATCGACTCTATTAAGCTTGTTTAATTCGAGGGGCGTATTTCTCCGAAAAGCACCACAGACGGTATCAATAAATGCTTCGATTCGGATTTAAGAAGACTGGTCTTTTGATTGAAAAATTGAAGCCTCTCAGAGCAAGACTGCAAGCTTTGGTAAAAGATCCGCGCTACAAAAACTTTCAGAAGCTGGTCTGGGTTTCATGTATTCTCTGGGCCGGTTGTATTGTTGTCAAAAGTATTCCTTATTACATCTATATCGGCGAAGGGAAAAATGCGGCTATTCAGGGACGCTATGAGCAGGCGGAAGAATTGTTTAAGCTTGCTGTTCAGGAGAGCGCCGACGACGAAATGAATGACCCACGTCTGGCTGCGGCGTTAAACAATCTTGGAGAGCTTTATCGAAAGCAAGCACGCTTTGAGCAAGCAGAGCCTGTTTATTTAAGGTTATTGCAAATTGCAGAAAAACTCGGAGCCAAAAAGCAGGAGCAGGCTCTCTTGCTTAGCAATGTCTCTGCATATTATCGAGACAAATGCGACTATGCCCGCGCGGAAGCCTTGAGTCTGCGCGCTCTGGCAATCTGGGAAAAGGAAGTGAAAAAGCTGAAAGATCCTAACTATGCAGCTTTGCTTGCCGGTCATGCTCGTGTTTGCAAAGAAGAAGGGGCTTATAAAAAGGCTGAGTTGTATTATGACAAAGCCCTGTCCGTGAGGGTTTCGGCTCTGGGCAAGGCTCATCCCGACAGCGCCGCCCTGATGAGCAGCAAAGCCAGTCTCTTGCGGAAAGAGGCTCGCT
>JAIEPM010000587.1 GCA_019748395.1 Candidatus Obscuribacterales bacterium
TTTGCTTTTGGATAGACCTCTACTTAAGAGCTTTGCTGCGTCTGGCCATGAATCCGGAAAGCCACTCGAAGAAAGACGGCAGTTCAGGAACCCCTTTTGCTGCTTCTTCCTGGGCTTGAGCCAGATTCATACCCTGATCAAGGTTGGCTATGATTCGCAGGACTTCCCCATCTGCAGGAAAGCGACCTGTGGCTTTTTTGGAGTAGATTGGCTGGTCTTTGTAAACGACTTCGAAAACGCCGCCTGATGATTGATAGAGTGTACTGCTTTCATCAAGCTTGTTTTCCAGTTCAGCCGCCAAACTGGCAGCTCTTGCGCGGTAACCTCAGGCTCCGCAGTATGTGATTGAACAGGCGATATTGGACATCGAATGCCTCCTTTTGGGTCCGTTCTGAGTGGATCCTTGAGCTGACTGTCCCTGTTTTTCTTAGCCTTAACTCAGCTTCTTTTGAAGCCGAAAAGCCTTTTCCACCAGGGCAGGTTTAAAACCAGATTATACTCTCGTTTCAAGTCATCGAGTTCTTTTTGTGTCTGAGTCAATTCACTTTTGGTCCGGCTGTTTTCATTAGCGCTTGATTCAAGGAGTCTCATGGAACCCTGCAATTGAGCGACGATACGAAGGTCTTCCATATGCAGGCGCCGTTCTTCGGAGAGTGCTTTTTGTGTTACAAGCAATTCCCTGAGCAGATTCTCAACTTCCTGGCTGCGGTCTATTACGATTGTAGGCTGATCAATGCTGTGTTCCGGGCGATAGAGCTGCCGTTTGTTATTCGGCACTGCTTCGCTGAAATAATCAAAGTTAGTTTCAAGTTTATCTTCAAAATGTTCCTGTACGGATTCGGAGCTTGTCCTGGAGCGAACACGGAAGCCCGGCGGCGGTAGTATTCGCCACTCTTGCCCGTTTGCGGTTTCTATTTTTTTTGCGCTCCAGCCATCCGGCAATTTATTGCCCCAGCGGCCCATCAAACTTCTTTCCAGCGCCCTGACTGATTTGCCCAGAAAAGCGGCAGCTTGCTGCATTGTTAGAAGCGGACGCGGAATATCTACGCTGCCTGCTTCTTTTGCTGCTTTTAGCGGGTCGGGCTTCTCTTCTTGTTCAGCGCTTTCATTTCTGATGTTTAGATAATCTGCTTCAATTTCGACTGCTTCCTTGTCGGCCATGCTGCGTATACCCTCAAATTTGCGTCTTGAATTCTTCCGTCTTTTTGCCGGTCGTATATTCCGGACGGGCAAAAAGTATATGCTTGCGACCCGTCTAGTAGCGGATTCTCACCAGTTTAGCTGCTCTTTTCAGGACTTATTGAAACTAGAATTAATCTGCTTCAGACTCCGCATTGCGCCGACGATTTGCTGAAAAAACAAGCTCGATTGTTTACCATTAGAGTCTCGTGCTGATTTCATTTTGGGATTTTGGCTGCCTGTTTGTTTCGTTTGGCTGTTTTTAAGAAGAAGGAACCTGAAAATGTTCAAGAAAAGCTTGCTGAATACCGGAATCATTTTCATGGCGGCCGGACTCTCGATGCAGAGCTCCGATGCCTGTACCGAGCTTTTGCTGAACAAGTCAAAAGGGCTTGTGATATCCGGCAGGACTCTTGATTACAACTGTGAGATGGGCTCGAAAATTTGCTTCAGGCAAAAAGGCACTGAGCAAGCCGACCCCGGTTTGAAGTTCACAACGCTAAAAGGCGAGCCTTTGAAATGGAAAACTAAATACAGCTGTGTTTTAGTGGACGCTTTCGATGAACCGGCTTTTGTCGACGGCATGAATACCGAAGGCTTGAGTGTGGCGTGTTTGTGGCATGCAGATACAGAACCGGCTCTCGAAATAGCGCCTGGAACAAACGGGCTGGCGAGTGTTTCGCTTGTCGAATACTTGCTTGAGAATGCCGCCACTGTTGAGGAAGCAAAAAAGCTCGTTGAAAAATTGAGTTTATTTCTTTCAAAGTATCAAGGCGAAGCCATGACTTTGCATTGGATCGTGACGGAGCGTACTGGCAAGAGCACGGTGATTGAGCTCAAGAACGGCAAGCCGAAGTTTTTCGATGAAGTCGAAAAGGTCGGTGTGATGACGAATCAACCTTCCTATGATCGACAGCTTGAAAATTTGAAATCGCATGAAGACGAAAGCAAAAACAATCCAAATTACAATCTGCCTGGCGATTATCAGTCTAAAAGCCGTTTTGTGAAAACAGCGTATCTGGTTTCGCATTTACCCGAAATCAAAACTGCAGATGAAGGAGTGGCTGCGGCTCGGCAGATCTTGCACAATGTCGAAGCACCAAAAGGTGCTCAGAAAACCGGTTCTTACACACAATGGCTGGCGCTGCGTGATCAAAGCAATCTGCGTTACTGGCTGATTGGTGTTAATCATGGAATGCCTAAATTTATTGATTTGAAATCTCTGGACTTCAAGCAGCTCGCCGATAAGAAAATCCCGGTGGACAGTGCCGATGGCGGAAATGTGATGGAGCTTGTTAACGGCAAGCCTCTGCATACACTGAGTTCCAACTGAAATTTCGATGCTCAAGTCTGACAAATTAAGAATTCTCAGTTGTATTCGCTCTGTCGATCCCCGGGGGGGTGGACCCGCTGATTTTGTCAGGTCTCTTCTTCTTCTGCAGAATCAGGATTATTCACTGGAAGTTGCTTGTATGGATTCTCCCGACTCTCCATGGCTTGAGGGCATGCAGTCGACTACGGCTCTGGGCCCCGGGGCTTTGGGCGCTTTTAGCTTCAACCGGGAATATTTGAACTGGCTCAAAGAAAATGCCGGGCGCTTCGACATTTTGATTGCTCATGGTCTCTGGGATTTTGTGTCTCTGGCGGCGATTTTGGCAGCTGCGCAAAAGTCCGTGCCGGTTTTTGTATTTGTGCATGGCATGCTTGATCCCTGGTTCAATGAGGCTTATCCGCTCAAGAGGCTAAAAAAACAGATTTACTGGTTTTTCTTGCAGGCTCCGGTGCTTGCAAGGGCAAGAGCGGTGCTGTTTAACTCCGAGCAAGAAATGCTGAGAGCTCGAAATGTTTTTCTACCTTATAAATTTCGCGAATTGCTGGTGCCCTACGGCGTGCTGCCCTGTAAGCTTGAAAAAGAGAGAGCAATACAAGTTTTCTTTGAAAAATTTTCAGCACTTAAAGGCAAGAACTATTTTCTGTTTTTCGGCAGAGTTACTGCTAAGAAAGGGCTGGAATTACTGCTTAAGTCATTTGCAAATTTAAGACCGGAAGGCTATGAGATAGTAATTGCCGGTCCCCGCGATTCTTCTTATGCTGAGTCCTTGAACGCTCTGGCTGCCGAACTTGGGATTGAAGAGCATTTGCACTGGACCGGCATGCTTTCTGATCAATTGAAGTGGGGAGCTCTTTCGGCTGCTGATTTATTTGTACTGACGTCCAAGCAGGAGAATTTTGCGCGCGCCATGGCTGAATCTCTGGCGGTGGGGACGCCTGTGCTGATTTCGGAGCAAGTAAATACCTGGAGCATTATCAACAAATACAATGCCGGTTTGCTTTGTCAAGCCGAGCAAGAATCTACTCAAAAAGCTCTTCAACAATGGA
>JAIEPM010000573.1 GCA_019748395.1 Candidatus Obscuribacterales bacterium
CTCATCTGTCCGGTGACATAACCGGCTACTTCGTCGTAACTCGCTTCCTGCTTGTAATTGCCGGCTGAATCTGTGTGGTCGCCAGCGCTAGCGTAGTCATATCCGGCATCATGATACTGGCGCGCTATATCTGAGGCTTGTACGTCATACTCTCCTGCACCGTATTGATGCTCAGCGAGCAGCCCTGCTGCCTGCTCGCGGTCTCCGGCTGCGGTTCCCCAGTTCTGTGCTGCTTCCGCTGACTTTGCCGCAGCGATGTCCTGATTCGCCTGGTTCAACCACGAGGGCTCGGACGCTTTGGCGGCGGCGCCACCGAGCTTTCTCAACATTTCCTCAGGGGTGTCGGAGGATAAAGCCTCAAGCTCTTGAGTAAGTGCCTTTACAAGGTCCTTTTTAACTTGAGCTCTTGTGCTTTTGTCTCTGGTTTTCATAAACATGCTCCTCCACAACAATGTCTACTATTCCCTGTGTGACCGTTTATTACTCGTGTCTGTTTTTCGGTCAGAAGCAGCTTCATTCAAGAAAGGCTTTCTCGCCAAGCGCTTTAGCTTCAAATAGAATTTACCGGCTGCTAGTTTATATTTTGAAATTTCCAGGGAAATGAGAGCTTGACCTGAGGCTGGAGGGCGATTTAGAGTCGCACAATGTGACTCGGATTTTGATGCTTTTGGCTTTTTACGCTGGAAGTCGGGAGTTTGTCTGAGCCGACCAGGGCGCCCGAAGCAGCAGCTGGACCGCTTGCTGACGGAATCACGCCGACTCGCGATCTCGATTCTTTATGCTAAAACGAGGAGTAGGCATTGCCTGCATTCCCCCCGCGTTAAAAGTTTCAGTTAACTTCAGAGCGCGGACGAGCTGCTTCGTGCCTGCGCTTACCAGCTGTAGCCCATGCCGCCTGTTGGTGGGAAGCCGCCGTAGCCGTAAGGTCCATAACCGCCCATGCCGTAACCGCCTACACCGAGACCGCCGTAGCCGCCGTAACCGTTATAACCACCGTATCCGCCCATCATGCTGCCGACCGCCATGCTCCCCATCGACTCTCCGGCCATGATAGCGCCCTGTTCCAGAGCATGCCCAAGCTTTTTCAAGAATGGGTGGCCGTGCTTCTGTTTCTCTTCCTCGGAAGTGTTCGCATTTTTGCTGCTTGCCAGTACCGGAGTGTCGGTTCCTATTGTTTGTGGAGTAGAAAATCGAGGCTGCAATGCAGTCATCAAATTGTTTATTCTTGTTGTGATTTTTCCAAAAGTCTGGACGGGTTGACCTGCGAACACCGACTTCTCAAGCCGAACAACCCGGTTCGTCAGGTTCTCGTTTGGATATGTCTGCCCAAAAACCTGCGATTCCATCGCGCTGACCTCAGCTTTTAACGATGGCGAGCTTTGTGGACCTTTAAATGCGGGCTGCCCCTGAGCAGGTTCATTTAGAGCTTGGCTTGCAACAGGTTGAACGTTTGTAGTTGCTTGATCGGCTTCTGCGGGCAAGTTCGGAACGTCCAGCAAGAGTTTAGTTATGCGATCTTGTATGCTTCCTGTCATGGCAGAACCATAAACAAGGCGCTCGATGCGATTCAAGCGGGATACAATGTTGTCGCTGGAAAAGTCGTGTCTATAAAACTTGTTTTCCAGAGAAGAAAGATCGCCTGCAAACTGTGCTGCATCAGCTGCCGACAAAGGCGGATATACATTTTGATCGGACGGTGCGTCAGGTTGTGCATCAGACTGTGTGTTAGGCTGCGATTCGGATTGGCTTGTCTCAAAGTTCGGCGCGGGAGCTGGTGCCGACTGTTCTTGCTGCGGGGCGGCATATACAGGCACTTCCATTCCCGGCTGCATTTGTACAGATGCTGCAGGGGCGGACTCGTCGGCACTGAATGCCTGAGCTGAACAGAAAAGCGGCAGAACTGCCAAGAAGCATCCAATAAATCGATTCGATCTCATCTTAAAAGAATTGCGGGTCAAAAAACTTTCCATTTAATCGGCTAGACCCTGTTGTCCACATCCATAGCCGATTGGGGCCGATTATAGCCAATTATTCGCAATAATCCAATCTTCGGGGATTTGTCTGCTCACTAAGTGTCGAAATGCGAGCGGAAATCGATGCCTGCTTGTGAAAAGCCCTTGTCTGCTTTGTAGAATTGTTGCGCGCTTGCCTCTCAAGGCTGCGTAGAAGGGCTTCAAATGATAAATTTGACATCTGCTTTAATGGCGAATTCTGCCGTCCTGCTAAGACAGTACGCTGTTTGCCTTTTGTACCGGCGCCAACGGTTATTGTTTTGTGGGCATCTCAATGGACACCGAAATCACTTCTACTGCTGAAACTCAGGAAACCTCCGATATCCATCTGGATATTCAAAAGGAAGTTCTTCGCCGACGCACTTTTGCAATCATTTCTCATCCGGACGCGGGTAAAACAACTCTCACCGAGAAACTGCTGCTTTACGGCGGAGCTATTGAAGAGGCCGGTGCGGTAACTTCTCGTCGTGAGCAACGCTCCGCCACGTCCGACTGGATGGAACTGGAGAAACAACGCGGTATCTCAATTACATCCACTGTTTTACAGTTCGATTACAACGGATTTTGTTTGAATCTTCTGGACACGCCGGGTCACCAGGATTTCAGTGAGGATACATATAGAACTCTGGCTGCGGCCGATAATGCAGTCATGCTTATTGATGCTGCGAAGGGGCTTGAACCGCAAACCAGAAAATTGTTTGAAGTATGCCGCTTGAGACACTTGCCGCTTTTTACTTTCATCAACAAGCTGGACCGTCCCAGCAAAGATCCCTTTGATCTGCTTGATGAAATTGAGAAGGAATTCAATTTGCCGACTTATGCGGTGAACTGGCCGATTGGCACGGGAGATACATTTCAGGGAGTCGTTGATCGCAGTTCAAGGCAAGTGCACTTGTTCAGCCGAACTGCGGGCGGACGCACACGTGCAGGATTAACATCACTGTCTCTTGATGATGAGAAATTGAAAACTCTCATTCCGAGTAGCGTTTATTCTCAGTTGATTGAAGAATTGGAAATTCTGGATCTTGCCGGAACACAAATGGATCTTGAGCAGGTTCACGCAGGCAAGTTGACACCAGTGTATTTCGGCAGCGCGATGAATAACTTTGGTGTCGAGCTTTTCCTTCAGTCCTTTATAAAACTGGCCGTGTCACCAGCCAGCTTCGAGAGTGAGTCTAAAGTTATTGAACCGGTGTTTCCCGATTTCACCGGTTTTGTTTTCAAACTGCAAGCAAATATGGATCCTAAGCACCGCGATCGTATTGCTTTTGTGCGAATCTGCTCCGGCAATTTCGTTAAAGGAATGGAAGTGAAAAACAGCAGAACAGGTAAAACCGTAGTTCTGAATCAGCCTAAGAAGTTATTTGCCAGAGAGCGGGCTACCATTGAAACGGCTTATCCAGGGGATGTTATCGGGTTGAATAATCCGGGCTGCTTTGCGATCGGAGATACGATCTTCACAGGAGCTTCTGTTCGTTTCCCGGGTATCCCGAGTTTCGCGCCGGAAATTTTTGCGGTTCTGGAGAATGTCGAACCGAGCAAATAC
>JAIEPM010000042.1 GCA_019748395.1 Candidatus Obscuribacterales bacterium
TGAGTTCTTTGTCTATTACGGTTGCCATGCTGCTTGAGCAAACTCCAGCTATTTACTTCTTTAGCTTCTACTTGAAAAGAGAACTTTTCTTTAATCATGTAAAAGTCCGAAGTTCGGAAATTCCAGCGCAATGTTAGCAAGAAAAATGCGGCTTAGCTCACTGAGGCTTTTATGTATGTGGGGTTTTTCCTGGTATTTTGACCAGCCTTATCTACTTAGTCCTCCATTGAATCTGGAGGATAATCGCCATTATCACAGATTCGGAGTCTAGCTCATGTACCGCAAATGCTTTCTTGCGTGTCTTTTACTGGGTGTTTTCTGCTTAACGGCAATGTTTATGAGAACAAGCGCCAGTATTGAAACAGGGGCTAGTTTAGTTCGCCCGGAAAATGGTAATTCGGAGCAAATCACTATGCACAAAAAGATGGCCGGAACTGAGACTCTGGGCGGCAAGGAGAGATATTTGACTTTCCTGAGCAGCGATAAACCCATTTATAAATCCGGTGAAAAAGTGTATTTGCGCGGGGTTGTTTTGAACGCTGAAAACCATAAGCCACTTCCGGCACAGGCTTCTGCCGCTGCCAAAATCGAGATAAAGGGACCAAAGGGAGATACTGTTGCAAGCGGAAATGCCAGAACACAAGACGGTGTCTGGGGCTATGCCTGGGAAGTACCGGAGGCTCAGGCCGGCGGCGAGTATACGGTTAAGGTCAGCTATCCTTTTGAAGGTCATGCTCCGGCAGAGCGAAAATTCGATATTCGAGCATATCGAGCACCTAGACTCAAATCCCAGATAGTTTTCTTGCGCGACGGCTATGCCCCCGGCGACAAAGTGACTGCCACACTCGAGGTGAAACGCGCTGAAGGTGGAGTGCCTGAAGCTGCGCGGGTGACTGTCCGTGCGATTGTGGACGGCATGCAAGTCGAGGGCAATAGCAGCAAAGTAGATGATAAAGGTCTTTGTACTGTGACTTTCGATTTACCCACTGAAATTCCGCGCGGTGAAGGAACCTTATCTTTGCTTATAGAGGACGGTGGAGTTGTTGAAAGTGCATCCAAATCAATTCCGATTCTGCTTCAAACTGTTGATTTGAAAATTTATCCTGAGGGCGGTGAATTGCTCGGCGGATTTACAAATCGCGTATACATTCAGGCAAAACAGCCGAACGGCAAACCCGCCGATCTCGTGGCTAAATTAATTGACAGGGAATCAGGAGAAATACTTGAATTCAAAACCGAACATGAAGGTCGGGGGCGCTTTGAATTTACTCCTGACGCAAAAAAACAATATTACTTGAGCATTTCTGAGCCGGCCGGCATTAAAACTCAATTTCCCTTGCCGGAAGTTAAAAAGAACGGGGCTCTAATTCAGAGTCAGAGCAATGTTTATGAGAAAGGCAAGGCTGTAAATCTACTGGTCGGAGCAAGTGCAACTCGCTTCAAGGTCGGTATTTCAAAACGTGAAGTGGAGCTGGCTGAATGCAAGGTTGATCTTGCTAAAAGAACTGACATAAAGGCAGGAAATTTAGTTCCGATATCTTTTGAAATTCCGTCCACGGCCGATGGTGTGTTGACAGTGACTGTCTGGGGTGATGATGATTTGCCGTTGGCAGAGCGACTTATTTATCGGGAAGCGGCCAATCCCTTGCATGTAGAGATCAAGGCGGACAAGAAAAATTATGTTCCCGGCGATGAAACCGAACTTACAGTGAAAACCACAGATGCTGCCGGAAAACCGGTATCGGCAGTTGTAGGTGTGACTGTTGCTGATGACAGTGTTCTTGAAATGATTGAAAAAAGAGAACAGGCACCCCGCTTGCCGGTGATGCTTTATCTTGAACCCGAGGTCGAAGACCTTGCTGATGCACATGTCTATTTAGATCCGAAAAATCCTAAAGCAGCACTGGCAACAGATCTTTTGCTGGGTACTCAAGGTTGGCGACGTTTTGCTCTCATGGATCTGGCTAAATTTGTTGAAAGCAACGGTGATAAGGCAAGACGAGCCGTGGCTATGAAAATTCAAACAGAGGCTGAAATGGCAAGCGCTGCCTGGGGCGGCGTAGCTGAAGGTTTCGGCGCCATTCCTCCCGCCCATATGGCAAAGATGGCGCCGAGAGCCCGTGGAATTCAGAACTGGCTGCCTGCCCCGCCTTTGCCGGCTGCTGTTCCGATGCCGATGGCAGCTCCAATGCCTGCACAAGCTCCTGTTCCGGCTGAACCTGTTGCCAATGAGGAATTGCAAGCAAAGCTTGACGGCGCAATCGGCAAGCTTCAAAACAATGTTGTTGCTAAAGATGCCGACCGTTTGCGGCAGGCAATTGCCTCTTCCGAGAAAAGAAAAGCCGAAGTTTTCGGATTGGGGGACAAGTTTGCCGGTTTTGCAGCCGGTGCTCCTATGGCTGATTTCAGGGCAATGCCTGTGATTGTGGTTCGTGAATTTGCTCATCAAGTGCGTAAAGATCGAAAGCCCACAGACCGCATTGATTTTGCAGAAACTCTGTACTGGAGTGCCGGTGTCAAAACAGACGCCAAAACAGGAGAAGCTAAAGTTAAATTTGGTCTGAGTGACAGTGTCAGCACTTTCAGAGCTTTTGCCGATGCTTATTCTGAAGAAGGCGCGATTGGTGCTGCCGATATCGGGGTCGAATCAGTGCAGCCTTTTTATACTGAAGCTAAGTTGCCTCTTGAAGTAAGTTCAGGGGATGAGATTTTACTGCCCTTAAGTTTAGTCAATGCAAGCAGCTCGGCCCTGAGGGCTGCGGATATCAAAGTGAATTTGAAAGGTGATTCCAAAATATCCCCAATGCTCAAGTCTAAGAGTGATTTGGAAGCGGGAGAGCGGGTTCGCTGGATTCAACCGATTAAAATAGGTATTGAGAATGGTCTGAAAGAATTGACATTGAACGCCAGAGCCGGAGCATTTGAGGATCAAGTAAACAGAACGCTTCTGGTTAAAGCAAAAGGTTTTCCAATTGAGAGCAGTTTTGGAGGCATTATCGAGCCCGGTAAGTCCGTAGTTCACACTATTTCCATTCCCAAGGCTCTGGTTCCTGCCAGCATGCTGTCCTGTACTGCTGTTTATCCAACGCCTCTTGCTAATATGACCGAAGCGCTTCAGCGTTTGATTCAAGATCCTTATGGTTGTTTTGAGCAAACTTCCTCCACCAGTTATCCTTTGACTATGGCGCAGCAATACTTCCTTTCGCATACTGGTGTGGATCCAAAACTTGTTGAAAGCTCGCGTCAGAAGCTTGATCGCGGATACAAAATGCTGGTGGGTTTCTGGTGTCCTGATAAAGGCTATGAGTGGTTTGGCGAAAATCCCGGTCATGAAGCTCTTACAGCTTTCGGTTTGCTCCATTTCAGCGACATGTCTCAGGTTCGTGAAGTTGATAAGAATATGGTCGATAGCACTCGCGCTTGGCTGCTTAAGCAAAAGGACGGCAAAGGCGGATTCTCTCGCAAGCGCCGGGCATTGCATACCTGGATTGAGGACAAGGATTCATCGAATGCCTATATACTCTGGGCACTGCTTGAATCAGGTCAATCTGCAGCAGATTTGAAGCCGGAATTGGAATCTTTAAAAACT
>JAIEPM010000638.1 GCA_019748395.1 Candidatus Obscuribacterales bacterium
CATATACTTATGCGTTTTCATCAAAGCAACACCCATGCCGTAATGCGCCGATGCCATGGCGGCGTCGATTTTAATAGCTTGATGGAAAGCCGAAATCGCGTCCGGATAATTTCCTGAAAGCGACAAATAAGTGCCGAGATTATTCTGCGCTCTGGCAGAACCAGGGTTATGCTTCACTGAATTCTTCAAGACCGAAATCGCAGAGGCAAGGTCGCCGCGCGCACTGAGCAATTCGCCAAGGTTCAGAGCTGCTTCTTCCATGCTCGGGTCGATAACCAGCGCTTTGCGGAAGGCGTCTTCAGACTCTTTTTCCATGCCCATCTGATGATAAGCGAGTCCAAGGTTGCTGCGAATGGTCGCAGAGCCTGGATTTAGCTTGGCGGCCTTTTCCCAGGCACTGACGCCGCCGCTCAAATCTCCGGTCATGACTGAAATCAAACCAATGCGATCAAAAGCAAACGCCAGCTTGGGATTTGCCTGCGCCAGCTTGTTGTATTCAACTAAAGCCGCGGGCAATTGACTGGACTTGAACAAAGCCTCAGCCTGCGCCAGTTGCTGCGCTTCTTGCGTGCTTAACATGCCGTCTTTGGACTTGAGCTTGCCGCCCTGACCTGCAAAACCATTGAAAATCAGACCATCCTTATTGATCTGATCGAGCTCAGCAATGACTGCCTGCCTGTCGCCACGCTGCTCATAGACCCTGGCTAAATTCGAATGTGCCGCCGAAAGTTCAACCGATACTTTGGAAGCTTCCAGAACGATTTTGGATGCCCCAGCCATATTGCCTTCTTTTCTCAGCCGTTCAACCTGATTGGCATAGCCCGAGATGCTACCCCGACTCAAACTGACTGCATTCATAAAACACTGCTCGGCAGATTTGAGATCGCCCAGTGTCAAATAAATCAGACCAAGCCGATTTTGCAGCGAGGGGTCCGAAGGCGATTTATTGATTTCAGCCGAAAGCGAGCGAGCCGCGCCGTCGAGAACCTGAACATAAGCAGCCGAATCATTTCCTGAACTGCGGAAGACTGCTTTGCCGGCGATTGGAGCCTCAGCCGTCACTTTTTTCTCGGCAGTATTGCTCTGAAACATGGCGCCGAAGTCAGGCAAACTGAACTTGTCCTGATTCATGATCGAGAGCGGTATAGTGGCTGCTACTAAGAGTAATCCACCAATAACAAACCAGGCTTTCGCAGGCTGAGGGCGCCTTTGACGTATGACAGTTGCCGTTGAGTTTGTCATGAATGAGCTGAATGCCGAGCGGATACTTATAAGATATATAGAACATTAAATTGGATAGAAGCTTCCGTCAATACGTAATCCCCGACTTTGTTTAGGAGATTGACTTTTGACTGGATCTGGCGTCATTCGTTTAACAAAATCTAATAAAATGACAAATGGCTGGTATCAATTACTAAAGTTCTTGTTGGTGAGAGTACTTGTAAGTGAGAACTCTGCTGACTGAGAACTCCGCTGACTGAGAACTCTGCTGCCTGAGAGTCCCGGTGGCAGAGAGTTCTGGTGACTGAGAACTCTGGTAATTAGATGATAGATTCGATTGCTGCAGATTTTACCTATGTAGGGAATCAAATAGAAAAGGAACACAGATGAACATTGATAAGCAGATTGATGATTTCCTGGCGGCACCGGCGTTTGCGGTGGTGGGTGCCAGCGATGACCCATATAAATACGGGCATCGTTGCTACAAGTGTCTTTTGCAAAACGGTCGCAAAGCGTATCCGGTGAATCCTCGCACCCAGGAAATACTGGGAAATCCGGTTTATCGCGATTTATCAAGTTTGCCGGAATCGGTGGAAGCGATTTCAGTTATCACGCCCCCGCCGGTCACGGAGAAAGTAGTAGACGATGCCATTGCCAGTGGTGTCAAACACATCTGGATGCAACCGGGCGCTGAAAGTGCAAAAGCAATTGCAAAAGCAGAAGAAGCCGGCATCAGTGTAATTTCCGGCGGTCCCTGCTTGCTCGTAGTATTGGGCTACAGGGGTATTTGAGAAGGAACCAGAGATGCGCTTAGTCAAATCCCGAATGGTAGGGGTGGTGCCTTGCGCCACCCTGTTCATCATTCCCGGCTAGGGGTGGTGCCGTGTGCCACCCTGTTTATCATTCCCGGCTAGGAGTGATGCCGCGCGACACGCTGCGTATTTTTTGCCGGACTAGCATCGATTGACAGGATCAGCTTCGATATGCGGGCGACGCATGGCGTAGCCCCTACCGAATGTTTTGGTTATGGGCGGTGGAGTTTTGGTTATGGGCGGCGGAGTTTTGGTTATGGGCGGCGGAGTTTTGGTTATGGGCGGCAGAGTTTCTTGGCTGCATCAACAAGCAGCGAAATGCGGCGGATGATTTCGGTATCGACGATATGATGAGGTGCGAAGGCTGAGCCGTCGGCATAGACAAAGCGTGGAATGATGAGCGTGCGGAAGTCCAGCATTAGGCTGTTTGCAAGGCTCATAATTGCCATATAGCTCGATTTGCCGCCGGCTGCGCAGAGGAAGCCGACAGTTTTGTCTTCCCAGGCTTTGCCGGTAAGCTCGATCAAATTTTTCGCGCTGCTTCCGCAATCGTAGTTGTAGATAGCCACACCCATGAGAATGCAGGAAGCCTGCTCAATTTTCTTGCGCAGGATTTCCACATTCGGATGCCCATAGGCCTTATCGCCGTCGCAGTGAGGCAGCTCGTAATCCCGAAGGTCAACCCATTCGCATTCTTCATGCTCAGCCAGCATTTCGTATGCGGCTTTGGAGAGTATTGCACTTTTGCTGTTTGGACTGAGACTCGTGCTGATTACTAGATAACTCACGCTTACCTTACTTTGCCTTGAAGTAGAGAATGGTTAAGCCGACTATCCCGATAACTATGTTGGGCAACCAGGCGGCAACCAGCGGATCAAGCCGACCGGAATCGCCAAGAGCGCCGGAGCTTGACTGCAAGACATAATACACGAATACTACACCGGCTGAATAAACAAGACCAAGGTTGCTGCGCGAACGACGAGCCAACAAACCAAGTGGTGCGCCTGCAAGTGCCACGATTAAGCAAGCAAGCGGCTGAGAGAATTTCTGATAATAACGAACCATCAAGTCTCTCGGCACCACATTCGATTTCTTCATGGTGTCGATGTAAGCTGACAGTTCACCGATGCTCATGTCTTTCGGCGGTACTTTCTGCAGTTTCAATGCTTCCTCGGCGTTCTTCACCCCGGGAATTGTGAGCGTGTCGAACTTGAGGATGCGAGTGATATCGCTGTCTCCGGCAAGCACGTAGGTTCTGCCTTTTTGCAGAATCCATTCACCGTGGTTCCAGAGTCCGTTAGCAGCGGAGATGATCTGCACCAGTTTGTCTCTGGTGAAGTCGAGAATAATTACGTTATTGAGCGAAGTTTTGTCTGCCAAACCGATGTAATACACACGGCTGAGACCAAGGTCTTTGCCTCGTTCCATGTAGGTAAAGTTAGCAGTTCCTTCAGGCAAGGTCTGTTTGTAAAGGGCTAGGAACTCAAGCTTCTTAGAGGTTCTGTTTGCAATGGGCACAACATATTCGTTGATACCAAAGCTGGCGACGCTGGTGAGCAAACCGAACAAAAGCG
>JAIEPM010000392.1 GCA_019748395.1 Candidatus Obscuribacterales bacterium
CATCTCGGTGCTGGTCGAGGGTTTCAAGCTCGCTCATTTCCTTATTCCATTCGCTGTACATCGCCATCACAGCACCTGGTCCGCGCCACTGAAATGTGGATGCCAACTTGCTTAAAGAAAAGAGCAAGTTGAGATCGAGCATCGGAAATATTTCCAGATGAGCAGGCACAAGACCGTCGCTTTGCCAGTGCTCGGTACAGGCCATAGTTGCAGCATGCGCCACAATGTCATCTTGATCACGACTGCCGTACCAGAGTGAGCGCTCATAGCTTGCCGGTCGAATCGCATGCAACAATTGCAAAGCTTGAATCTTGACCGCTTGCGGAATCATATTCAGATCCGGAGCGTAACGCAAAGCGCCCGGATTCAAATCTCCCAAAATTTCAGCCAAAAGATTTTCTTGATCTTCAGGGCGGTCCGCTATGCAGCGCCAGACTGCCGGAAAATATTGATAGCAGAGTGATGAGTTATTGAATTCATCTACAGCTCCAAGAATATCGAGCAGAAGGAGCGGTCGCGCCTTTTTCTGCTGAATCAGATAAAAATAGTCGCCATTCACAAGGCGCTCCATTAATATTGACTGCGCAATATCAGCTTCGCCTGCATTGAAAAGACTGATCAGCGCAGGTAAGCAGGCATGAGAGAAAGTAGAGGCAAGATGTTGCAACTGAGGAATGGCCAGCTCAAGCTCATGCTCGATTATGTATGACACGGCAAAAGAGGCGATTTCCGACTCTTCTGTAGCTTCAGCTATCCGGCGGATGCTTGCCAGTTCACCTTCGTTGGAAAGCAAACGTATCTGAATCTTCGCAGAGTCGAGAGCCTTCTGAGCTCGACGCTCACTGTCCACAGGGCGAGGAGCAGATTGCGGCGCAGAAACGCGCATGCCGCGGATCTTGTTACTGAGAGCGTTCAGAATTGCCGAGCTTGTTTCCCAAACCCTGTGCATTATTTTGAGACTACCCTGTCGGCGCTGACTTAAGGACCCACTTTGCACGAAATTCGCCCCCAGGAGGGTACACGCTACCCTCAGGTCTACACCTTAAATCTTCTTTTTCGCCGTGACAATTGAGGTAAATACGAATTTTGCAGATTAAAATTGTCCGCCGGAGAATTTTGAAGAAAGCAGAAATTGAGTTCGTTGCAACTTTGTTATAAGTCAAAGATAGATTAACCCTCAACGGAGAACACCTGGAGGGCAATAGAATGAGCAGATCTACAGAAAGTGAAAACGAAAAGTCCTTTCTTCAACAGCCTGAAGAAAACAAAGAGTCGCCTCTGTTTAACGATGCATTCTCCGATAATAGCTATCAAAGTATGATCAGCTCCACTTTTAAAACAGAATCGGATAACACAGCATCGCGTTCATTGCCGGGCATCGATCTTTTTGACTCAAAAGATAAGGCTGACACCGGGCATCAAGAAAAGAACGAGAACTCAGATCACTCAAACGAGACATTCAAATTACCGACGAACGATTCGAAAGACTCGCTATCGCAGGTGAAGGCAGAACCATATGAGATAGAGCTTCCCTCAAAAACAATGCCTTTCGCTCTCTTCGGCTCACCAACTGAACATTTTCCAAGCCTGGGAAAAGACATCAAAATGCCGCCCGCTGAAACCGGTGCAAAAGTTGATTTCACGCTGAAGCGCCAGGTTGAGGGCGGATATTGCCTGACTGCAAAATCAGGTAACAAAGAATGGGTGCTCAAAGACGGCGTATTTTCGAGTTACTGGAAAGAGACTGGCAAATAAGGCTCTTCAAGTCCTCATTGACCAGCCTTCTTTGCACCAAAGTTCTTCTTCCAATCATCAATCTGATTTTGAAGAGCCGTTCTCAGACCTGTAGCTCTTTGACGCTCTTGCTCAGTCATGCGGATATTGTTGTTCTGCAGAATACGGTCTAAATGTTCACGATTATTTTTCGGGTCCTGCAGTCCACTATTTTGAATATTGTCGAGCGCGCTGTTCATATGCCTTCTGGCATCATCGGCGCGCCCCGGCATTCTGCTGTACACATCTGCAAGAGCAATATTCGAGCGTATTTCAGCCTGAGCAGGCACGTTCTGCCCTTGCAAGCTCCGTCTTAAAAGAACCTCGGCTTCGGCTTCCCGACCAGGTGTCTGCGAAATCAAATCCCCAAGGCGAGACTCGCTATCCCTTGTATCTTCTCCAAGAATCCGCTGCGCACCAATCTGCCGTCGCAAAGTGCTTTCGTCTGCACCATAGGCTCTGCCATCAATATAGAGTTGCCGAATCTGCTCATCTGAATTACGGTTACGTATCATTCTAGATACTGCATCAAGCTCTCGCCCGGAAATATCGCCGCGCCCGACTCTATCCAAAAGAGAGTCCGTAGACATGCGAGAGATACGGAGCTCCGCCGCCTGTCTTACGGCTTGATCCGGATCTCGCAAACCGGCGACAAGCCGGTCGAAATTGGGACCATCTAGACGCTGAAGTATGTGCTGACTGCGACGGGAAGTTTCAAGATCGTCAGATCTAACCCCGGCTTCAAGAGCGTTTATTGCTCTTGGACCCATAGATTCAAGAATTCGACTGGCTGCATCCCGGCTGCGAAATTGCTCAGACCCTAACTGCATAACAACCTGAGCCGGATCCAGTCCTCGAATAGTTTCCTGAGCGCTGTTTCTGCTTGCAACATTATCTGAGCCGAGGTCTCTTGCCAGTGTTTGCAGCTGCGCTCCGCTAAGGGCGGTATCGCGGCCCGCAGCATTTGTTGTGCTTGCCGGAGTAGAGCGATCTGACGCAGGCTGAGATGCAGGCGGCAGTTCATCAAACATAATGAACTGAAGCGTTTCTTGCTCGTCTTCAACAGCCGAATTCCTGGAAAAATCTTCAAATCCCATAATTAAATCCCCCTGCTCCATTTATTCTCAGCAGAATTGCTGGAATAGTCCCAGGAAGAACTTAGTTCTTAAACCTAACCGAAACCTGACGAAGCAACAATGCGAATTGTTAGAACGAACCTTTGTTACTGCCTGCCAGTTCAGCCTGACGGCGAAGAGCTTGACAGCGTTCTTCAGCTTCAGCAGCTAATCTCAAATGCTCTTTTGCTTCTATAGTCATGCGTTTCTGCTGGGTGTAATTCAACATTCCACCTTCAACAAAAGCGATACATTTATCGGCTTTTTTTCGAAGAGCAGCAGCAGTCTTTTCTTCTTTGTCCGCGTCCAGAAGCAATTTTGCAATTTCCGGAGGCGTGTCCGGTCCAGGTAATTTTCTTGGCAATAAAAGTCTTGGCGAAGAATTTTCAGCAGCAGCAACTTTCAAATCAGTAAGAGGCTTAGAACTTAAACTCGTTGCCTTAGCTGCAGACTTCTGAGCGGCCTCGCCCGTCTTTGCTTTGGGAGCCTTAGTCTTTTCAACGGCATCTGATTTCTTCTTCAGCACCGGAAGAGCTGAAAGTAAACCGCGCCGTTCTTCAGAGGAACTGCGCTCCATCGAATTTGGCGATGCTGTTTCCGGGTTATTTTTTGCAGACTCAAGCGCTTTACTTACAGCCAGCTTCGTGACCGGATTCTTTTTGATCTTAGCGACTGTTTCTTTCTTAACTTGCGACGCCTGTTTTACTTGAGTCTCTTTACGCTCT
>JAIEPM010000410.1 GCA_019748395.1 Candidatus Obscuribacterales bacterium
GGCCACTGCCGACAGTATTATTTCAAGAAGCAAAGCTGCTTCAGAAACACTGGCAATAATTGCTCTTTGCAAATTCTACACAGGGAAATCCGCGGAAGCAGAGCAGGATTTTAAGAACGCTCAAGGCATAAATCCGGCTTCTTCATTCGTTATGCTTGTGGACGGCATTCTGAAAATGAATCGTGGTGAATTCGAAGAAGCAGCCGAGCAACTCCGATTTGCCGGCGAAGCAGACAGCAGAGGCTCGCCTGCAGATCGAGTCCCGCAGAGTCTGGCGCATCTGGCTTTAAGTAAGCTTTATCGAAAACAAGGACTATTCAGCGAAGCCATTCAGGAAGCCCATGCCGCAAGCAAAGACAAACGCTTTGAAGCAAAAGCTCTGGCTCTGGAGTGCCGAGCTTTACTAGCGGATAAAAGCAGCAGCGATGCTCCGGCACAGGTTTTGAAGCTCATTCAGCAAGCTGAAAGCCTAAATGCCTCAGATCCGGACCTGCTTTTGAGCCGGGCTTTTTATGAGTTAGAGGCAGGTAAATTGGAAGAAGCCCGCAAACTTTCAAACAGCTCTATGACAATTCTGCCGGCTGAGGCAGACGAATATTTACTGCTTTCGAAAATCTACGGTCAAGAGTCTAAAGTTGCCGAGCAAAAAGCCGAACTGGAAAAAGGACTGAAGCTCGCTGAAAAAGACCCTGAACTGCTCTTTGAACTTGGACGCCTCTATTTGAATGATAATAATGCCGCCCAGGCCGTGAATCTGCTCAGGCAGGCGCTGGAGCGCCGCGTGAAAGCCCCGGAACTCTGCTTTCTGCTTGCCGAAGCCTGCGAAAAGACTGGAGATTCAAAAGAATCTCTGAAATACTACAAAGAAAGTCTTTCACAGGGACTTTGCGGCGAAACTTCTACAAAAGCCAAAGCCGCAATCAGCAGGCTTGAATTAAGCAAATAAGATGGAGTAATTCAATTCATAAATGAGCGACGACGAGATTCAGCAAGACGCCATAGCTAATCGCTACGAAGAGATTATTCAGTCTTTGCCGGGGCGTATTTTGCCGAAACAATTTCGAATCGACGTCCCACTCTTATCCGATCCTTTTTCGGTGATATTCAGAGCTTTCAATGAAGCTCAAGAAAGCGTCGTAAATCTCAGAGTTTTCCGGACACTTATTCGCAACGAAGACGACTATCAATACCGACGATTCAAGCAAGAAGTAAAAAAGCTGAGCTCTCTAAATCATCCAAATATAGCCAAAGTCTTCGATTCAGGGCTTCTTGAAGAAGGGCTTCCTTTCCTGATTTCAGAGCATGTCGAAGGTCCTTCACTTGAAGAAATCCTGATTCACCAGAACCGCATAGATCCCGATCAGGTCTACGAAATATTTACGCAAGTGAGCAAAGCCGTTGCCTATGCTCACGAGCACGGCATTCTGCACGAAGCATTGAAACCGGCTCGCATTATCGTTTCTGAATCTGCAAGCGGCGAAGCTATTGTTAAAACAACAGGCTTCAGCCTGCTTTCCATGCTTACAAAAGTCGGATTGCCGCTCAGAACGCCGCTCCTGAAGTTGCAGTTCATCGGCACGGCAGAGTACATGAGTCCTGAGCAATGCGCCCCAGGGCATGAGATTGACGTGCGCTCGGACATTTATTCACTCGGCTGCATGCTTTATGAATGCCTGAGCGGGCAGGTGCCTTTCCTGGCAGCCAGTCCTGAAAATGTTCTGCGAATGCAAATGGAAAATGAGGCCGTTCCGATAAGTTCCGTACGCAAAGACCTGGTTTTACCCAGAAGACTGATGCAGATCACTGAAAAATGCATGACAAAAGATCCGACGCGTCGTTATCAATTCATGAAAGATTTGCAGGCAGATCTTGAATCAGACACAAACCCGCTGGATAGAGACAGACAAACTGTTATTCCCGAAGCAATTCAGAAAGCAGAACAGAGGGTCAAAGACAGTAAAGAGTCGCCTTTAAAACTAATCGCTTTAATCGCAGGTACCGGACTAGCTCTGGTCGGAACATTTTTTGCTTGCTCGTTTTTGCTTGGCATCACAGGGCAGGTAGCCAACAACGGCATCTGGAGCGCCAAGCTCGACTCAGCCCGCAAAGCGGCAGCGGAAGGGCGCTCTGAAGAGGCCGAGGCTTCCTTTCGCGAAGCATTGAATGAAGCCAAAAAATTCAAAGCTCCGGATTCTCGTTATGCAAGAAGCCTCAATGCCGTTGCCGAATTCGAAATAAACAAGGGGCGTTACGCAAAAGCCATACCAAGATTGAAAGAAGCTCTTGATACTGAAGGTTTGCTCAAGGAGAAAGATCTGGATCTGACTGCCGGAACTTTTGATTTACTTTCGAAAGCCGAGCTAGCCGATGCTATGAACACAGAAGCAGAAGAGCATGCGCGAAACTCGGTGGATCTTGCCGAGCATATAAACGGCGAGCATTCCGCAAGATTACTGCAGTCCTACATTCAGCTTTTCAATGTTTTGCTGGCAAAAAACAAGCTTGCCGAGGCAGCCGGCACCATTGAGAAAATGAAAGCCACGATTGCTTCTACAAACACGATTTTGTCGATGGAGCTTATAAGCAGCGAAAAGCAAGCTAAAGCTCTTTTGCTGCAAGCCAACAAAAAATATGCCGAGGCAGAAAAGAGATTGCAGGAAGTACTGGGAGACCGGCAAGAAAAAATCGGACTCTCGTCCTTGCCGACCATCGAAACAATGAACTTACTCTCGCAACTTTATGTACTTGAGAAAAACTACGACAAAGCCGCAAAACTGATGACTAACGCGCTTGAAATAAAGCAAAAAATTCTGGGCGAGAACAGTCCGGCCGTAGCCGAGATGGCTCTGAGCCTGGCCGATGTATACAACAGAGCCGGGAAAACGAGCGAAGCGGAAAAGTACTACCGGCAAGCTCTGGAAATGGCCGAAAAAGACTGGGGCAAAGACAAGAGCGAAACTCTTCCATATATAGACAGCCTGGCTAAATTTTTACGTGCACAAAAGAAAATCTCGGCTGCTGAAGTTTACGAAAGTGAAGCAAGGGACATTAGGCACCCCGAAAGAGTGCCTAAACTAGGCAGACCGAACTGAGTATTCGATTAAACAGCCGCCGCCGCAAATACGGTCTCGCGCATTGCTTTAGTTTGATCGTCGAGATCTCTAAAAAGCTCCATTGAAAATGGCGCAGGACTGCTTAAGCGCTTTCTAAGTGCTGTGATTCGAGCATAAGATTCTTCCTGAATTGCAGGCGCCACCTTTTGCAAAGCAGCGGCGATCTCCGGCACGGCTTGCACGGCATGACAAACCAGCATCAAGTCATTGCCTGCTTCCAGAGCACGAGCCGCAGAATCAGCGCTGCCGTATTTGCTTCTGATCGCACCCATGTCCATGTCGTCGGTAATTGTGCAAGCTGAAAATTTCCAGTCTTCTCTTAAAACCTTATGCACCATGGTCCGCGACATGGATGCAGGTAATCCGGAAGGATCGACTTTCGGATAATTTACGTGGCCGACCATGAGCAAATCCAGCGCCGGAAGCAGCGTCTTAAAGGGCAGCCATTCCAGGCTGTTCAACTCTTCATAGCTACGATTGACGGAGGGAAGATCGTTATGA
>JAIEPM010000429.1 GCA_019748395.1 Candidatus Obscuribacterales bacterium
CAGGCTCATGACAGCTCCGGCGAGCCTTCCGGGCAGCGAGGCAGGGCTCGCGCTACCTGACGCTAGTGGAGCTCGGTCCGGACTCCAATAATTATTCACTTTGCCGAATTTGTCTTAGTCGAGGCTCATATTCGCTTTTCTGAAAGGCGTTTAAAAGTGAAAAAGGCGCCTGAGTTTTTGCTCAAACGCCCTTTTCAGCTGAGCCCGAATCAAGCTGCTTTCGGCAGCTCAGGAGTTCTGTAGAAGCCTTGCTCCGTGATCAGTTTGAAAACCGCTTCCGGCACAAGGTGCTGGAAAGGTTGTCCGGCGCGAATAAGCTCGCGGATCTTGGTGCTTGAGATTTCGTTTGCCTGGCAGTTGATCATCTCGATCTCCGCTTCGGGCAAGCGTTTCTTCCAGTCTGCCAGATCGCTCTGATTTGCAGTTTTGCGTGGTGCCACCAGAAGATGACAGAGCCCGAAAAATTCTTTGCGAGCTTCGTACTGCTCGAAAGCTCGCACGTTGTCTTCGCCGATGATGAAATGGAGACTGACTTTCTCACCGAGAATTTTCTTCAGTTCTCTCAGTGTGTCTATGCTCCAGCTTGGTCCGGGTCTGTCGATTTCCAGACGAGAGACTTCAAAAGCGGTTTCGCCGCTGATTCCGGCCTGCACTAACTGGAATCTCTGCTCTTTTGGAAGCAGATCGAATTTTTTGTGTGGCGGCTCGCCATTGGGAACGAAAATCACCTTGTCCAGCGCCAGTTGAGCAAGTGCCTGTCTGGCCACTGTGATTTCGCCATTGTGGAACGGGTTGAATGTGCCACCGAATACGCCGATTTTCATGTTTTGGTCCGGGTTAGAAGTGACTTTGCCAGGGCCTGTAGATACAGTCGAAAGAAAATTCCTTCGGCTATGAAGCTATGGCTTGATCTGGCGGGATGGGGAAAGCTTCTCTGAGGTCCGATGAGAAAGCGTGTGAATGGTCGACTGAATCTCGCAGAGTCGGCGCTCTCAATTCAAGAAAATTGAGAGAGATTAGGTCCAAATTAGGACGGAAGGAGCGGGCTCAGAGTTTCTCTGAGTTGAAACTAAGGCTTCCGGCTTGCCAACTGCTTGCTAGGCTAGCGCAATCTTAGAGCGACGGCGGCAGCTGGTTTGAGTTGACGTTATAAAGCGTGAAAAAAAGAAAGGCGATATTGGTGGTGTAAAAGGCAAAAAGCGCCCCGGCACCTATCATCAATTGCCAGCAAAGCAGAGCGTGTCTGGCTTCTACTGTGCGCAAAACTCCGAAGCGCAGCAAAACGAACCAGAGAATAGCAAGTCCAAAAAGAAAATCTGCAATTAGAGCCATACCAATGCAAACATTGCGCATTGCCGGATTGCTCATAAACAGCAGCAACAGTCCTGCTTCCAGCGTAAAGGAAAGCATAATCAGAATCACTGAAATTCGGTCGTTAGTTCGAAAAGTTATGGACTTATCTTTTTCAGCTTTTTCGATATAAAGCATAGTTTCCTGAGCTACTGCCAGAAGACCTTTTCTAGGTTTCTCGCTGTTGGCTTTGGGTGACGGCTCTGCAATATTGCTTTTTTCGGCTTCTATTTCAGACGGCTTCTGGCTTTCTGCTTCGGTCAAGTCTTTGACTCCTGTTTATCGGTCTCAGGGCTTCTTCTTTGCGATCCCAATATTTCCTACCACAGGCAATCTAGCGCTAAGCGCGATGGGCAATTTGAAAACTGCCAGTGGGGTGATCACGATGAAGCTTAATCTGGCATGCCCGCAGGGGCTGTGCGGCTGAGCCCGCTCGGGCTAGGCTCAGGTCCGTACCTGACCATTTCTGAAGCCGCGGAGAAACAAAGCAAAACAAGTAAAACCCGCGATTTAGAAAAACGCTCGTAGCGCTCACAGGTGCTCGGGGCTTCAATGCCACTTCTTTCTTTCCAAAAGTCGAAACGAGGGTAAGTTCATGAGAATCCGAGGATTCGCAGTTCTGACTTCGGCCGTGCTTCTCTGCGGACTTGGCGTTTACGCCGGGCTCGACATGAAGGAGGAGACCGCCGCAAAAACTTTCGAGCCGCAGCTCACGACGCTGAGCCTGCCCGAGCTCGAGGCTGAAGATTCGCCGTATTTCAGTCGCCGGAAGATCTGGGTCAACGGCGAGCGACAGGAGATCCTGCTTTACCGCAAGGACCAGACGGTGGTTCATCTCTACTTCGGCAAAGAGAGCAAGCTCAGCCGAGTCGAAGCCTACCGCAGGCTCGACGAGAAGCTGCGTCTGGCTTACAAGGCTGAGTATGATGCCTCCGGGCGTCGGCTGCTCAAGTCGCAGACTTACGACGAGAGCGGTTACCTGAATGCCGCTCTCGAACGGCATAGCGATGGCAGCGAGCTGCACCGCTTCTATCGCGCCGGACGTCTGCTTCAGAGCGTGGATATTGCTGCCGACGGCTCTGAAACCCACTGCAGCTATGAGAACGAGAACTTGATCTCGACGCTCAAAGTGCCTGCTCCGCAGTCCAGCATCAATCTTGCTTACTGGGACGAAGCGAAAAAGCAGCTGCGTCTCAAGGTCAAGATGCAGGGCAATCGACTTGCCGGCTGGGAGTACCTGGATCGAAAGGGACAGCTTGAACACAGCGGTAAAGCGCTGAGCGACGGCTCTCTTGAATTCAGCTATTTCAAAGACGGCAAGCTGCGCGTGCGGCAACTCTGGCGTTTGCAAGGAGAAGACTGGGAGCGCAGCTATTACGGGCTGGCTTACAGTGAGCTTCTTGCAGATGACCAGAAGTCGGTCGAGCACAAAATCTGGCTGCATTCGAATGGGCGCTTGAAGCGTCATGAGCGCCTGAACGCCAAGACCGGCGTCGTTGAGATGCGTCGAGACATCGACCTTGAGGGGCGGGTGGCCCGTCAGGAGGACTTCAAAGCGGACGGCAGCAGCCAGAGCGTCATCGAGAGTCCGGCGTCCGGACCGCGGGCGCGTGCTTTTTGCCCGGACGGCATGCGTGCTTATCCGGGCTATGACGAGAAGCTGGCCTCGCCATTCCAGCTTGACGGTATCCCTTTCCAACACTCAGTGCTGGACCGGCACCCCTGGTCGTTCTTTCAGGTGCCTGCTCAGAACTGAGCAGAAAAAGGCGGCTTTAGCAGCAAGGTGCAAAGCCGTCTCCGCTCAGGATTTTTTCGGGCAGTCCCTTGCGACTGCCCGCCACATCACGTTGATCAAAAACAGAAGGAGTTCCCGCATGGAATGTGCTTTGTTGGCTGCGCTTTCGGGTATCAGCAGCTTCGCGGTGCTGGGCGGCATTGCGCTGCTCATCGTTTTCGGTGTGTACATGCACCGCCTCGAACGGAAGAACCGGATCAGCAATCTGCGTGTGCTGAAAACGCACAAAACTCGCCTGATGGCATTTCTCGAAGAGAACTTTGAGATTCTCGACGTGGATGCCGACGGCAAAATCAGTCGCTGCGATCTCGATACTTACATGATGAGCGCCAAATCAGACGCCAATGGTCGAAGCTGGTGCGCGCTCATCTACCGGCAGGTCGAGACTCTCGGCCGGGTCGTCGCCAGCGGCTATGTCTGGTCCCCCGACCCCTGCTGTGGCGGCATGAGCACCGGCGCCTATGTTGACAGTTACGCA
>JAIEPM010000187.1 GCA_019748395.1 Candidatus Obscuribacterales bacterium
ATTCGGTGAGTTAATGCGCCGAAAGCTGCCCCATAATGAAACTATGGTCACTTATTTGAGCAGACGTGTGCTGCAACCCGCTGGTATCAGTTATGGTGCCTGGCGAAACGGCAGTGACGGATTTCCCTTGATACCACAGGGAGCACAATTCAGCGCCAGGGAATGGGCGAAATTCGGAGAGCTAATACGCAATCACGGACGAAGCGCAAACAAGCAAATTTTAGAAGCCGCTGATGTCGACGAGCTATTTCGCGCAAGCAGCGCCAATCCGATGTACGGATTGAGCTGGTGGCTGAACCGTCCCATGAAAGAAGAACTCCGCAACAATATCAAGCAGCTTACGATGTCGAGCGACCTGCAGTATGGGATCGCCGGGCTGCCTGATGATCTTGTAATGGCTGCGGGAGCCGGCAAGCAGCGCTTGTATATTGTGCCGTCCATGAATCTTGTGGTAGTAAGGCAGGCAGATCGCATACTTCAAGCCATAATGAACGAGGATCGTGGCTCTTTCTCGGATATTTGCTTCTGGCAACTGCTGACCCTGGGGAAGAGCAAGAGTCCGGCTGGGACGGAGGCTCTTCCCGAAACTATTCAGCAGTCAAGCCGAGCAAGAAGAATTCTAGACCTCAATCATGACGGAAAAATCGACGAAAGAGAGCGAGCTGCCTTGAGAGAACGTCTGCAAAAACGCTTCCATAAGCAATAATCGGCATAAACCCGATTCATTTGCTCTGCCGGTAATTGTGCTAAAACTATGCTTCCAAGTTCAGGAGGCTAATGGTGGCTGAGCATAAGATTCTTTATCTCTCTCAAAAAGATGTCGCGTCCCTTGGGGTAAAAATGGATGAGATTATCAAAGAGCTTGAACTGGCTTTTCATGAACATGGTGAAAAGCGAGTCGAGATGCCTCCAAAGCCTGGAGTTCACACAATGCCGGACGCATTTATGCATGCGATGCCGGCCTACATTCCAAAATTACGCTCTGCCGGTGTCAAATGGGTATCAGGCTATCCGGAAAATCAAAAACGCGGCTTACCCTATATTTCAGGGCTTCTGATTCTAAATGATGTTGATACCGGTATGCCGCTTTCGGTGATGGATTGCACCTGGATTACAGCCAAGCGCACCGGCGCTGCAACTGCCATATCGGCGAAATATTTAGCCAGACCCGAATCCGAATCTGTAGGAATACTCGGTTGCGGCGTACAGGGGCACAGTAATCTCGAAGCTCTCAATGTACTCTTCCCTTTGAAAAGAGTCGTCGGCTTTGACACTTCAGATCAATCAATTCACAAGTTCAAGGATTATGCGGAGAGCCTTGGTCTTGAATTTATAAGAGCAAAAGAACCGCGTGAAGCCGTGGATGGACTTGATTTGATCGTTACTGCCGGTCCGATTTTGAAAGTGCCTCATGCCGGAATCAAAAAAGGATGGATGAAAGAAGGTGCATTCGCTTCCCTTGTCGATTTCGATTCTTACTGGGAGGCCGCAGCCATGGCTGAATGCTCCAAGTTTTGCACTGATGTTATTCCGCAACTGGAACACTACCGAAGTATAGGATACTTCCAGAATATTCCCCCCATTTATGCAGCTCTTGGCGAAATCGTTGCCGGTCAGAAAGCCGGTCGCGAATCTTCAACAGAACGCAACATAGCCTGCAATCTGGGACTGGCGCTGGACGACATGGCCACGGCACCACTTGTGTATCGCCGAGCACTTGAACTTGGAGTAGGCAACAGCTTAGCTCTTTAGCTCGTATTTACACCATTTTCAGAAGGGTCTTATCCGGCTACTTTAGCAAAGTGTCCATTTCCCCGTCCTGGAGTGTACCTGAATGCAGAGTGCTCTTCGCTCGACTGCGGCCGGCCGTAGCGCAGCAAACAGGGAGTCATCTCACCCGCTTAACATCGGCAGCGGCATGCGTGTGGGAATAAGCTCATTCGGCTCCTGGATGCTAGGTGTCGGCTCAATCATCGGCTCCATGGCCTGGATAATTCACGGACCGATGCTGGCCAAAGCCGGACCGGCCGCTACCCTTAGTGCCTGGGCAATCGCGGGTGTGCTTTCCTTCCCCCTGGCGTTGATATTGATGGAACTCTCATCGATGTTTCCATCCGCAGGCGGTCCTTACGTTTATAAGTACTACGCCTTAAAAAGACTTATGCCTGGAATGGGCGAATTGATGGGATTCTTGACCGGATGGCTATTCTGGGCGGCCATAACAGTCGGTCTTGCCTGCATGGCCAATGGTATGGTCAATATGTTGGCATCAATGATCTGGTCTGCTTCGCAAGCGCCGCTGTATTTCGGCCCGGCTTCGATTTTGGCGCTCTTCGGCAGTGCAACCTTCTTGAATTTTCTTTCCATTTCAGCCGCATCTAAACTGAACAATCTTTTCACTTTGATGAAATTCGCGATGGCGGGTTCATTTATAGCACTGGTTCTATCATCCGGGCGCTGGCATCTTGAAAACGCGTTCCAAATAGCCAGCCCTGCCGGCTCGACTGACTTTGCTGCCAACGTTTCATCAGTGTTGATGCTGGCGATGGCCGGCTTTTCCTTCCTCGAAATGGCATCTTGTACATCTTCTGAAACAGTCGACGCACAGAAAACAGTCCCGAAAGCAACGTTTATGACACTGCTTTCGGTTACCGCAATTTATCTTTCCATGTGTTTCTGCGTAAGCGTAGCTGCACCGTTCGTGCTCAGTCCTGACAAGAGCACGCTTATGATTCAGGGAAGCAGTATTCCAGCCAACTGTCCAGGAATTGCCGGGCTCCTTGGCGGCTCTTTCATCGGTAATGCTTTTGCAAGCTCTGTGGTCGCCTCTATTTTTGCTTGTGGATTCAGCGCTGTACTCGGCATTGCCCGGGTTAGTTTTTCCATGGCTGAAACGAAGCTTTTCCCTGCACAGTTTGCTCAGCTTGATCCTAAAACAAAAGTGCCAAGATTTGCTCTATGGTTCCAATTTGTTTGCGTTTGTCTGATTGCGATCACGGCCAATCTTCTTGCCAGAACCGGTGTGATGCCTGACGCCTATGCATTCTTGGGCGAGACTTTCGGATTCCTGTATGCCTTTGTCGCGATTTTATACGGAGTTTGTGTCGTCAGCTTGCGCTATACAGACCCAGAGATGAAACGCGGCTTCAGAATCGGTAAATCAGGGAATTGGCTGGTCTGGCTGATGGCACTTGTGACCGTATCAATCTGGTCGTATGCGGCCTTCATTTGCACCCAGTGGACTCATCAGTTGACTGGATTGTTTGTGCTGCTTTGCGGTATTCCTGTGTATTTCTACTACAAACGGCGAAATGCAGCTCTTAGCTCCGACAACAATCGCAGGGCACGAAGATCTGCCGCACGCAGGCGCGGAGCGCAAGCGCTGATGATGAAAACGAAAGCTTGCATAAAACAAAAGCAGGGCGAGTAAAGACTTTAGAGATGACTTTTTGCATGAGCCGGAGATGACCTCGGACTGATTGCAAGCAGAGCCGTCTGTATTAGTATGTAAGTGTCTCCATTTACTAATTGGCATCAAAAGTAAGCGACCGCAAAGACGCTCGCTTTGCGATCTTTTGTTTGCCCAGCCGAATTCGGGAGTTTCAAGATGAGAACAAGAGATAATGAATTTGAAG
>JAIEPM010000320.1 GCA_019748395.1 Candidatus Obscuribacterales bacterium
TGGCTTCATAACTGCGCTTGTCTGCTAGCGTGACTTTTATTTTGTCCTGACCATCAACTGCATGAGCATTGGTAACAATATAACCATCAGGCCTGATAATGAACCCTGAGGCAATATCAGGTTTTGCCGAATATTGCTCAGGAAGTGGATTGCTCTGTCCGCTTCTGGGCGTTTGCTCATTTTGCGACGGCGCATCTTCTTCGCCTTGAGTCCCGAAAATATTCGGTATTTGCATCTTCTGCCCATTGAAATAAAACTCGGTCACAGGAGGCAAACCGGCCATATTCATGGAAATTTTGCGTCTCATTTCCAGATGAACCACAGCCGGAGTCGCCTTTTCGGCGATGTCTGCAATTGTGTTGGCAGTAAATGGCAGGACCCTGGCATCAGCTGCATAAGCAGGCATTTGACTTGAACTACTGCAAACTAGAAAAGCAGTAAAAGACAGTCCAAGCACTGCCATCAATTGCTTTCGACAAATAAACTGCATAGAGCAGGACCTCCCGGCAAAATTGCAAAACTAATTTTACACTGCCGGAAAGACGACTATGAAATATACAAGTTCCAAAAAGAGAGGAAGCCGCTGTTTATTTGCGACCCATGCCCAGTTCTTGAGCGTGCTGGAAAACCTTGCCTTCAGTTAAAATCGACGGCGCAATTACAACTTCGACTTCCTGCATTTCTTTGATACTGGCTGCACCAAGAGTAGACATGCTGGTTTTTAAGGCCCCAATCAGATTCTGAGTGCCGTCGTCCACTTGCGCCGGTCCCATAACAATTTGCTCTAGAGTGCCGGAATGACCGACTTTAACACGTGTGCCGCGCGGCAGAATTGGACTGGGCGTAGCCATGCCCCAGTGATAGCCCTGACCGGGAGCTTCTTTGGCTCTGGCAAGCGGCGAGCCGATCATTACGGCATCGGCTCCGCAAGCAATCGCTTTGCAAATATCGCCGCCGACGACCATGCCACCATCGGCAATTACAGTTATTTTGTGCCCGCCTCTAGCTTCAAAATCGCGAACCGCTCCGGCGCAGTCGGCAATTGCAGTAGCCATCGGCACACCGATTCCAAGAACGCTGCGCGATGTGCAAGCCGCACCCGGACCGACCCCGACCAGAATAGCGGCAACCCCCGTTTCAGCCAGGCGATAAGCCGCATCATAAGTAACACAGTTGCCGACAATTACCGGAACACCGATTTCTTTGACAAATGATTTCAAATCGAGATTAGAACCACCGGCTGTGGACTTATGCTCAATTCCTGTTACAGTCGATTGAACTACAAGTATGTCGAGCCCGGCCTCGACTGCTATTTTGCCGTATTTTTGCGCCATATTGGGCGTGACTGAAGCCGCAGTTAAAATACCCTGTGCTTTCATTTCTTTGACACGCTTTGCAATCAGCTCTTCTTTAACCGGCTCCGAATAGAGCTTTTGCATCAATTCCACAAATTCGCTCTTGTCGCAGCGAGCAATTTGATTGAGTGCACCCTGCGGGCTTTCATAACGAGTTTGCACACCCTGCAAATTGAGCACGGCCAGACCGCCCATTTTGCCGAGAATTTCAGTAATTTTCAGGTCGACAACACCATCCATGGCAGAAGCAAGCAGCGGAATCGCCAGTTTATGCTTGCCGATATTTACGGAAACATCGCAAAGCTCATAATCCAGGGTCAAAGAGCCGGGCACCAGCGCAATTTCGTCAAAGCCGTAGGCGCGGCGTGTTTTTTTTCCTCGTCCGATATAAAGTTCGCCTGAACCCTGTTCCACTCTGCTGACCGTCTGCATTCGAAAGAACCTCCGGAAAAGATGCGCTTATATTAGCATCACTAAATGATTCGCCAAGAAGCTCATCCGGGTAAGAACGGCTCTTTGCACTTCAATGTCAAGCGGCGATAGTATAAAGGCCGCTCAGTCAGCCGCTTTCGGAAAAGAGGAAGAAACTGTGAAAGTTCATCCATTAACAGTAATAGGTCTTAATAGTGGCACATCAATGGACGGTATTGACGCTGCCGCTTTCAGAATTAGCCCGGAAAGCGGCTCTATGGGAAGCCTGGGCAGACCGAAATTGTCAATTGAGATGCTCGGCTATACCTTATATGAGTTTGAAGCAGCCCTCAAGAAAAAAATGAAGTCCATTCTAAGCAGCGGCGAAGCTCGTCTTGAAGATATTTGCCGCCTTGATGCCGCGCTCGGTGAGGAATTCGCGCAAGCAGTCAGGCAGCTGCTGCGCAGCTTCGGAACTAAACCGATTCAAGTGGATTTGATTGGCTCGCACGGGCAAACCATCTGGCATGCGCCTTCTCGTAAATATTTCGCCGGTATCAACTGTGCAAACACAATGCAACTGGGTCAGGCGGCAATTATTGCCGAGCGCAGCGGCATTCCTGTTATTAGCGACTTTCGGGTGCAAGATATGGCGGCAGGCGGGCAGGGCGCGCCGCTTCTCAGTTTTGCAGATGAAGTGCTTTTTGGAGAAAGAGGTCGCGGCATCGGCATCCTTAACATAGGAGGCATCGCCAATATCACGGCGATAGATCAAAACGGCAAAGCAATCATCGCCTTCGATACCGGTCCGGGAAATATGATTGCTGACCGCATCGCCGAAAAACTTTTCAATCTCGATTTTGACCAAGACGGCGCCCGGGCAGAAAGAGGGAAAGTTGATGAAAACTGGATTCAGGACTTACTCAGGCTTCCATATTTTTCCGAACCCATTCCCAAAACAACGGGGCGAGAACTATTCGGCATTCATTTTGCAGATGAACTGATCGACAAAGCACTCAAAGAAGGGAAAAGTCCCGAAGATCTGATTGCCTGCTTGAGTGCATTTACGGCTGCAGCGATTGCCGATCAGTATGAACGATTTATTTTGCCCAGGCTCAAAATCGAAAAGCTGGTGCTGGGCGGCGGCGGCGCCGAAAACAAGTTCATAGTTTCTGAGCTGGAAAAACGCTGGCCCTCCAAAGTAGAGCTTTCAAAGCACGAAGACTACGGCATTTCCAGCAAATTCAAAGAGTCCTTGCTTTTTGCGCTGCTTGCTTATACCTGCTATTTTCGCATTCCTAATAACGTACCGATTTGCACCGGTGCCCAGCGTGCAGTTTGCATGGGCAAGCTTTCTTATCCATAAGCAGCGGCTCATGCTAAACTCAGAATTCAGATGACTAATCCCAAATCAAAAACAAAAAAAATCAAAAAGAAGGCGGGCTTTCCCGTCGCCGTTCTTCAGCTTGGAGCGGTTCTAATTGCCGGACTAGCTATCAGTCGACTGGGACTTTTTGGTCCTGACTCAGGCCAGAAAGCGCCTGAAATAAGCAGCAAAATTCAAGATGGCAGCACAGTCAGGCTGAGCGATTTCAAAAAGAAAGTGATTTTTCTGGATTTCTGGGGCGACTGGTGAGGGCCTTGTCGTTCTATGTACGACCACGAGCGGTCGCTCGTTGAAAAATTCAAAAACCGTCCATTCAAGCTGATCGGCGTTAACACCGATGAACCGGAGCAATTAGCTTCGATCATCAAAGAAAACGGTCTGACCTGGGATTCCTGGTCTGATGGTCCGGGTGGACCAATCTGCCGAAAATACGGGGTTCACAGCTTTCCGACCATATTTTTGATCGACCACAAAGGCATCATAAGAGATACCGA
>JAIEPM010000009.1 GCA_019748395.1 Candidatus Obscuribacterales bacterium
TGCAAGCAAAAAGCGACTGAATATTCAGTCGCTTTCTGTCAATTTATTTTGATCTTTAGCAGCAGCCGACCAGTTCCGGTGTCTGAACAGCTTTGCCTGGAGCAAGTTCGGCAACCGGGCAGAGTTCATAAGAACGTTGCCACCACTCGACCGACCCTTTGCGACCGATGACTACACAGTAGTCATGTCTGGCGTGATCGTGAGGATAGGTGAATCCGAAACCTCTCTCGCTTCCGATTTCAAGACCGGCACCTAAAGAAATCGCTGCCGGTGCGGCTGTATCCCAGGTTTTCAATGTTGGTCTGATATGCACAAATGCATCGGAGGCTGAAACCAGCACTTCGTGCATGTCCAGTCCAATGCTGGAAGCAGTGAGAATCTCGATTCCGGGAATGCTGGAAGCCCACATATTTTTTGCCAGATCGTTTTTGCTGATCAAAGTTCTGACAAATTTACCTTCATCTAGAACGGGCAAATTCAATTTCTTGAACTCGCCGCCGCTCTTCTGGCTCCAGCTGCCGCAAGAAGGACCGCCGAAATAAAGAGTTTGTTTGGCTGGAATATAGACGATACCGAAGATCGGATCGTCCCCATCCACCAGACCGACCATGACCGACCAACGACCGGTTTCGTTCACATAGTGCTTGGTGCCGTCGATTGGGTCGATGAACCATCTTCGCGAACCAGCGCCAGTTGTTTCGAACGGATGTTCTTCTGAGATTATCTGGTCGTTCGGAAATTCGCGACCAAGGCCTGCCATGAGGATCTCGGAGAGCTTTTTATCCGCACAAGTTACAAGATCTTCCGGTCCACTTTTCGTGCTGATGTCAACCTCGGCACGCATATCCACAGCTGTCTTTCCAGCGGCTAAAACCATATCCAATAGGGCATGGAGCGAACTCAGACTGAAAGGCAAAGTGGACTGGTCTAAACCTGGAATATTCATGTTCATATCCATTCCTCTTGTAATCACGGTAAAAGCATGTCTTTGTAAAGACAGGACTATTGTGAACTTTTCTACGCCAAAAAGAATTAGCTGCAATTCCTCTCCTGCTCTGGAATCGCCAATCTTCGTAAACTCGTTGATTAGAATTTGCTGATGTTAAAAGGACTGGGCAAATCGCCAGCTTTGATCATCCTTGGCAGCCGATCTAAGCTGGAGCCCCCTCCTGCTGACATCCAAAGCGACGGCGCCGGCCATTTCCGGCAATAAGTTCAGCCTAAGATTCAACAAAAACGAAAAGTCCAATCAGTTCTTCAAAGACTTAGAAGCCGCCGAAATCGAATTGAGCAGTCCCATCCTTCAAATCGACTTCAAAAAACACGCAAAAAGAAACAGGGCACCACTTCTGGTGCCCTATCGCAAGAAACTGAGACAGTAAAATTACTATCTCAACTGTCCTGTGCCCGCCAGCCCGGGGGCAAGGGACATAGGCTGATCAAGCGCAAATTGAAGTTTGGTATTGCTGGATATTTTCACATCCTTACCTTTGCGCCAGACGTTACTTCCAAGACCGACGGCGCCGCCAGTGGCCACACCGGCGATTGCACCGGCACCAACAGCACCACCGACTATAGGAGCGAAACAAATACCCAGAAGGGTCCCGCCTGCAGTCCATGCGGCTGTACGAGCGACACCAGAACCAACGCTAGCCTTGGTAGTGCGTCCTTTCAGATTTCCGTCCTTGTCCTCATGGATCTTTTTATCGGTCTGTGCGGCTGTTACTACCGCCGAGAGGGGATAGCGTGTTCCTTCCGGAGTTACCGCCGCCGTGAGTCTCATGGTCAGCATGCCGTTTTTGCCGGTGATACCAGCCTTGGCGGCATCGCTGAGCTGCCCTTCAAGGACGGTATTAGCAGGAAGCACAAGCTCACTACCTAGATATAAAGGCGCATTTAGCTTTGCGCTGAAAAGGTCTCCGGGTCTTGAGACAGAACTGTCAATCGCGCTGGTGAGCACCGCATCTAGTGTTGTGCCGGACGGAACATATGTAACCCGTCCTTGCAGCTGTTGCCCATTGTAGGTCTGAGCGACCGACGGAAGCACAGTTCCCAACGCCAAAACCACAGCGACCACCAAGCTGGCGGGTGATCTCTTCATGGAACGCTCCTTACTAGAAAAGTCTTTACTACAATTGGAAGAATAACATAAACATTCACAATAAACAAAATTATCTCTCAGCCCATTTTTGAATACGAAATCCTGCAAACCCGCCTCCAACGGGCGTTTGTTGTCAACAAAGCAAACAAAAAATCGTCTTTGATCTATGCGCTGCATATCCACAAAAGCACCTACTAAAGGGCAGTTATCTTGATTTTGATCTTGCATCTGCTCTCGAACAGCGCAGGACCACTTCAAGATTAATCGGCATCAGCAATGGCATACAGGCAGAACTACACGCAAGAATTCTTAACTACAGGTAGTGGCAGTATTAAGTCAATCAAGGAAATTAACAAGCACCCAACGCCATCATCAGCGGTGCAACCTTCTGTCTTGCGCCGTAAGCCCCGGCAAAATTGGCGAAAAAATAAACTATATAAATGAATCCACAAAAGCATGGAAACAGCCCGCGTTGCCAAGAGCCACAATAATCAAACTCTGTCCATAACCCTGGATTGAACAGAAACACCCAAATACTTAGTGTCGCTGCGCTAAATCTGTATTCATGGAAGATAGCATTCGCCTTGCCCACTAATGCAAGGGAAAGAAAGTCCAAAACCAAGACAGCAAGCCTCTTCCAAGCAGAAGCACCCACCCTTGACAAACCCCTGCGAGCAGAATTCCTTTACTTGCCGATCTCCAAGAGAAATCAATAAGCTCTTCCATGCATCTCTAAATCTTCTCTCCAGAAATCTCCCGCCACAAAAATTCATCTCAAGCAGCATGAACACTCAGCCAGGCATCTTTCCAATGCTCTGCTGGGTTCTATCCGCTGCCGCAGAGAGAAGAACAACTCACGATCAGGCTACAAAGCCTGCCCGAAACATCGCGATTTTGATCAATCGCCAAGCATAGAATCGACGGAGCATCATATGCAGCTCAGCAAAGCAGCCCTCTACAGCTTCCTGACCACCTGTTACGGAGGCTGTTTCTATTTCGCCATCGGCACTTTCATGACTCTTGCTCAGCACGGAGACATGGCTAAGTTTCTTGCAGACTTCATCATCTCGATGATCGTTTGCTTCGTTTTCCTGACCTTCATCTTCAACGAAATCAATTCCGCCTTCGAGCAACTCAACAAGCGGCCCGAAGCCGGAAAAGATGCCGAAAAGGACAGCGCCAAGAAATCGACCGATCTCTAAATTGATGCAGAGGAGGCGGGGACCTTTCAAAACAGAGCCCCGCCTCCTCTGATATGAAGGGCTACGCATGGCGTAAGCCCTACAAGCACGTTTGCCCGGATATTGGCGATTTTTCCTTCATTCTTTTATACGTCGGCGTATAGTATCTTTCAAGAACTCAGCAAAATTAAACAGCCTTACTTGCTGCTGGCAGCTCTTTTGCACTAGCCTTGTTTAATGGCTAAATCAGCTAAACAGAAAAAACTCGAACTGCTCAAAGCAATTGCTGCTTCGCAATCGCGCGCAATTAAACTCGAGCAAGAGCAGCAAATAAACATAGTTCAAACAAAGCTCATGGAAAAGGAGCTGAACGAAATGAAGCAGCACCTG
>JAIEPM010000606.1 GCA_019748395.1 Candidatus Obscuribacterales bacterium
ATGGCAGGGTTCTCTGTTGAACGCATCGTCAACCTGTTGATAAAGCTGGATTACGTGATCGGACTGGATGCCAGACCAGCAGCTAAGGGCTCTAGAGGCTGTGTTGTTGATCTTGCAGAGAAACGGGACAGAAAGTCTGATTTGATCGAGGCATAGGCGAAGCTGCCTGCCAGAAGATGTCGCAATGCCTGAATAAAAGCGAGGTGGCCTGATGAGCGAGATGAAAGATCCAGAGCTAAAAGAACTTGATGAAGTAACAAGCAAAATAGTGGAAGCTTCCGATGCTGATACCAACGCAGAAATCGATAGAAATCAAACAGATTGCAATTTGAATCTAGATACTGAACCCACGAAAGTTAAATCACCACCATTAGCGAATCAGCCTCAACCATCCGCGGTGAACCCTGAAGAGTCCCGAGAGAAAGAGTCCTCGTTGAATTCTTTTGCCACTGATGAGTTAATCGCAATGGCGCAGAATCCAAATACATCTGAGTCAGTGTGGGTTCACGTATGCGCTGAATTAGATCGAAGGAATGTAACACACAACTGGAAGAGAGACTCAGTAAGCAAAAGTCAAAATACACCAATTTTTCGCAATCGCATGTTCACTGCCACTATGGCGGCACTCGCGATCTCAGCAGGAGCAGTTGGCATATGGCAGATGATTGGTACGAAAGAAGCATCATCGCCGGTAGTGCAACAGCATTCACAACGAACAGAGTCCAAGAACTTTTTTGAATTGTTAAAAGCGCACAGCAAGACACGTAATGTCCAGAAGAGATTAGGAATACAGTTAGCAACCGTCATAGAGAATCGCGGTTGGAGTGAAAGGCAAGCCGCTGAAAATCTAGCCGTTGATCAAAATTCGATTAGCTTTCTCTTACGCGGTCATGAAGATGCCTTTGCCGTTGACAAAGCAATGGAAATGCTTTTGACACTCGACCCAAACACAAATATTGCTAGTTTAATGAGCCATGAGTGGAGTCCTCAAGATCGCCAGGATGCCATAAAATTCTATTCCAAAGCTTTGATTTCTAATCCGCAAGAAATCGATGCTTATTTGCACAGAGCCCTTGAATATGAAGGATTAAATCAATACGAGCTGGCATTAGCTGACTATTCACGCTGCTTGGAGCTTAAGCCAGACGAGACAAGAGCCCTCAACGACAGGGCCGGTCTTTATTATCGTTTAGCCAAATACGAGGCTAACCTTAAAGACAGCAATCAACTAATCCATTTAATTCCCACTGAGGGCATAGGATATATGAGGCGAGGCCTTGTTTATCAAAAAACAGGTAAATTTGAACTTGCCATTAATGACTACAGCAAGGCAATAGAATTAGACGGCCCGAATAGTAAGGTTACAGCTCCAATTCTCAGCAGAGCTGAATGCTATGAAGAACTGGGGAAGTTGAAATTAGCGATTGCTGACTACGAAAAGGCAAATTCCGTCTACCCAACCGCTGTTAAACAGGAGAAGATTGACTCGCTAAAGAAGAAGTTGTTTGCACAATAGTCCTTTTCACCAATCAATGCCGACTGGAAGTCAGTGAGTACCCAGGGGACGAGGAACGAAGCGATGTGCGAGACAGGGATTGAGCGTGCTCCGGGCGCTGCAAAGCTAGCATGGCGACCAAATCACCAAAGTCACACGCCCAGGTAACTGCGGATATTTGTTTTTTGCCGAAGGAGGAAGCTGGAGCCCGGCAGCTGGCCGCCGGCAGGCATACGCCCAATCGGCTTGGAGCATGTACTAGGCTGGAGTGGCAGAAGGGCAAGCACCAGCTATGCGCATTGCCTCTAGTCGGTCACCCTCTGCCCGAAAGCTGGACAGCGCATTCGGAATAGCCCTACAAAATTTGACCTGACCCCAAAAAGAAAACCGGCTTTCGCCTGTATCGCTTATAGATTGAGCGAGAAGATACTTGAACTCCTGCAGTTGCCAAAGACATTCTAAGCCTAGATTAGTCGATGGTCTGTGCGCAAGAAGAACCGCATCAAATATGGTGGCGCTGGCTTGCAAAAAATGGCCTGCTGTTGGCCTACTTTTTGTTTTGAGGATACCCCATAAAAGAATGGCGCAAGCCCGAAGACCTGCGCCATATAAATGCTCCCGAGGCTGGATTCGAACCAGCGACCAAGTGATTAACAGTTTCATGTCCCTGGTATTTTCAAGAGTTCGCCGAAATTTCTGAAATTTGATAAGCACTGCAAATACTACGGTTTAGGGATCTGACTAAGTTTCTCTTGGTTTCCAAATTATGCTAAAGTTGACTGTATGAAGTCACTTATTGGTCACTTTTAAAGCAAAAGTGACCGAAGCTGTTTTCGGCAAATGAAATTTGAGCAGTCGCGGCAAACGAATTTTGAGCACCCCTTCGGTGTCATTCATGCTCTTTCCTCCTTACGCTGCGTCAGATGAACCCTTGGATTTCTTTCGGCGGACGCTCTCTTTAAACCGGTAGCTCTCTCCGTTTGCCTGCACAATGTGGCAGCGGTGCACCAGGCGGTCGAGCAAGGCGTTGGTCAACTGTTGGGTCCCGAAGACGCTCGTCCAATCCTTAAACTCGAGGTTGGTTGTAATTACAGTCGAGCAGCGCTCGTATCTTGCGCTGACGACTTGGAAAAGCAAGTTGCCTGCATCTTGCTTGCAGTCGGTCATGCCGAGTTCATCGAGAATCAACAAGTCGTAGCGAGAAAGCTGTTGCTGCAGTCGCAGCACTTGCCTTGCATCACGAGCTTCGAGCAGCTGGTGGACCAGCTCGCCGACGCTGTAGAAGCGCACTTTCTTGCCCTTCTGGCAGGCATCAATACCCAGTGCAATCGCCAGATGTGTTTTGCCGGTTCCGTGCCCGCCGATCAGAACAATGTTTTCGTTGGCAGTCAAATACTCTCCACGGAATAACTGGAGCACCATATTCTTGTCGAGGTTTGGAATTTCATCGAATTTGAACTGGTCAAGAGTCTTGTGTGCAGGAAACTTAGCGTTGGTGAGGCGCTGCTTGCGCATGTTTTCCTCGCGCGTTTGCACTTCAAGTTCAGCCAGGCAGCACAAATACTCCTGGTAGTCTATTCGGTTTCCCTTCGCCTCCTTCGCAAGGCGCTGGTAGTTCCGAGCAACAGTGGGCAGCCGAAGGCGCTTCAAATATTGTTCAAGCAACGTGCTGTTCATCAGGTTCTCCTAAAAGCTTTTGGTATTCACCGGTTTCGAGCAGCGACACAGTGACGGCGCAAAGTTCAGGTCTGTCAGTCACATCCAACGGTTCTGAATGGACCGGCGTCAATCGTTCTCTGTCGAGGATCTGGATCACAACATCGGCATTCAAAGCGCCCGCGGCCCGCGCCTCAGCAATTGCTTCCGTAGTCCGCTGCTCGCCGTACTGCATGTGGCAGCGAAGGATGCGCACGAAATCTCTGCCGGCGCGCGAAAGCCCAAGAGCGGCCGACATATCTCGGTAGCAACGCCAATAGTCCGGCGGCCATTGCGCCTGAAGAAGGGGGCGCGCGTAGGCGACCGCCTGAGGACGCTGCTCCAGCAAGTCGAAGTAATGCTCGGGCCGAAGAACATACTCCCCTTCCGCGTAACTGCGGGGGTGCTCAGCCAAGAGTGCCGAGCCGCTGGTGATCTGAATACGGTTCCAGTAAGCGCGGAACGCTAGCGGCTTTCCGACGAA
>JAIEPM010000223.1 GCA_019748395.1 Candidatus Obscuribacterales bacterium
CACCGGCGGTAAGGATCCTGGTCAAAACTGCGCCCGCTTCTTTGAAACCACTTTTTGAACCGTTTTTTTATTGTCCCGTTCGTGAACAGAAGGCAGGTTTTGTTCACCATAAAATACCACTCAGGTGGGGCTTCGAGCATCTGAGATCAACCTTGCCACCTGTAGAATGAATAAAAGCCTTCCGTGTATATCTTTTGTTCATATGCCAGGCAAAGCCAAAATTCTCACCGCTAAAGAGATCTCTGACATTTTTCGCGTACTGCGACAACCGCGCGATAAAGCGATCTTCGCTCTAGGAATCTACGCCGGACTGAGGATTGGCGAGATTATAGCTCTGAAAACGGATCAGTTGTTCACCAAAGGTGGTGGCGTTAGGAACGTCCTGAAGGTGATCCGGCTGAAGAAGAAGAACACTGTCTACAGCGAGATTCCGGTACATCCAAAATTGCGCGATCGGCTCCAAGAGTATTACAAGAATAGCTCACCTGGACACTGGCTGTTCCCGTCGGAAGACTCTGCAACAGGGCATCTGGAAAGGGTACGAGCTCACTACATTCTTCGGGATGCCTTTGATCGCTTGCGCTTGCAAGACGCATCTACACATTCGATGCGGCGGACATGCTTAACCAATATGAGCCGCGCGGGCGTGCCGCTAAGAACGATCCAAGACATTTCAGGGCATGCCAGCTTGAGTGAATTACAGGAGTACCTGGCAGTTGATCAAGCGGACAAGCATCGGGCAATCAATCTCTTGAGGTATTAATGCCGAACATCAGCGATACCGCATATCCGCGGCTGAAGCCCAATCCGACCGTTAAAGAGCTGGAAAACATCTTCACTCCTTCTCCGGAAGAAAGGCAATTTGCATGGGACCGAACTGCCGATGACGGTCAGACTTTGCGGCTTCTCGTCTGGCTGAAAGTATTTCAACGGCTCGGTTATTTTCCGTCTGTTGATGAAATTTCTAATCGGATCTTTGAGCACATCGCAGACTCCATCGGCGCTGTGCACGCTCCGGAAAAATTGTTTGCTTATAGTCAGAGTAGGCAAAAATGGACGCATCAAGAATTTGTCGGTGATTATCTTGGAGTTTCTGCATACGGAGAGGATGCAAGGAAGTCCGCAGTAGCTGCCAGCCTGGACGCGGCAACCACGCGAGACGACCTGGTCGATATCATCAACGTTGCAATTGAGGAACTGGTTCGACAGCGCTATGAGCTGCCTGCATTTAGCAGTCTTGTCAAAATCGCGCGGGCTGCTCGAACGCGTATCAACGGTGGCTTCCATCAGCAAGTGTACGAGGCGCTCTCTTCACAAACGAAACAAGGATTGTGCGCACTTTTTGAGCGAGCTGGAAGACCAGCGAAAACTGCTTGGGACAACCTGAAGCGAGAGCCCAAGAAGCCGACGGTCAGGCACGTGCAGGAATTCATCAAACACTTGCAGGTCTTATTGCAGCATGACTTGCGAGCCGAAGCGTTCACCGGTATCCCCGATATGAAGGTCAGTCAGTTCGCGGCCGAGGCCAGATCACTCGATGTTGCTTCCATGCGAGATTTCGCCGAACCGAAACGACTGACATTGGCAGCCGCTCTCGTTCTAGTGCAGGTAGGACGAGCCTTCGATGACGTGACAGATATGTACATTCGTCTGGTGCAGAGAATGCATTCGCGGGCAAGAGATGCTCTTAATCAGTACCGCATTGACAAAGCGGCGGAGACTGATGCGCTGGTTGCTACGTTGCACAATGTTTCGCTGGCATACAAAACTGAAGGCAATGAGGTTGACCGATTAGGCGCTATTGGAGCCGTGATCGAGCATAAGCTTGATTCCATCATTGAACAATGCGAAAAACATTCTTTGCTCGCCGGCAGTAATTATTTGCCATTGCTGCCTAAGTTCTATAAGAGTCAGAGAGCGGTTCTGCTGAGTTTTCTGGAGAACGTCGAGCTGGTCTCAACATCGCAGGACCAATCGTTGATTGCTGCAGTCAAGTTCGTGCTAAATAATAAATCAAGTCGCGCCGAATGGCTCACCGTCCCGGCTGACATCGATTTGTCATTCGTATCGGATAAATGGATGCCGCTGGTTACCGGACACAAGAATCCAAATGCGCTCTTTGACAAAGTTCATCGCCGCAACTTCGAGTTGTGCATTTTTACACAGGTAATGAACGAATTGAAGTCTGGTGATCTGTGCATCCCTCTCAGCGACAAATATCGAGACTATCGCGACCAGCTCATCTCATGGGCCGAATATGAAGAAGGTATTGCTCTCTTTGCCGAGCAGGCTGGTATCGATTCTGATCCCAAGCGATTTGTCGAAGGATTGCAAAAGCAATTAGGCCAGGCTGCAGCAAAAGCCGATCAGGTTTTTCCATCAAACGAGTATTTAACCATCGAAAACGGCGAGCCTGTATTGAAGCGGCTTACGGCTACTCCGGCGCCGCCAGGACTGGAGTCATTTGAAGCTACTCTCAAGCAATACATGAAAGAGAATGATGTTCTCAACATTCTCTGGGAGACTGACCAGTGGCTCAACTGGACGAAGCACTTCGGACCAATATCCGGGCTCGATGCAAAAATCGATAATCCTCAAGAAAGATACGTTATCACAAGCTTTTGCTACGGCTGCAATCTGGGACCCACTCAGACTGCGCGCTCAGTCAAGATTTTGGACAGACGTCAGATCTCGTTCATCAACCAGCGACATGTGACGGAACAAAAGCTGAACGAAGCGATTGTCACAGTCATCAATGCCTATCGCGATTTCCCCCTCCAAAAGCTGTGGGGACTGGGGAAAACGGCTTCAGCGGACGGCACCAAGTGGGATCTCTATCCTCAAAACTTGATGTCCGAATACCACATTCGCTACGGAGGATATGGTGGCATCGGTTACTATCTGATAGCTGACAGCTACATTGCACTCTTCTCGCGTTTCACTACCTGCGGCTCATGGGAAGGGCACTACATCCTGGACTTCGTGACTGAGAACGATTCAGAAGTTCAGCCAGACACCGTGCATTCCGATACCCAAGGACAGAGCGCCCCGATCTTTGGCTTGGCACAGCTGCTTGGGATTCAGCTCATGCCCAGAATTCGCAACTGGAAGGACTTGCACTTCTATAGGCCGCACGAGGATAGTCGATACGAGCACATTGATGCGCTCTTCGATGAACAGATCAATTGGGATCTGATCGAAGCCATGCTGCCGGATATGCTGAGAGTGGCTCTCTCTGTCAAAGCTGGCAAGATCACTCCCTCAGCCATTCTGAGACGGCTCGCGACTTACAGCCGCAAGAACAAATTGTATTTCGCGTTCCGTGAGCTCGGCCGCGTCATTCGCACCAAATTCCTACTGCAGTACATCACAGATATCGACGTAAGGCGCATGATCTTAGTCGCCACAAATAAGAGCGAGCGTTTCAATCAGTTCGCTGATTTCCTGATGTTTGGTGGCAAAGGCATGATTGCGGAAAATGTCAGAGACGAACAACGCAAGATCATAAAGTACAATCACATGGTTGCAAATCTCGTCATTCTGCACACCTTGGTCACCATGAGTGAATCGCTGCAACGAATGGTCGCTGATGGACATTCCATCGACCAAGACGCCTTAGCTTGCCTGAGCCCGTATCAGACCGAGCACATCAATCGGTTTGGAAACTATGAATTAAAGACG
>JAIEPM010000615.1 GCA_019748395.1 Candidatus Obscuribacterales bacterium
CCCTAGCGCTAGCTATCTTGATTTTCTGAGTGCTGTCTAAAAATTAGTCGGCTATCATTTGCCACCATGAGGAGTGGCATCGGTCGGAACTCTAAACCAGAAACGACTGCCCTCTCCTAATTTGCTCTGGACGCCTATCTCTCCGCCATGTTTTTCGACGACTGCTTTGCAAATTGCCAAACCTAATCCAGTGCCACCAAGTAGGGTGGCGTCAGAAACTTCAATTTGTTCGAACTTATCGAAGATTCGCTTTTGATCTTGCTCTGAAATGCCTCTGCCGTGGTCACTTACAGAGAGGAAGAAAGAGCCGTTTTCTATTTTGCTTACGATCTCGATGCTGTTTTTGCTTCCGGAGAACTTTATGGCGTTGGATAAAAAGTTGATTATTACCCGGGCTAGACGAGAAGCGTCGACTTCAAGAATCGCATCTTCGCCAAGGTAGTCGATCTTGAGCTCTTTCTTGTCGGCCAGCGGTTGCACTGTGTTTATGCATAAATCCAGAATTTCCTTGCTGCTTGCTTTGCTGTAAGCAAGTTTTAGACCGTCGGTTTCGATTTTGCTGGCGTCAAGCAAATCATTGACCAAACCCAACATGAAATCGGCTGAAAGCTTCGCTTTCTTAGCCTGAAGCCTGGCCTTCTCCGGGAGTTCCCCTAATATGCCTTCTGAAAGCAATTGCAGGCTGGCATTTACCGCACTCAGCGGCGAGCGCAAATCATGCGTGATCATGGCCTGGAATTCCTGTTTCAACTGTTCAAGCTCCTGCAATTTCCTTGCCATCTCATGCAACGAATTGTCCAGTTGCGATATCTCGTCTTTGCCGCCTAACGCTGCATGCAAAGTTTCATGTTTGCTGATTCTACCGGCATTCTCATTCATGATCAGGAGCCTGCCTCTAATATTGCGGCTGAAAAATCTTGATAGAGCAAGACAAAGAACGATGTTGATCAGCAGCCCCAGGAGCAAAACGAGCTGTACACGATTGCGATTTCTCTCCTGAATTTGAGGACTCTCATTTTCGATTTTTGTCTGTGCTTGCATGAAAGCAGTGAGCCTTGATCGCAAGTCATCTCCCACGATTTCAGTGCGCTTGTTAATTGTAAGCAAGCTATGTATTTTGTTTTCCGGTGAAATTCCCGGAGCAAGGAAATCTCCGGCAGAGTCCATAAATACCCTGCTTACCATTTTGATGCGCTTTTCTATGGCAATTAGTTCGTCAATTTCTTCAGGGTGAGACTTGCTCAGGCGCTTTAAGATTTTCAATTCGTCCTGAATCTTGGCTCTGCACTCCTGTAATTTGCTCAAATGCTCGGAGGCTTCAGGAGCTGTTTGTGTACGCCAGAGTTTGATCAAGTTGGCGGCCGCCTCTTGGTGCGCAAGTAATAGCTTTGCACTGTGTTCGCTTATAGATTTGGAGCGATTGGCTCTGTTTATTTCTTGCTGGGATTGTTGCAAGAGCAAGACCAGTGTAGCGACAAAAACGATTTCGAAAACGAGAGGCACTGCTACAAGGATGAAACCTTTCTGGCTCAAACTCAGGTTGCTGATATTAAATTGCTTGACCATGTGCTCGACTTTTGTTGCCTGCTGGCATCCTACCCGTCCTATATGCAGAGCAAACGAGATTGGGGTTTTTATGGACTCTATGCTGCTCGGGAGCACAAAGATTAACTCACGGTTTTTATGTCAAGAAATTTCAGCTCACGAATAGACAACTATGGGGTGGCTGGAGTTTATAACTCTATTTAGGCGCGCGCAAGCAGCAGCCATCCCTTTTTGTTGACTTAAGGCAATTGGGGGGACGGCGTATGGAAGCTGCTGAGACTAAGGCAAGGGAATCAGAACCTGTTCTAGCTGAAAATATCTGGGGAAAGGACCTCAGAGAAGAGATCGAAAACTGGTATGCAGATCCTTTTTGTCTAAAACCCATCAGCCACACTGCTTCTGAACACATTCCCGATCTTAGTATTGAGGATTTGAGTTCTTCAGGGCGCGGCGCTCCCGGGCATCAGGAGACCTTTGAAGAGCTCAAAAGCAGGGGAGAGGATCCCAGTTGCAAATTTACTACTGCCTGGACCATGAACGGGCAGCTTGATATGAGCCAGTTTGCTGCGGGTTTGGCGGCGCATTTCGATGAACTGGACAGCAATCACGATTCAGTCATTAGCAATGATGAATTGAAATTTGCGCTGGCAAGGGAAAGCAGCGTTCAAGAAAAGCAGTTGCTGAAAGGTCTTGAGGCAATTTTTTCTGACCTTAGGGGCTTAAGTCGCAAAGACAAAAGTGGAGAGCCCGCAGGTTTATCTAAAGACGATCTGGTTGAACTGGAAAAACTGAGAAAGGAAAATGACAAATCTCTGGCTAATTTGAAACGTGCTGAAAGCTTTTGCGGCCGCAATTTGAGAGCGGAGGATGGCTCCATTTCCACGGCTGTTGCGGAAAAAAGTAGAGAGAAATATTCTCGTGAGCACATACGCATCGGCTCTCGCTACGAGGAGTCTATTCGTATTGATATTGAAGGTCATATTTTGCGCAGATTTACTGAGCCCTTGCCGCATAATCTGTCGGTTCTGGCCAAGGCGGATTATGTAATGCACAAGGTGTGGAAGTCTGCAAATGAGAGTGAACAAGGCTTTAAGTCCGGTCACGAGCTGAAGCATAATCTCTCGAAAATTGAATAAAGCACTATCAAGGGTAGTAAGATTTAGCGAAAGAGAAAAGACGGAAGATTTTTGAGTTCTTCCGTCTTTTCGGTAGAAAGCTAAGAGTGAAACTGCAAGCGGGAAACAGAGCATCTTACGATGCTCTGCTCCCCTTCAGCAGCTCTGCTTTTTGGCAGAGTCTGCTGCTTGCAGTTCAAGCTTAGTTGCCGTAGGTCCGCAGAACCGGGGTCTTCTCGACGCCTTCGATCTGCTTGAACTTGCCCTCGATCACCATGTCCGCGAGCTTGGCGCAGTCACGGAAATAGTTGTCGCTGGGCTGCTCGCCGGTCAGCTTGCGGCGCAGGTCCTGGCAGAGGATGTCGGCCGCGGCAATCGTGGCTTCGTCCTTGCTGGCGTGCGCGTGCATGGCTGTGACGAGCATGACGATCGTGTCCTGCACGCGCTGGCTCATGTGCACGATGCGAGCCTGGCGGTCGCCGAGCTTCACCTGGTGCTTGACCATGTTGGTGGAGATTTCCAGCGCCAGCTTCTTGCTCTGGGCGAGCGCGAAGTTGACGTGCTTCTGGAGACGGCGGTTCATGCCGCTCACGGACTGACCGTTGAAGTAGCGCTTGAAGAAGGTGCCGACGTTCCAGAAAGCGAACGGGACGCCGTACTTCATGAGCTGCCAGCCGCCGGAGAAGACCTTGCCCTTGGTGAGCGCCTTCATGCCGTTGCCGAGCGGCAGCATGTAGTTGGTGCCGTGCTCGGTGGCCAGCGAGAGGAAGAACTTCATGGCGAGCATTTCGCCTTCGCCCTCGTAGATCATCGGCGCCAGGTAGTCGTGGATGTTGTCGCCAATCAGGTGACCGTGCAGGAAGGAGCGACCGCCGTGCGTCGTCATGGCGATGTCGATGGCAGCTTCCTTCTGAGCCGTGGAGCCGAAGATCTTGGCGATGATGCACTCGAGCTCACCGCGGTAACCTTCATCGAGCTTCGCCGAGCACCAGTCGCGCAGGGCGTCGGCACCGACGATCAGCCCGGCCAGAC
>JAIEPM010000598.1 GCA_019748395.1 Candidatus Obscuribacterales bacterium
GAATGCAATTGAGGACTAAAGGCAGGAACGATAAAAAGTTTCGCCGGAACGATTGAACTTTGCTTTGAGACAGGCAGCGAGCCTGACTCGAAACAAGCGAACACAGAAAGCCGCAGCAAGAGCCGACTCTGAACCTAAGAAGTTCCGGGCTCGTTTCTTGCCTGCAGCAAGCCTGTCCACGGGCACGCCTCGGTTTGGCATGCTCGTTTCTTTTCTTCTCAACCCTAGACCTTAAGGAGGTCACTACCATGCGTATCGATCAATACATCGGTCTCAACGACTGGGCTCGCAAGCTCGTCACCCGCAAGCAGAAGGTTCGCGAACACGGCGTCCAGATCTTCGCCGACGGCAAGCGCAAGCGCTTCAGCCGCTGGCGCAAGATCAACGTCGTCCGCACCGAGCACGCCGGTGTCCTGCGCGGCGCCTGGAATCCCGCCGTCGCCAAGCTGCACCGCTACACGCTCCCGGATGGCCGGGTCTACGTCGAGCACGTGCAGTGCGCGCCCTGGTCGGGCGGTCCGTGTTACTACATCGCCCTCAAGGACCAGTTCACGGGCGAGTGGGTGCCGGAATCGCTGTGGACCGACGAGGAAACCAACTGCGCCTGAGCTGATGCGCCCTGAAAAGCGCTAAGCCGGCCGGAGCGAAAGGGGATGGAACGGGTCTCAACAACCCGTTTCCATTCTCTTTCGTTATTAGCCGGATTTTTACTACGCTGTACCGTAGCTATAAATCGAAAGCGAAGCTGTCAAGCCAGCCGGTACAAAAGCGTGTCAGCTCTTTGCTTTTCTCGCCACTACACAAATGGAATATGCAGGCCAATTAATTGAGCGATCAAACCATTCAGTGAAAATGAACGGCAAAAATCTGAGCGGCGTGATCAGCAAACGCGCCAAATTCTTGTTGATCTTGCAACAGGCTCGAAAAAAACCGGTGATTTTTTGACTGAAGAATCCGCTGCAAAATGAGAACTCAAGGTCTGTAAAACCAGCAGCTTTCAATATAGTTTCCAGTCCCTCTCGACTGTATCCCTTTCTAACATGACGTCCATCTTCAATTTCTTCATATGGTCCCCAATCATTTTTACCAAGTGGTATGTAGTTGAGATTGGGAGTCGACAAAAACAAATAGCCTCCGGGTTGCAAGCAGGCAAATATACCATCCAGTGCTTTTCGATCATCAATAATATGCTCTATGACTTCCAGGCAAACAGCCACTTCAAATTTTTCAAAAAGATCCCTTCTTTCAAGCAGCGTGCGAATGTCCTGCACTTCAAAATTTGCGCTTTTAACAGCACATAGTTTTGCCCGCCTGGCAGAAATTTGCTGATCCTCCGGGCTCCAGGTCAAGCCCAAGACATCGAAACCACGGCTGGACAGTGCGATCGTAAACGCTCCTTTACCGCAACCAACATCCAAGATCGGTCCACAATTCTGCCTGGGTCCAAGTGCATTGGACAACCAGATCCAGCGATCTAGCACCGTAGTGTCCCATGTACACATGCAAGCAAGTACGCCAAGCGATTGTCTCAGACCCGAACTCTGCATCTATTTTCTCACCGACCAGACCGAACCATTATAGCGCGCGATAATCTCGGAAACTGCACAGTCTGGAACAATCCGAATAAGCGGGCGTCAAACTCTACATTGAAAGTGCTTCCCAAACTCAATAAACCTGCAAAGCATGGAAGCTTTGGCGGGCTCAATCAGAACTGCCTAACTGGAGATAGAACATGAAATTTTCGAGAAAGCAAAACATTTCGCTGGCAACAGCAATAATCGGACTTGCTATCTGCAGCCAGAGCTCAGCCGCAGAAGCCAAAAGCATCAATGCCTACATCAGAGATGCACTTGGCGCTGATCTTAGATTGAGTGATTTCAAAAACAGCAATAACTTCGACAGCATTCACTCTCAACTGGCAAAGACAACAGGATTAGTTGAGAGTTACTACATGAGCGGCAAATTGACTCAGACCCAATATACGGATCTGAGAAATAAGCTGAACGAAATTGCCGCCAGAGAAACCGCATATGAAACAGCGGGAAAAATCAGCAGTAAAAATAGATTAAAGCAACTAGCCCGTTTATACGATGTCGAATTGAAAGCAAGAAAGGGCTCAAGCAACAAAATATCGGGTTTCTTAAATAAGATAGCTGGGCTCTAACACGGCACCAATTTGATTCACGCCAATCCTACTATCACCCCTCGTATTACAAAAAACGAAAACTAAGCTTCGGCGGCAAACGTTTTAGGAGAGTGACGCAGGGTGTCACGCCTGAGGGTTTTTAGAAGATCATCTTGGCCGAGTGCATACGAAAGGAAAAGAAGGGGAGGACGCCTTTTGATTCAGGCATCCTCCCGCTTCTTTCCATGCTCAGTCCAAGCTTTCCCCGGCAAGATAGGCGATTGATACAAGCAGGCTGACAACACCGGAAAGAGCAGCCATGACGGCAAGACCTGCATAGTCAGCCAGGTACCCGAGTAGCGGTCCACCCAGCGCCAGCATTCCGAAGTATGAGAAATTGTAGAACACGGCAGTAAAGGCACCGCGCATACGATCCTCAACTTCAGATTGCAGCAATGCCTGCGAGCCGGCAAAAATTAGGCTCATCGCAAATCCTGTAGGCAGCATAAGCAAAAGCGAAAGCCAGATATTCGTCGTGATCGCAAAAGCGAAGAAACAGACCGAGAACAGGACTCCGGCCCATCCCAGACTTTTGCGCAAGAGCTTGACGAAAGTAGCATCGCCTGTTTTGTTTGCTACGAAAAGCGCAGCCAGCACGGCACCGATTTCGGAAGCAAGAATCAGGAAGGCGTTGGCAAATGCTCCGCCCTGACGCATCGCCGTGAAAGCAGGCATGAGCTGTATGTAAACACCGAAGAAAGTCGTGAGCGCAAGAAAAAGAAGAACCCGGCGGCGCCGCCTATCTCCATAGGCAAAGCAGAATGCTTCTTGCAGACTCGCTCCTTTTGCTGTTCTCGGCATACTAGCCGGTACGAGTTTGTACAACACGAAAAGCTCGAAAGCGTAAGAGCAGGCGTTAGCGGCGAATCCACCCACCGGTCCACTAAGCGCCAGAAACAACGCTCCCAGAGCCGGACCAAGGAGTCGGCAGAAATAGAAGATCAGAGAATCAAGCGCAAATGCGTTGCCGATATGCGCTGGGTTATCGACGAGCTGAGGCAACATCGCCATGCGCGCCGACATCTCGAAAGCGACAGTCACGCCGAGAAGCGCTGAAAGCGCGTAAACAGCAGGCACCGAGAAAGTGCCGCTTGCGGCCATGAAAAGGTAAGCCGAAGCAATTAAAAGAGCAATGAACTGCGTAGCCAGCACAATTTTCTTGCGCTCCAGCCGGTCCGAGAGCCAGCCGCCCGGAATGCTTGCAGCAATCATGGGCAGCATGAAGAAGGACATGATCTTGCCGAGCACGGCAGTCGACCCGGTTATTTGATAAGCCAGCCAGGCAATCATGCTCTCCTGCATCATCGAGCCAATGAGCGAGATCAGCACCGCACTGCAATATAGTCGCATGTTGCGGTACTGCAGAGATACTGCAGCTTGCTTGAAGAACCCTGTAATTGAAGGCATTTTGTGACTCCGTCAGGAGAGAGCCCGGCACAGGTCCGGGCTCTCTCAGACATGAATAATCTTTCGACTGAGCGAAAAAGCTGCCGCCTAAAGTAGCGGCAAATG
>JAIEPM010000184.1 GCA_019748395.1 Candidatus Obscuribacterales bacterium
GGCGACAGTTCGGCAGGATGTCGAACTGTCGCCACTCTTTTGAGCGCTTTTCTGTAAGAAAAGAACACTTTAATTACGAAGCAAACATTCACTCAACCAAGATCATAAATGCCGGCTAGGGCGACGCATGGCGCCGCCCCTACAGATTTCGTGTCCGGATATTTTCACTTCAGAGTTATTCTACTATTCACCTTCGTAATACAAAGTATCGCAAAAAAAAACAACGACTCTGTTCTCTTAACTGCTCTGTGAACTTGCGTGCAAAAGGAACCTTTTACCTGATAACGAAAAGCCAGGAGGGGTGACATGCCACCACCAGCGACACCGTGTCAAGATCGCCTCAAACAGGGCTATGCCACCATATGCAACACCAGTTCCAAAATCGGCTACTTTAATTCTTCAGGCTATCCGTAAACTTACCCCGAAATTCGAAAACCAATACCAGAAGAACATTCCAGCAGATCAAGCAAATCTTCAAAAGAGGGCTTTCGTATATCGAAAAGATCCCAAACCAGCCTCCCGTGCGCTCCGGGCGATCTGTTATACTTATTTATGTAAAGGTTCGCCTGACAGGATAGCCTTGTCGAGGGCGAGTCAAGAAAGCAGCACAGAGCTGATACCTGATTGACCCAGAGCACATTCCTCGCTGAAACCCAGGGGTCCCGTACAAGCAAGTCCTCCGCCGGACAGAGCCTTCTTAGTGCCGTCAAAAAGCATCTTCTAAAAGAGAAAGCTTCTTTCCATACGCCGGGTCATAAAGGGCGTCTCTTTCTTGACATTGAATCTAATCTATTTTCTGCAGACCTGACTGAGCTTCCTGGTCTTGACGAGCTCTCGGCAGGACACGGCGTTCTCAGAGAATTAGAAGAACGAGCCTCTAAAATCTGGTCCGCCCGTCGCAGTTTCATCTCGGTAAACGGAGCATCGGCGGCGCTTGCTGCGGCAATCATGTCAGCAGCCGGCAGGGGCTCAAAAATTCTAGTTCCGAGAAACGTTCATAGATCTGCTTTGAATGCTCTGGTTCTGAGCGGCCTGGAAGCGCTCTGGTACGAAGCCGAGTGGCTTTCCGGATGGCAAAGCTGGGGCGAAACTAAAATCGAAAAACTCAAAGAGTTAATCGACAAAAATCAAAAGGATCTGGCCGCAGTCCTGCTCTGCTCGCCGAATTACGCCGGCTGCGCTTCCGACATAAAATCACTTTCCTCATTATGCAAAGAAAGAAATCTACCCCTAATAGTCGACGCTGCTCACGGAGCCCATCTTTTTGAGGCAAGAACAGGCATTGCCGGAGCCCTGGAAGCCGGAGCCGACATAGCGGTGCATTCTTTGCACAAGACTCTCACTGCTCCAACTCAGACCGGATTATTGCAAATAGCAGCAAATTGCCCGATTGAAGACTCTGTTTTTAGCGCTTGCCTGAACACTCTTCAAAGCTCCAGTCCAAGCTATCTGCTGATGCTCGGCATAGAAAAAGCCTTTGACGATCTTGATTCCAAATTGCTGGAATCAGCACTTTGCCTGAGTAGCGATCTTAAGAACTTTCTGGCAAATAGAAAGGAACTCGAAGTTCTGAGCTCGAAGCAAAACTCACCCTTTCACATTCTGATTAAACATGAAAGCCTGAGCGCCGAGAATCTTTATGAGCAACTAGCCGCTCAGGGCGTTTTTGCCGAGAGCATCCTTGGCAATGGCGTCTTGCTTTTACTGGGTCTAAATAGCAATGAAAGCGATATTGCGATTTTGAAAGAAGCTCTTTCCAAGCTCGAAGCCGGTGAAAGTACAATCAAAAATGACAGAAGCCCGGCAAAGATTCCAGGTCAAATAATGAGCCCGCGAGCAGCATTTTTTGCCGATTCTAAAACAGTAAAAGTCAAAGACGCAGTCGGCGAAATTGCTTCAGACTGGGTCGCTCCCTGCCCGCCCGGATACGCAATCTTGCTGCCGGGTCAAAGAATAGAAAAGGAAATTCAAGATTTTATGTCAAACGAAAACTCGCTAAGAGTAGTTAAACACCCACAGCTCGAAGGAGACACTGATGGATCAAATACCGCCCGCTGACGACCTCAGCTCGATGCTGGCAATTCTGCCCGATGAAATACGGACAAAATTGGAAGCTGATCAAAAGGGACTGATCGAAATAGTAATGGACCTCGGGCGCAAGCCTGAAGCCCGCTATTTCGATAAGACAAGAAGGGCAATTTCGGACACTTTAGTTCAGCAAAAAGATCTGGACTATGCAATTGAGCACATCGGTGCATTCTCCGGCGACAACCGCGCCGGCATCGAAAGCACCCTACATCGTATCTCTTGCATCCGAAACAGAACGGGCAAAGTAATCGGTTTAACCTGTCGTATCGGTCGGGCCATTTCAGGCACAATCGATATTATTCGAGATCTGGTCGAATCGGGAAAATCCATTCTATTTCTAGGTCCTCCCGGTGTCGGCAAAACAACAAAACTTCGTGAAATCACAAGAGTGCTAGCCGACGAGCTGAACAAGCGCGTTATCGTTATCGACACTTCCAATGAAATTGCCGGCGACGGTGACGTTGCTCACCCGGCAATCGGCAGCGCCAGGCGCATGCAGGTGGCACACCCGGACCTGCAGCATGCAGTAATGATTGAAGCAGTTGAAAACCACACTCCTGAAGTAATCGTAATTGATGAAATCGGTACCGAGCAGGAAGCCTCAGCCGCCAGAACCATCGCCGAACGCGGTGTGCAGCTGATTGGAACTGCACACGGCAACGCCCTGGAAAATCTTTTGAAAAATCCGACCCTTGTGGATTTAATCGGCGGTATTCAAACAGTGACTCTAGGCGATGATGAAGCTCGCCGCCGCGGCACTCAAAAAACCGTGCTGGAGCGTTCTGCGCAACCGACCTTTGAAATCTGCGTCGAAATCATCGACAGACAAACACTGGCCATTCACAAAACAGTGTCCGAATCTGTAGACCAGCTCTTGCGCGGCTGGAAGATTCATCCGGAAATCAGACGCCGCGACGAATCCACCGGCTCTTTTGCAGTTTTGCGGCCCGAAACGAAAGTTATCAGCAACGATATTCCGCAAAGCACAGTCGATGGAGAAATTTGGTCGCAGCCAAACTACGATAAAGAAACATATCTCAAAATCTATCCTTATGCAGTCAGCAAAGGCTTGCTTGAAAGAGTAATAAAAACACTGAATCTGCCCGCAGAAGTCGTCAAAACCCTGGACGAAGCCGATGCAATTCTGGCTCTGCGCAGCTACGCAAGAGCAGGCGCTAAAATCTATTCACTCGCCGAAGCAAAACAGATACCTGTTTATGTGGTGAAAAGCAATAATATGCCGCAGATTCAAAAAGCCCTGAGAGAAGCTCTGCATCTTGATACGGAAATATTCTCTCTTGCAGAAAACGGCGCCGACATTGTTGATGAAACTGAAATTGCTCTTGAAGAAGCAAGACAAGCGATCACACTTGTTATGAACCGAATGGAGCCACTCGAGCTTGCACCTCGCAAAGCATACATAAGACGCTTGCAACATCAACTTGTGGAAAGATTCAATCTCACAAGCCGCAGCATTGGCGACGAGCCGATGCGCCGCTTGCGAATTTTGCCGCCGCCACAGAGCAACGTGCAGTACATGTGAGCGATTATTGATCTATCTAAAACGAAAAGAGGCGCTTAAGCGCCTCTTTTTGCTTGTCTGATTTGCCCT
>JAIEPM010000597.1 GCA_019748395.1 Candidatus Obscuribacterales bacterium
TATCTCTGTCTGTTTCAAGCGAGTTTATGTGAACTGAAACAAAGGCATCAGGATGAGTTTCATTGGTTATGCGACTGCGATCTTCCAGAGAAACGAAAGTATCATCCGAGCGCGTCATGATTACACGCAGTCCGCGCTGTTCAAGATCTCGCTTTAGCTTCTGGGTAATTGCTAAAGTGACTTGCTTCTCTTGAATGTCGCCGCGCTGTGCTCCCGGGTCCGAGCCGCCATGACCTGCGTCCAGTACGACAGTTCGACCACGAGCCGAGCGACTGATCGTTGAGGGTAATTTGGAAATACTGAGAAGAATTGACTTATGCTCTTCTGAGTATTCTTCTTTCACCAGAGCCGTCGGCTGATTTAAATCCAGAACGATCCTTGTCGTGTGTTCATCAGGGTTGCCGATGCGGAGAGCCTTGAGAAATGGGTTGCTTTCAGGTTCTAAAATCGGACTATATCTACCTTGCAGATCCTCCAGATCCAAAACATATCGAGGCGGATCATCCAGTCTGAATGATTTGTATTTGACGGCGGAATTGAATTTGAGAGTCAAGCTCAATGGATCTTTCCCTGAAATGGATATCTCCGGATTAACTGAGCCTTGCTCTTCTCCTGCTGCCATTTCGTCTTTTGCGGGAGAGGCTGCGGCTTTCTTGCTCTCTATAAGCGCAAGCGATGGAGAGCTTTGCGCTGTGTTTTTTTCAGCCTTTTCTTTTGCAATTTCTTTTTTGTTGAGCTCTGCAAGGGCGGGCGATTTGTTCAATTCGACCTGCTTTGGCTGAACTGATTCTTTTTTGCTTTCAGCATCAAGCAGATTCTCTTTTGGCGCAATTTCTTCTTTTGCAGCTTTGCTGTGGAAGAGTCTGTGCAATCTGCCGACAAATCCACCTGTTGTTTTTTTCTCTTCAAGGGCTTCTTCTTGTTTGAACTCAGGAGCTTTCGGCGGCATTTCTTCTCTGCTGCTTGAAGAATTGAATGAAGGCGCAGCCTGAGGAGCAGTCGGCATTGCTTGCCGGCCTTTTAGCATTGCAATTTTTGATTCGGTTCTTAAATCGCTCTTGCTCTGTGCTTCTGCTGAGAACGCAATGGCAGCTTCCGCCGCTTTGTTTGGCTCAGTGCCCAGTTCAAGATATAGACCGCCGGTTTTGAAAGGTGGGTTGGCGACTGAAAGTTTTGAAGCATTTATCGTTGCTTGTGAAACTCGGCGCGGCGTCGTAGGTTCTTTAATTGGAGCTTCCGACCTTGCCTGAATTTTTGGAACGGGACTGTATCCGACGTAGGTCAGTTGGCTGCTTCTTTTTTGAGGTAGTTTTATAACCAGCGATTTCGGTTGGCAGCGAAATTCAAGCTCTTTCAGTGCTTCGGCGCTTTTACTTGTCAACGCGATGCGAAAAACCGGAGGGTTAGACTGAAATTGTCCAATGCGAATGGATTGAATCTGCGGGTTTGAAGAACGAATCAATTGCGCTTCTCTAGTCCAGAGCACGCCGTTGAAATCCGCCACCATCACAGTTTTGGAATCACTGCTTGGTAAATAGCTTATTCTTGGAGCTTGAAGAGCGCTTTTGCTTTGAATGCTCAGTAACAGAAAGTTACCGTCATTATCTTCCAGTGCTGATAAAACTTTTGGATAACGGTCTTGCCCGCTTCTCAGTTTTTGAGCTGAAGCGGGCACTTGAGTATTTGAAACGGCGACTGCTAAGAGGAGAAGCTTGGCTATAAAACCAGTTCTTCTGAGCATGAACACACCTTAACCTTTCTCTGAGCAACATTTTAACATGAGAAAGCTCAGATGCAGCCTCGGAATTGAAGGCACTTGGCATCGACTGCCACCACCGGCGAAGCCTTGTTAAAAATTCTTCGGCGGTACTAATTGGGCTGATCTGATACTCTTCTAGAGTTTGTTCGAACTTACCAAGGTGACTCTTTATTTCCCCGGGGTGTTCCCCGGCGATTTTGTTTCTAGTGGAATCGCCCTTGGTGGCAGATAAAACAAGTGGCTCCGGCCGCTTTTGGTTAGAGGGAAAGCATTTTTTGCTCGGGAGGAGTTTGCTGCAATGGCAGGCGAAGAACTGATTTACCAGTACGCACCGTTAGGTTGCGCGGCAGGGGCTATTTTGTACGGAGTCCTGGCGGGTGGCTGGGTTGTGAAGTTGCCGGCCGGCAACGAGCGCATGCAGCAAATCGCAGCGGCGATTCAGGAAGGCGCTGATGCTTACATGAAAAGACAGTACACTTCCGTGGCTGTCGTGGGTGTGGTGCTTTTCGGCATAATTTTTGCAACTCTTGGAATGAACACAGCTCTGGGATTTGCCGTCGGAGCGATATTCAGTGCTCTGGCTGGCTTCATCGGCATGTATGTATCCGTGAGAGCCAACGTCAGAACTGCAGAAGCAGCAAGAGACGGCTTGCCGAAAGCTCTCGATGTCGCTTTTCGCGGTGGTTCAGTGACCGGACTGCTGGTAGTCGGTCTGGGTCTTTTGGGCGTAGCTCTGTTCAACTGTGTTTTCCATGATGTTAATGCTCTTATCGGTCTGGGCTTCGGCGCCAGTTTGATCTCCGTATTCGCTCGACTGGGTGGCGGTATCTACACCAAAGCCGCCGACGTTGGAGCCGACCTGGTAGGTAAAGTCGAAGCAGGCATCCCCGAGGATGACCCGCGCAATCCGGCTGTTATCGCCGATAACGTCGGAGACAACGTTGGTGACTGTGCCGGTATGGCTGCCGACTTGTTTGAGACTTATGCCGTAACAGCCGTTGCGACCATGCTTCTGGCAAACATCGTTTTTGCCGAGCAGATAAAAGCAGGCAATAACAATATTCTTCTATATCCGCTCATGCTGGGTGGAGTTTCAATCGTTGCATCAATTATTGGTACTTTCTGCGTCAAACTAGGCAAGGACGATACCAAAATTATGGGTGCTCTTTATAAAGGTCTGGCAGTTTCAGGCGTACTGGCTGCAGGCGGCTTCTATTTCGTGACTGAAAAGATGATGAGTGGTTTGAACTACTCAACCATGAATTTCTTCATCGCCTCTCTGGTCGGACTTGTGGTTACAGCTGCAATCGTCTGGATTACCGAATACTACACTTCTACCGATTACGAACCGGTTCGCTATATTGCCAAAGCATCTGAAACCGGGCATGCTACCAACATCATTGCCGGTCTTGCCGTATCAATGAAGTCCACGGCTCTGCCTGTAATCGTGATCATTGTCGGTATTCTTGTTTCATTCTCGCTTTGCGGAATCTTTGGTGTTGCGCTTGCGGCGATGTCTATGTTGAGCATGGCCGGTATCATCGTCGCTATCGACTCCTACGGTCCAATCACCGACAACGCCGGCGGTATCGCCGAAATGTCCGAACTGCCCAAAGAAGTCCGCGCCGTTACAGATCCTCTCGATGCTGTCGGTAACACCACCAAAGCGGTTACAAAAGGATATGCAATCGGCTCCGCCGGTCTTGCTGCAATCGTACTTTTCTCTTCTTACACACAAGAGTTGATTGCAAAAGCCAATGAATTGCATCTGGATGTCAGCAAGCTGACTTTCCAGCTCGATAACCCTTACGTACTTGCCGGTCTTTTCCTGGGTGGATTGATTCCTTTCCTTTTCGCTGCTCTGGCAATGGAAGCGGTTGGAGCTGCAGGCGGCATGGTTGTTGAAGAAGTTCGTCGCCAGTTCAAAGAGAAGCCGGGTATCATGGACGGTTCACA
>JAIEPM010000204.1 GCA_019748395.1 Candidatus Obscuribacterales bacterium
CACCGGGGTGCGAATTTGCATCTCAACAGCCAGACCCGGACAGTTCTCTTCGTCCATTCCAAGATCTAAACACCAGCGAGCTTTGCTTGACGGAAGCAGCTGCCCGTTGCCGTCAAAAAGGTTATAAACGAGATCGCGAATCAATACAGACCAGCTCGTTTCAGCAGCAGGAGCAGCGCTCACTGCCTGCGGCGCGAAATAACAAAGCTGGCAATTTTCAAGAGAAGCGTTATCGAAGGGAGTCTGACGAGAGGCAAACAAACGAGGATTTGTTTTTCGACCGGTCAACTCACCGGAGCAAAGCAAAATATATAAGGGCGGGTTCTGAATTTGCAAAGGTTTGCTTTGCCAGTATTCGACTAAGGGTTTCTTATCAACAAGCAAATCCGCCTCAGGTATATCAGTGACCCTGAATAAGCGAGATGTCCAGAAATTATCATTTTCGTTTTTTTCGGAAGAATCTCCATCTGGAGCTTTTCTGGATTCATATATTTCGTCTTCCGTTAAAGCTGTCAGCTTTGGAATGAAAAGGACTTTGCGACTCAGTAGAAATGCATTTACCGGAGCTGAAACCCTTTTCAATCCTTTGCCGACAAATGAACTCATATGAGAAGCGATTTCAAATGAAGTTCTTGCCGCTTCACGCGCATTTGCCGTGGCTTTTTTGGCACGTTCTTCAATCTTTTGATAGTGCTGACGCTTTGTTTCTTCTTCGCTTATGGACCGCCCAAGGCTTGCGGCTTGCTCATTCAGCTGTCTTAGTTTTTCGTCGTTAATAGCGTCGTTTGGGCTTGAGAGGCTGTCGATGCTGCGCTCAACACTGAGCAGTTCTTCCTGAAATGAAGCTATTTTCCCGGCCGACTTTTCTTCTGAAATACGCATGCGATTGGCAATCATTTCGCCAAGGTGCATCGATTCAATTCCAGCAATGTTAGTCTGATAGAGAGCTTGCAAAAAATCACGCAGCAAGTCCTTGTCGAGTCCTCGTTCTTGCGGCATATTCAAGTGTCCGTCCTTATCGACGGCCAGAGGAAAGGCATAAGCCGGGAGAAACTTTGAAAGTTCTTTGGCCGAAAAAGCTGCGGACAGCGCTTCCTGTCCTTTTCCGGACGGACCGGACTGACGGGACAGCGCGAAATCGGCAGCTCCGGTGTCCCTGAACAAAGCGCTATTGAATGAATCAGCTGCAATTGCATTAGACTCAGAGCCGACTTTGATCGTGGAGAAAGCTTGCTTCAACAAAAGCTCTAAATTTTCAGGCAGCAGCTCGGGTCCGCAGCTGAAAAGGAAATGATAGAAAGCATTGTTCAAAGCCTCAGCAGTCGGCATCGGCGAATTGGCCGAAATCAAATAACCAGGACCGGGAATATTCCCGCCTGAAGCTTGCAGCCATTTAGCATTTCTGCTCCTGTACTTATTTGCATCGAAAATATCGCTGAGACATGCAAACGCCGAGTAATAACCATGAGGAAAGCTGAGCATGAAAACCGAACCGAGCTTTTGCGGCGGCTCCGCTCCGACGACTGCGCAAGATTTCATATGCTGAATATGACGCGAACGACCTCTTTCAGCCACATCAAAATCAGCTTCAATCAGAACAGCCGAAGCCAGGTCATCGCCGGCCACCGCATGAAATAATGCCGGTGGCACAAGCTTTGTTGAATCAGCCTGATCATAAAACTTATAGCCGATTTCATCCAGAATCGGCACTTTCACATGAGTCTTGTAAATCCGGCCGGCGGCGTAAGAAGCTGATTCTTCACCGGCCATTCGAGGCAGAGCAATACCAGAAGCTTGCTCCGGCAGATTGACGCCTCCCAGGATTATGCGCAGCGACTTTAAGCGCGAGTTGGCACCGGAAACGGCAAGCTTGCGGCGTACCAGCTCCAGAAATGAGTCGCGACCTTGAAAATGTCTAGGCGCATTTGCGCTTGAAAGTTCTTTCTGTAGTCTCAGCAACTCGCGATTCAGCTGAGCTACTTCAATTGCATCCTTGCGAACCAGCTTCAATATTTTTTCAAAGCCCAGCTGTTTTGCAATCATGCCATCTAGGCGTAAGGTGGCTTGCAAGCGGTTCAATCCCATTTGCGAATTTTTGCCGTCTGAAAGATCAAGCAGAGCTACTTTGCCGAAGCGGTGATGACTGACAGTCAGGTTGCCGAGATCTCGAGCCAGAGCAAGAGCCGCTTCGTCCAACTCGTGTTGACTTGAGGCCGGAGCTAGACGCTGCGACAAAAAAACCGCGTACATGCTGACCAGAAGGCTTGACAAGCTGATCAGGCAAGACAATTGCCAGAACTCGGAACGCCGTCGCCGCGCTTTTACAAGCGGGTCGGATTTCATTACTAAGTCATTTTCTAAGTGCGGGCTGCTTGTCATCAAAAACACAGGGCTTGGATTTGATGATAATAGCAGAAAGTGCTAAACTCCCTGCTCCCATGAAGCCCAATCCTGAAGCATTTACAGCCGCCGAACGGCGAATCATTGAAAAATATCGAACACCAAGGCAGGTGCAAGCCTTTTTGCGCAAACTAAAATACAATCGCGAAGAAGAAGGTGACAGTCAACGCTCCTTTAGAGAAGTAGTAAAACGCAAATCCGCGCATTGCCTGGAAGCTGCAATCACAGCCGCAGTAATTCTGGAACAGCATGGCTATCCGCCCCTTTTGCTCAGCTTCGAATCGGTGGACGAGCTCGACCATGTCATTTACATCTTTCAAAAAAATGGACTCTGGGGCTCCTTGGCTCGCTCTCGGGATGCGGGTTTGCACGGACGCAAAGCCGTTTTTAAGAGCCCCAAAGAACTGGCGGCCAGCTATATAGACCCCTATGTGGATCTAAGCGGACGCATAACAGGCTACGCAGTTGTGGACTTAAACGAGCTGGGAAATTACAACTGGCGCTTCTCAAAAAACAACCTCTGGAAGCTGGAAGACTTTTTAATTGCATATCCGCACAAAAAACTGGGCTGTTCGGAAAGGCATTATCAGAAACTACTAAAACGCTACAGAGAATTTAGAGAGCGCTACCCGAAGCGTCAGGCACTCTATTTTGAGAACAAGAATCTCTGGCTCTGACAGTTCCTCGGCTCCGGACCCGCCACAGATGGCGCCTCCCTTGAAGTTTCAACGAACTGCGGCTTGAGTTTTGCCGACCGGTGCATCGAATTGAAAATCTTCAAGTTGAACATCCGCAGAAAGATATAAAGGATGTCGCGGCTGATTCAGCTTGGTCAAACCAAGACAGTAAGTTTTCTTTTTGCCCAGAATTTTAAGCACTTTTTTGCTGCGCTCAAGCCTTGAAGCAGGCAGGTTGCCCCAGGCCAGAACACAGGCCTGACTGTGCAGCAAAGCTCGTTTGATATGCTCATCATTATGCTCGCCGACAGGGTCTTCGGCTTGCCAGAGATCTCGTGGTTTGGTCGACCGATAAGCAAAAAGATTGACCACTTCAATCGCTCCAAAGCCCCACCGTTCGGCCATGGACACACAGCGGGCTATGGTCGGATCGTTGATGGTGGCATCTGCGGTGCTGGGATTCAACATGACAAAACATAGAGAAGGCAAACCCGGCTGCCAGCGACGCCAGAGTCTGTACCGGTACTTGCCGGTATCATCAAAAACTGCGCCGAATGACTCTTTCACGCTCTCAATCCGCATGCTCAATGGCCTTATCATGCAAGCCTTAAAGCAACATGGCAAGAGATTGTGTAATAGT
>JAIEPM010000426.1 GCA_019748395.1 Candidatus Obscuribacterales bacterium
AATCAGAAAACCGGACGGAGAAACACGTGTCATAACTCGTCTCAAATTTTTCGGCCAATCTTTGCAACAGAGCCCTGGTGGCTACCTGCGTTTAACTGAAGCATCCCAAACCCAGCAAGCCCGGTGGAAAGCCGGGCATTGTTTTATGCTGAGTTTTACTGTGCAGTAAATTGCGTTGTTTTATCAAAGCGGATCAAATCTTGTTTTGCTTCTTGGCGGCTTGGATTCTTATATCAATCAGAGCCAGGGTATCGGTGTATAACTCGTTTCTGACTTGTGCAAGCTCTTTTTCCTTCTCTTCCGAATAGTCAGCCAGGATCTGAATGAACGCTTGAAGGTGCGTCATAAACTGTGGCAAGTTTCCGTTTACTGGTTTAACTGGAAAGGGCATTGTCGAAACGTCGTGAATCTCAGCCATTGGGAATCTCCTGTTTTGAAGGTCTGCAAGTTTATAGTGCCGTAGCAAGGTAAGGGCTAAACGGCTGACATCTTTTCTGCTAATATCCTGCTTACTAGCGGAGGGGTACTGCTATGCCGGGTAAGTTTCTGATTGGCGTTGATCATGCAAACGGTCCTGATCGCATCGCTCACGTATTGCGTGAGGGGCTCAATGTGATAGCCATCAGTCAGGTTGGATTCAAATCAGCGAGGCTGCCGGATGGCTCTCTTGTGTTCACGGCTCCTGATTGCAAACCTGTTTCGTATCATCCAGAGCGTGGCGTTAAGGTGCTCGGATGATGAGCTATTTGTGCCTAATGCTTGACGGTCCATGCAAGGCTGAGACGGTGGAGACGAATGAGCTTAAGCAGTGTTTGTCTTTTCTCGCGCCGCTTCCGGTCGAAATAAGTCCTGCCAGGCAGGGGGCAGCTTTATCGTGGTTCAAAAGCAAGGAGCATGTCTATAAGCTTGATAGTGTGGGCAAGGATGCGGTAGACCGAGACATCTATTGTTTCAAGTTTCACGAGACGAAGGAACTAGGGATATGAAGTGCGATGACTGTCAGGGAGAGTTTCAAGAATTACGCCGGGCGGAAAAAGATTGGCGCTTTCTTTGTCGTGATTGCAGCAACCCGAATTTGATTCGACCCATGCCAATGCCAGAAAGCTTGCTAAGTCTTGCCTGGTATCAGGAAAAGGCTTTTGACGCTATGACACGTGGAAAGTGGAGTTTCGCTGACGAGTATCCGGCGTATTGACCTAACGCCAGGCGAATGATCTAATTTGAGCTTGACGCCTCCGTAGGGCTGGATCTACGGATTAACTAGATGATTTGAATTTATCGGGCCGTAATGGCGTTGTCACTTGTGGAGGGCTGGGTCATGAATCTGAGCTGAGACGCATGGTAAAGCGTCTGCAAACCAGCCGACAACGACAATCGAGAAATTTAGAAGCAAGGGCTCAGAATACTGGGCTCTTGTTTTTTTTCGTTTGTCCGGCTAACTTAAATTACTACTATGGGGGTTAGTGGGTATGTCTGTAGTAGAAAACAAGTTTCTTGTAAAAGAGGGCACTCTCGGCAAGCTATATATTTACTGGGACGAGTACAGCTCCAAGCTGTTCTTGCATATCAGGTATTGGTATGTCGACAAAGCTGATGGCATTGAAAAGCCAGGTCGGAAGGGAATTGCGATACCGGCTCATATTTTGGCGACTGTGTTGCAGGCGTTGAAGTGGGCGCTCGAAAACCGACCGGAGGGCTTTGACGCTGAGCCGGAGGGGTCTAGGGATGGCGTTTGAATCTAAGTCAAAGAAGCTAAATCATATAGCTGAGATTCTGAACGCTTCCAAGAACTTGGAGGACAGGGAGCAAGCTTATACCGACGTTTTCATGATTGCCGGTATATTGCTTAGTTCTGTGGGCGGAATGGTTGCAGCCGATCTCATCCGAGCTGATCAACTTGATCAGATTCTGGAAACGGCGGCGGTGGTGTCAATTATTGAAGTGGTAAGGCAAAATGTCTGATGCGTTTGAGGCGTTTGGCGTTGAGACTACCGAGAAAGAGATAACTCTTGTCCAGGCGGTTGATTCTATGATGGCACTGGCACCGCCTACGGTGGCACCGCCGGCGCACCCGCCTGATCGCAAAGATGCTGCACCTTTCACGCTTCAGCAGCTTGCGAAGAAGCACACAGAGGATGCTCTTAACACAATCGTCAATATCATGAACAGCGCTGAAGAAGACGGCTCAACCCGGCTTGAAGCTGCAAAGGTCTTGCTTGATAGAGGCTGGGGCAAGCCGACAGTGCAGATCAAGCAAGAGACAATCAAGTACACAATTTCTGATCTCACGAAGGCGCTTGAAAAACAGCAGCCGCAAGTAACGGCTCAGATGGAAGAAGCGATGAGGCTTGAGAATGACGGACTCGCAAGATACATTACAGTTGATGCTGAAGTCGTTGAAGACTCTGCCGGTAATAGCCGGGCAGCATTACAAGATAGTTAAGAAGGGCGCGGGTGTTATCCCGCTCACTTTCACTCTGATCCAATTGCGTATTCTCTATCTCCTGCAGATGTTGCTTGAGAAGCGCGGTCAGGCAAACATGGTCATAGTGAAGCCCAGGCAGATCATGAGCACGACCGTTTTCAATGCTCAAGAGTTTCATTTCTCTCAAAACGTCGAGGGAATAAAGACGCTGATTCTGACTCACCGGGCTAAAGTTACTAACGAAATTTTTGCAAACTTGAAACGGTTTCAGGACAAGATGCCGCCTGAGCTGAGACTTGAGACAACGCAGAACAATGACGATAAGCTCTCTTGGAAAAATGATTCAGAGATTGCGGTAGGCACGGCTGGCACTGACAGCGCTCGCGGTTTCCCTTGTCTTGATTTGCACTTGTCTGAGCTGGGACGGTGCAAAGACCGGCACGTCAAAGATATTCAAGAAGGCGCGATGAACGCTCATGCTTCTGCAGAGCCAGGCGCGATCATGAAAGCCGAAAGCACCAGCGGCGGTGAGGGCAATTATTTTCATGAGATTGCCGTGAGTGGATACAAGAAGCCTGATGCTCACTGGTTTACTGCCTTCTTCGGCTGGTGGGAGATGCCTGAGTACAAGATGACGCCACCGAAAGGCTGGACGCCAGACTCAGAAGAAGTCAAAGTCATGAAAGCGATTCAGGCGGAGATTGATAAGCGCGGTGGCACGATTCCCCCGATCTCGCTTGAGCAAATGTACTGGCGGCATGTGAAACTGCATGATCACATGCGTGGCAATGTGACCGGCTTTCAGCGCGAATATCCGGCAACCTTTGAAGAAGCCTTTTCTTCTGCCGAAGGCAAGCTGATTGATTCTGTCGTGTTGACTAATGCAATTCACAGTCAGACCCAGATTGATAAATCTCAGCCGTTGATCCTGGGCGTTGACCCGGCAGGCAAGGGCGACCGCACGGCTCTGGTTTACCGGCAGGGCTATGTTATGGCTCGATGTGAAGTCTTTAACAAGATGGATGACGTGAGGCTGGCTAACATAATTCTTGATCGTTTTCATAGTCTCGGCATTGATCATGTGTTTATCGATATGGGCTATGGACACGGCACCTATCACATTCTCCGAGGGCTGGGGATTACTATCACCGGTGTTCACTTCGGCTCAACGCCAAACGATAAGCGGCTTTATTTCAATAAGCGCGCTGAGATGGCTGGGCTCTTTCAGGACTGGGCAGAGGAAGGACCGGACTCCGTGGGCGGCACCGCTCGCATCGTTGATCATCCTGAGCTCTTAAGAG
>JAIEPM010000368.1 GCA_019748395.1 Candidatus Obscuribacterales bacterium
CAAGGTAGCCGTACCGGAAGGTGCGGCTGGATCACCTCCTTTCTAGGGAGATATCGGATAGACCCTCGTGTATAAAGGGTTGAATTCCGACAATGGTGCGGTGAATGCTCTCACGGGCTTCACCTTAAAATGCACTGTCTCACAGGTCGGTACCATAGACGTTTATCTGGTCCAAATATGAACTATTCAAATACCAGGTAAATCGAGGTAGACAGGACGTCAAGGCTATTCAGTCATCAGGGTTCAAAACCTGAAGTAATTAGAGAGGCGTAAGCCTCTTTTTTGCTTTTAAAATCTTTTTTGAAACTTGGAGATTGAAATCAGGCTTGCCGTTGTTTAGCCTGGGTATATTGCTTGAATACTTTTCCTGTCCGGAACTAATATCGTTGGCAAAAGTGCAAATTCCCAATCGAAGCTCCAGGTTCTGGCTGAGTCTTTGCCTTTTTACTTTTGGGTCGAATCAATTTACGATTGCTGCTTATTCTCAGGATGATGCGATTACTTTGATGCAATCCGCCAGGAACTTGTACCTGGAAAGAGATTTTGAAAGTGCTGAAGAGTCTTTAAGATTGGCTCTGGACAAGCAAAGCCCAAATACGGTCGGCTATGCGGTCGGACTGCAAAATCTGGCTTTATTAGAATACCTGAATTTTCATTTCAAAGAATCCGCTGACCTTTATTTGAAAGCTCTTGCCCTGGCTGAACCCTTATTTGGGTCCGAATCTTCTCAAGTCGCAAATAACCTCTATGGTTTGAGTCGTTGTCTGCGCCGCATGAATCGCTTTGATGAAGTCGAAAGCTATCTAAATCGCCTATTGCTGATTCGGACTAAGTTATTTGGAGCTCAACATCGTTTAGTGGGCAATACTTTGCTTGATATTGCAGTCAATTGTGAGAGGCAGGGCAAATACTCGCAAGCCGGACCTTTTTATTTGAAAGCCATTAACTCAAGAGAACTGCAGTTCGGCAAGGCTTCAATTCAATTGATACCAGTGCTCGAGTCATACGCAAATCTTCTGGAGAAAAAGCAGGATCTGCAAAGCTCCGAACAGGTGAAGTCTCGAATCAAAGACATTCAGGATAAGCCGGGTCCGGCTAACTTTGTGGAAGCTCGTCCGCAAAATGAAGAAGATGGAAGCGGCTGGCAGAGCCTTTAGCACTGCACTTTTTCATCGAATGCTCTGGGCAATTCTTTGCGTATCAGTGAGGAAGTTCGAAAGTTGTAAATTGCAACTGCAAATCTCAGCGGCGAATTCAAAATCTTTCAGCTGAATTGCACTGATAGTCGAATCCGTCAGGGTCTTGATACTGCTTTCAACTGCTTCCAGAAAGACTCCCAGAAGCGGCATGCTACTTTGAGCTTCGATGGCTGCAAAATTGAGCAAGCTCGTGCAGGTTTTCTCTTTGCTCAGTTGAAGATTCAATTCCAACATGGAAAATAGTTCGTTCTGGAACTCAAGCAAGCGGCTTTGTAGTGCCAGAAAAACTCGTGCGGAATTTTGCATTTGCTCGAGCAATTCCTCGGAGCTGTTTCTTTCCGCTTCACCGCCGACCAGGCAGATAAGTGCTAACTCCGCATCTATTTCGCTTGCCAGCTCTTCGCTGAGATTCAGCAAAGCTGCAAACAGTCCGGCTTCAGAGCCGGCCTCAGCGTCTGAGTTCTTATTGAAGGCGAGCTCTATATCCAGTAATTCGCTGCGCATCCGGGCAAACAATCTTCTTACTTCATGAGATTTTGCCGAATCGGGCGAGCGCTCTGCTCGACCCGGGTATGCACCATATGTGATATCACGGCGATTACGACGCCTGAATGCAGCCGGAATGCTCCTGCCGAGCGCAGGATTATCACCCAGCAAGCCTTCCCTTCTGCTGAGAAACATATTTACTCCTCGATTGCGCTTAAAAGCAATCAGGATACTAAGCCATCTATTTTCGGACGAGCCGAGATGGGGTGAGATCTCAAAGCTTAACGATATTAAAGCCAAGCCGCCTTATTGTCAAGCGAAAGGCTTCTGCAACAAGACGGCTTTAAATTGTCTTTTTTGATTTTTAGTTTTGAGCTGGGGGATTGGCAGCCGGAGCTGCTGTGCTGTTGCTTGCCTCGCCATTTTTCTTTCTGTGCAAGCGATTTTTCAGGTTGCCCAGACGTTTTCCAAGACGACGCTTGCGACCTTCTTTCGGAGCTGCTGCCGATTGGCCGGAAGCCGAATCAGTTCCGGCTGCAGGCGTGTCGCCCTGGGCTTGCGCGGCATCCAGTGAAAAGAGGCTCAATACCATGCTGAGAGCCAGAAATAGACCTTTTCTTTGCATAATCAGTTTCCTTAAAAACATGCTTTTGATTATTCTGGCTTGAATCGCAAGTGATTTCCACTCTTTACAGGCTATTCAATAAGCGATCTGAATACGCTGAAACCCGCTATCCAAGCGCTAGACCGCCGGTTGATGTTTCCTTATATTTTTGATTCATATCGAGTCCGGTTTCTTTCATTACTTTAAGAACTCGATCGAGACTGATCAAATGTGAGCCGTCGGAAGCCAGGGCCAGAGCTGCTGCATTCAAGGCTTTGACTGCGCCCATGGCATTTCTTTCGATGCATGGGATTTGCACTAATCCTTTGATCGGATCGCAGGTCATGCCGAGATGGTGCTCGATTCCCATTTCGGCAGCCTGTTCCATTTGTTGAATAGAACCACCCAGCATGGCGACGGCGCCCGCGGCCGCCATCGCGCAGGATGTACCGACTTCGCCCTGGCAGCCTACTTCAGCACCGCTAATCGAAGCATGTGTTTTAACAAGAGCTCCGATAACCGATGCCACAATCAGTCCGTTTTGCAAAGTTTCCCGACTTAAATTGTGTTTCTCTTTCAGGGTTCGGAAAACTGCCGGAATCAGTCCGGAGCTGCCGTTGGTCGGAGCAGTCACGACTCGTCCGCCGGCCGCGTTCTCTTCGTTGACGGCCATGGCATAAACTGATGGGCGCAGGTCGTTGCCTGCCCATTCCGGGGTGCTGCCGCTCTCGATGCGCTTAAAAAGCTCCTTGGCTCTTCTTCTTACATTCAGACCGCCCGGTAAGATGCCTTCGGTATTCAAGCCTGCTTCGATGCAGCTATCCATTGTATCGAGCACTGCATCGAGGTGTGCTCTCACTTCTTGCCTGCTGTGACCCAATTTTTCTTGATTGAGCAGCACCAGTTCCCAGGGAGTTTTATTGTTTTCAGTGCACTGTTTAACGAAGTCTGCCGCCGTATGAAAGGGATGCGGCAAGTCGGCTATCCGTTCATCTTCGGCCGAGCTTTGTTTTGCTCCGGTTTTGGGATCAAGCTTTTCAACAAATCCGCCGCCCACCGAAAGTATGGACATTTCCAGAATGATCTTATTTTCTGCATAAAGCCTGAAGCGCATTGTATTTGGATGCGGCAGGGCGAGCTCGTCCATTTGCCAGGCCAGCCAGTGAATGTCTTTTTCGGGCTGAAAGTTGATTTCTTCGCCTGCGATGCTAAGCAGCGGCTTCTCAACGAGCCGGGGCATCGCCGCCCAGATATCCATGGTGCTTGAATGACGCGGATGCAATGCTGAAAGACCCGCGCAGACTGCTCCGTCCGTGCCGTGACCTTTGCCTGTGGCAGAGAGACTTCCGTAGAGCTCTACGGTCAGTTGCAGCTCATTTGTTTTCTTCTCTTGAAGATCCGCCCAATTCAATCAAAAAAAAAATGAAGAGAGAAAGAAAAATGTTATTTCA
>JAIEPM010000552.1 GCA_019748395.1 Candidatus Obscuribacterales bacterium
ATGGAGAAACTGAGGGAGCGCGGCATGGGTGGAGACGCCGGACCCCCGACGGGCGGTCCAGGGGGTGGTCCCGGTGCTGCTCCCGGAGGACCGGGTGGACCCGGCGGCGGTCCGGGCGGTGGTCCGCAAGGCAATCAGCGCGGCGACTGAGAGCTGCAAATCGCGGTTAGAAATTCCTTTCACTAGCGCTTGAGAACCGGCTTGCGGGTTTTGATTCAGGAAAGGCAGGGCACTAAGTATGTGGATACTTTAGGCAGCCCGGGGAGACTGGTATATCAGCATGAGCGCCTCCAAAATCATGAGGGTTTATCTCGCTCTAAGCGCCGTGCTTGGATTACTTCTGACGGCCTTGAGCGTTCTGCTCTTGAAGCGCGGCGATATCGAGTTAAATGCGGCGCTTTTGCTGCCTCTCTGCTGGAATGTGCTTTTCATGTTGATACTGCCACTGGTGCTTGATTGGAGCGAGCAGAAATATCTGAAAGCGAGATTCGTTCAGCTTGAAGAGGTCGCCAAAGATAATCCTGAGTTAATGGCATGTTTAAATCAGCAATGTGAAAAACTTGCCGTCGACAATATCCGCTTAGCCGTCGTCGATTCAGCTGCCGAAGAAGCCCCCTTCAGTTACGGACTTCTGCGCTACAATCCTCGCGTTATATTGCCCAGCAGCATGCTACGGCTGGAAGACAAGTCTAAAATGATCCCCAGTATCGAAAACGAACTGAATCGTTTTGCACGACAAGAAATCAACCTCTATTTTCTAGCCTTCACTGTCGTAGAAATAGGCATCCAACAATTACTCTTCCACTTCATTTAGTTCTCTTTTATTTCTTCGGATTGGAAGGTGTCGAAGCTGGCGCCCTGCCGCCAGTCGTTGGGGCCGAGACCGGCTTTTAGGGAGAGCTGGCTCAGCATTTCTTCTAAGGTCCATTTCCATTCGACTGCGACTTGAGGCAGGAAGACTGCCTGTCGACCGCCTTTGCTCAGGATGACACCATCGCGTCCGATCACGATCTCGTGATAAGACCCTATGCGTTGTGGTCGGCTCAGTATGTTGATATCGAGTTGCAAATCGGCAAGTTCGTGACTTTGCACAGCTGTGAAACGATAATCGTGTGAGCAGGCGTTGATGGCGTTTTCCTGCACGGCTTGATAGAGGGCTTTCACAGGCATAATGTTGCCGATGCAACCTCTCAGTTCTTTCTTCTCGTGTGCCGAACTGTTTGTAACTCTTTTATTGATGGTTACAAAAACACCGAAATTCTCTTTCATCGTATCGGTAATTTCTATGCCGAGTTCCTGGGGGCTGGGGCTGCGTTTCTCTTTGACAAAAGTTTCCATGGTTTTTCGAGCCAGTTTCAATAAGCTTTCCTGCTCTGTTTTACTTAAATGCAGGATTTTATCCTGGCTTTGATTATGGGAGTGTTTTGAATGCTCATCTTCGTCCGTCCAGGCTGCCCCTGAAAAAGCTACCGACAAATAGCTTACCGAGTTGTTCTGGTCTTCCCCGACCATATCTCGTGAGCAGGCGTATTTTAGAAGAGTCGCATGAGACTTTGGAGGCAAAATTGAAAGCAAAACCTGACAGGGAAACATACCGCATATGGTATCACCGGTTCTGTTCAGGAAATTTACGAAGCCGTTTAAATCAAGCTTGCTTAGTTGCTCGAAGGCTTCGCCGTCAAGTTTGCATATTTTGTTCGGAACGCTCGGATCAAGACCGAACGGCATATATCCGTAGCGCGGACCGTAGTGAGTGAAGTCCGAGCTGACTACGATTAAGTCGCCTTTGCGAATTTCTTTTTTGATTGCAGCGCCGATACTTTTCGCTTCCTGAGCATTTGACAGCTGTCCAATCACAATTGGAACAATCTTCAAATCCTGATCGAAACAATGTCTTATGAATGGCAGCTGCAATTCTAGTGAATGTTCAATCTTGTGCACGTCGGCATGCACGGCAAAATAAGGGCTGGATTTCAGGTTCTTGACGCAGTCTCGGTCGACCTCGAGATCGCCCAGCGGTGTCGCGAATTTTACAGAGTCGGCAAGTGCAGCTCCGCGAAAGCCGATATGATGTGAAGGTCCAAGCAAAATGATTCGTTTGAAGTTCTGACCCTGTGCAGATTTGTATGCGAAAGCCGCTGTCTGTCCCGAATAAAGATAGCCTGCGTGTGGGACGATGATAGCCAGTAATTCAGGGCGAATCGGCTGGCTTGAAACATGAATGCGCGAATTGCTCTCTTGATCCGGTGAGGTCGAAGCTTTGTGTATGTACGATTCAAGTTCCTGCTGCAGCTTCTCGGGGTTTGCTTCGTACCAGGACCCCGCATATTGGGCTCGCCTTGTTTCCGGAGAGAACTGTGGCCAGAAAATCATTGCATTCTTATTCCTGTTATTACTTGTTTTGCTGCTCTTATTTTGATTCCGCGGTGCCTGCCGCGCCGCTCCCGCTGCTGTCGTCGCTTTTGGCTGCGGGGCTGGATTTTTTGGGATCAAGCTTTACTGAAACGTTTGCCTTGGAATTCCACTGGTCTGCTTGCGAGTCGAAAATCGCAGTTATGGTTGCGGCTTCAGTGCCGCTGGGAAGCGGCTGTAAAGGCTGTGCGGCGTTGAACGCATCATTCGCCTTCTGTTCTGCTTCGCTGCTCTTTGGTGTGCTTGTTAGGGTCAGGTCTGCCACAGAGCCATCCTGTGCAACCTGAACTGTGAGAGTCACATGATTATTGCCTTCCGGATATTGCCAGCTGTTAGCCATTTTTTGACGCATTTGGTTTGCGTAGTTGTTAAATGCCGAATTGTTAGCTGCGTTTGCTGGAGCTTTACTAGCGGCCGGTGCCGCCTTGCGAAGCGGAGCGTTTTTTTTCTGCGCCGGTGCAGAAAAAGCTGTTGATGACGTGCAAATAGTAAAAAGCAGAGCAGTTAAAAGTGGCTGAGAGATTTTCACTGGAGTTCCTCCGTATCTGCCATCCAAGGCTTAGTCTAACATGGCCCGGTCGTAGTTTTATGCTTAGACACGCGCTTTGAAAATTCCAAATGACGAGGTGTAACCATGCAGAAAAGTGGTGCCTCCCACCGGGCCGATTTCGCCATTGCAGAAAAAACCGCCAAGCGGAATTGGTCCCAAATAATCTTTGAAGCAATCACTATCATGATTCGGAATACCGTACAAATGCTCGCCCCTTCCCAGGCAGGAAAAAAGCAAGGCGCCCATCGGTGCTCCTTCCGAGTGATCCTTATATTGCTTCAGCATTGCCCGCAAGTCATCGGATGATGTTTCGGCATCGCGCAAATGGAATTGAACAGTGCGCTCGTTTCTAAGTAACTCGCCTACCAGCAATGCCCCGGAATTCGGTTCGAGCCCAAGAATATTTCGAATCAAAAAATCGCCCGGTCTGAAGCTCTCCTTAAATTCGTCCATCACAACGCCAAGAAAGAGCGAGTATTTCGCCAGCTCCTGATCTTTCGGGCTCATTTTTTCAAGCACGTCGTAAAGCGCCTGTACTGCTGGTTTCCCATCCAGCTCCAGCAAAATATTGTTTTTGCATTTGCTGACGCGGAAGGTCGGCCCCACCGGGCGACAGCCTTGCGCTACGATACTGTCTACCTGTATGTTGCCTGAGAGAGCCAGTCCGACAACACCGCTGGGGTAAACTTTGTCGTCCAGAAATAGCGCGTTCTTCCCTGCCTGATGTGCGCCGCTTGCCAGCCCGCCGATTTTCACTGCTTTCGGGTAAGCATAGTCCAGACC
>JAIEPM010000070.1 GCA_019748395.1 Candidatus Obscuribacterales bacterium
TCTGCCTGGACAGACTGGATATTAGTTTATCCATATCACCGCGCTTAAAGGCGTGACCCGCTTCACCGGCAGCTGATTCAAGACCGTCAAGAACCCTCATTTTATCGCGCTCGGTTTGCAGCCTGCCGATAAACCAGGTTCCGGCATTTCCCAGAGCTTTGTAGTCAAGGTCAACCGGATTTTGAGTAGCAAGCACCAGTCCAAGACCAAAAGCGCGAGCTTGTTTCAGCAGTGTCATAAGCGGAGTTTTGCTGGGCGGATTTGCCACAGGCGGGAAATAGCCGAAAATCTCGTCCATGTAAAATATGGCGCGCAGGCTTGATGTACCGCTCTGTTTACGCATCCAGGCAAGCAACTGAGTCAAGAGCAAAGACAGGAAGAACATACGCTCTTGATCAGGCAAATGAGCCAGGGAAATAATACTGACTTTGTTCTTTCCTGAAGCCGTATAGAAAAGTTTGTCTATATCAAGAGCTTCGCCCTCTAACCACGCTTCAAAGCCGGGTGCCGCCAGGAGATTATTCATCAACATGGCAAATTCAAATCGTTCTTTTTTTGAGAAGAAACTCTCAAGAGGAAGAGCGCCAAGTTGTTGAATAGGCGGATTCTGAATCTTTTCAATCAGCGCATGCAAATCCAGATTCTGCCCGTTTTTCCAGCAGTTGTCCAGAATGGAAGCCAGCAAAATATGCTCTTTGCTTTTGAGCGGATCTCCGGAAATTCCAAGCAAAGCCAGAATACTCGTGGCAGTTCCTGCAATTTGCTCGCGCAATAACTCGCGGTCTTCCAGCACACTTTCATCCGGACAATCAAATGATTTGAGAACTGAAAGCGGCAAGCCTGAAGAACCCGCAGGCGTGTAAAGAAGAAACTCGGCAGAATCTTTCAGGCGTTGAATACGCTCGCCGCTTTGCTGCCATTGACTTAGACCTTCCTTCCATTTATTAGCTTCCTGCAAAGCCAGTTCTTCCGGTGTTTTTTGCAAGCGCCGGGCTTCATCCGCGTCAACCCAGGGCAAAAACGAGGCAGCTGAAAGGTCCGGAAAGTTCAACAAAAGATTGCTCAAATCACCCTTAATATCAACTGCAATTACCGGGATATTATCAATAGCAGCCTCTTCCAAAAGATCGATACAAAGCCCGGTTTTACCGCTGCCGGTCATGCCGACACAAACAGCATGAGTCAGGAGATCTCTTGACTCGTAAAGCAACAGGTCATTTTCTTCGCATTTTTGTTTGTCAAGATCAAAGCGCTTGCCCAGATAAAATAGTCCAAGCTGCTCGTAGTCAACCATTTCGCCGTTCTCCAGACAATTCGCACAGTTGCAGGCCAATCAGAGAAAGATCATACCGCTTGCTCTAGAATAGTTGCGTTAAAGTCCTGAGGGATTCACCTGTGCCCGGCCAAGCAAGCAGCGAAAAATTCAATTCAATACTTGTGCTGAATGGTGGCTCCAGCAGTATCAAGCTCAGTATCTTCGGCGCCAATGACAAGAACTCGGCTCCATCGAGCTGGACAGACAACCAGGCTTGTCGACTCATGCAAATGGAAAGCGGTGAAATATCCGAGCTTATCAAAAGCGCCATTGCAAAATCCGGATTCAATATTCATGACATAAAATGCGTCGGGCACCGCGTAGTACACGGTGGCGACAAAATGCGAGCAGCAGCCGTTATTGATGAATCAGTCGAAGCAAAGATAAAAGAGTTGATACAGCTGGCGCCTGTTCACAATCCACTGGCACTCAAAATTATTCGAGCCGCCAAGTTATTATTGCCGGACGCTCTTCAAGTTGCGGTCTTCGACACGGCCTTTCACAGCGACTTAAAAGAAAGCGCCTACATTTATGCGCTCCCTTATGAATGGTATGAAGATTTCGGTATCAGGCGATTTGGATTTCATGGCATAAATCACAAATATTGCAGTGAAATGGCAGCCAAAATTCTGTCAAGCGAGCTCGAAAAGCTCAAAATAGTCAGCTGTCATCTGGGCAACGGTTGCTCGCTTGCTGCAGTCATGGACGCTAAATGCGTGGGCACGAGCATGGGTTTCACGCCGCTTGAAGGGCTGATGATGGGCGCGCGCAGCGGGTCTATAGACCCCGGTATTATTTTTTACTTGCTGAAAGAGAAAGGTCTGAGCCCCGAGCAAGTGGAAAATGCTTTGAATAATGAATCCGGATTACTCGGAGTTTCCGGCAAAAGCCTGGATATGAGAGAAATAATTGCAGCCAAAGAAAGCGGCAACAAAAGAGCAAAACTGGCATTTGATTTGTTTGTACGAAGCATCTGTGCCGGCGTTGCTCAAATGGCTTCATATATGAACGGCATCAATGTTTTGATTTTTACGGCGGGAATAGGCGAACATTCGGCCGATCTTCGCGCGGCTGTTTCTAAAAATCTCGAATTTTTGGGATTAACAATCGACGAGGAATTGAACAAAACTTGCCGCAGCGACTCAATTTTGAGCAATCCTGAAAGCAAAGTCAAAGTGCTTCGCATTGCAGCCGGAGAAGATTTGCAGATCTACAATGAATGTCTTGCAATCATGGCTTCAGACTGAAGCCATGACTTAAAATTTTACGGCAGTTTTTATGCCTTTCAAAGAAGCAAAAGATAGAATCGAAAAATACTAAATAGCAAAGGGCAGCAAATGGAAAAAAGAAAATACGGCAATACCGATATGACGGTTTCAGTACTGGGCTTTGGCGGAGCTGAAATAGGCTTTCAGGGAGCAAGCCCGAAAGCCGTGAGCGAACTGCTGAACAACGCCCTTGATGCAGGTTTAAACGTAATCGACACTGCCGAATGTTATGTTAACAGTGAAGAACTGATTGGAGAGGCTATTCAAGGTCGTCGCGATCAATATTATCTGTTTACAAAATGCGGACATTCGCCGGAGAGCTATGAAATAGGAGCATGGAGCAAGTCCGAAATTCTCGATTCGGTAGAGAGAAGCCTCAAACGGCTGCGCACGGATAGACTGGATCTTGTGCATTTGCACAGTTGCGATCTTGAACAATTGAAAAACGGCGAAGTCATTGAAGCACTGCAAGAAGCAAAGAAAGCGGGAAAAACGAGATACATAGGATACAGCGGCGACGGCGAAGCAGCTCTTTATGCTATCAAATGCGGAGCTTTCGACTCACTGCAAACTTCGGTTAATATCGCCGATCAGGAAGCAATCGACCTGACGCTTCCGGCAGCCAGAGCTGCAAACATGGGCGTTATCGCCAAACGGCCGGTAGCTAATGCAGCCTGGAAGGAAAAATCCTTTCCGGATTATTATTACATTCAGGAATACTGGAATCGCTTCCAGAAGTTGAATTACGGCTTCCTGAATGGAGACATGCAAGATGCGATCAGCAAAGCCTTGCGCTTCACACTCAGTGTGCCCGGAGTTTGCACGGCAATTGTGGGCACAACAAAAGCAAAGCGCTGGCAGGAAAATGCAAAACTCTTAGAGAAAGGACCTTTGCCTGAAGCAGAGTTCGAAGAAATAAGAAAACAGTGGAAAGAGAAGAGTCAGCCGGACTGGGTCGGTCAAATCTAGAAAATGAAAATTCCAGCTCTACTGTTTTTGATAGCCCTCAGCTACGCCCCGGTGTTCGCGCAGCAGCAAATCAGAAATAAGGACGGCAAAGCGTTCATGGATGAGCTGCCTGAGCAGGAGCCCCGGCAGGAGATTAAAACTGAAGACGGTTCTCTTTTTATGGAAGAGCTGCCGACGCCCAAGAAAGCTGTCCG
>JAIEPM010000078.1 GCA_019748395.1 Candidatus Obscuribacterales bacterium
GCTTTCCGCTTTGCCGTGATACGATCTGTGACTCTGTTTACCGCATCGCTATTACGAGAATTAATTATGACAACGGCCCAATTAAAACAAACCCCGTTAGCTCAGGCTCACAAAGATCTCGGTGCCCGAATGGTTGATTTTGCGGGCTGGTTTATGCCTGTGCAATACAAGTCGATTGTCACTGAGCACTTAGCTGTGCGTAACAGCGTCGGATTGTTTGATGTTTCTCACATGGGCGAATTCCTGGTAACCGGTCCTAAGGCTCGCGATTTCGTTCAGTTTATGGTCGCCAATGACATTGATAAGCTGAGCAAGCCGAATATGGCTCTCTACACACAAATGTGCACCGATGAAGGTGGAACAGTAGACGATCTCATTGTTTACCGTCTTGAAGGCGGCTACTTGCTGGTAGTCAACGCATCCAATATTGAAAAAGACTGGAGCTGGCTGAATGAGAATGTTTCAGACTACAAAGGTGTGGTCATGAAAGATCTCTCCGAAGACATGAGTCTTCTAGCTCTGCAGGGACCAAAAGCAGTCGAGCTCATGGCACAGATGGCCGGAGATTGGGTGAAAGACATTCAATCCTTCCACTATGCAACAGGTAAGATGGACGGAATTGATTGTGCCTGGGGCCGCACCGGTTATACAGGCGAAGACGGCTTCGAAATTTTCGTCGCAGCCAACCGAGCTGAAAAGCTTTGGAAAAAAATTCTTGAGCGCGGCCAAGCTTTCGGCATCGAGCCTTGCGGTTTGGGCGCCCGAGATACGCTCAGACTGGAAGCCGGCTTGCCGCTCTACGGTCATGAACTGGACGAGAACACGAGCCCTCTGGAAGCCGGTCTTGGCTGGAGCGTCAAGCTCGAGAAGGGCGATTTTATGGGCGCATCAACATTGAAAGCTCAACAAAAAATGGGACTTTCCAAGCAACTTATTTGCTTGAAGTCGGAAGGCAAGGCGCTGCCCCGTCAGGGCTATCCGGTATTTGATGGCGAACGTCAAATCGGTCAGATAACCAGCGGCTCTCAGGGAATTTTCGTTGGACATCCGATTGCTAACGCCTTTGTACCAAGAGGTTATTCTGAAATCGGCAGAAAGCTGCACATTCAGATAAGGGATGCCAAGGTAGAAGCAGAGGTCGTAAAGCGTCCTTTCTACAAACGCAAGTAATTTACGGGCGCTTATTAAACGGACAAGCCAAGATCATTTCGGCTGAGAGACCGTGTAACATACTGACTTTGATGCATTGTGAGGTTCTTTCCATGGGCGATTCGTCAGCTAAAACTCTTCTTTATCCTGCAGAACTCAAATACGTGAAAACGCACGAATTCATTCGTGCAAACGGAGCTGAGGCTGTAATCGGAATTACAGCATTCGCTGCGGACCAACTTGGTGATGTCACTTACGTGGAGTTACCAAAAGTCGGAAGCAAGTACAAAAAAGAAGATAAGTTTGGCGTAATCGAATCTGTAAAGTCGGTTTCTGAGCTTTACATGCCGCTTGCCGGGGAAGTAGTTGCGGTCAACGATCGCTTGGCATCAGAGCCGGAGCTCGTAAACCTCGACTGCTACAACGAAGGCTGGATGCTCAAGCTCAAGCTTGACAACCCCAAAGATGTCGACTCGACAATGTCCGCCGATGACTACAAGAAGTTCGTAGTTGAGTAAGCAAGATTAAACTTGCAAGCCAATTCGACAAAAGGCGAGTAGAATGACTGTGCTCTTTGAGCAGGTATCATTTGCCGGAAAGGTTTATATGACTTTTGAAAACAGGTCTCTGATTGCATTGAAGATCGGATTTCTTGCTGTTTTAACCATGCTGATTGTTCTTGCAGGACATAAAAACCCGCAAGCGGAAGTGCCCAGCAATCAATTGATGGAAGTCCGATAAAGACTAATTCTGCCGGTCTTCTTTCAGCGTTTTTTCCAGAAGAGATTCTTTGGGAGGCGCTGCAGCGCTTTCACTGGTTTCAGCCGCACCCTGCAACAGAACCGGAGCCGGCTCTGTGTTTTCGTTGATGGCTTCTTGCGCCAGAGCAAAATATTTTGAGCCGGGGCGAATTTCACCAAGCTCTTTAACAGCAGCTTCAATGTCTTTCCCTACTTCCAGTTTTTCGATTGCATCAAGATAGCGCGCTTTACTCAATAATTCTTCGGTTTCACTGCCCGGTCTTGCAAATACCTGAGGCAGTGGCGCTCCTTTGAGCATCTGGATTGCAGCATGGTATTTCTGCTGACTGATGCTTTGCGATGCATGGTGAACCACATACATATGAAACAGCCCGACAGTGAATCCCCCGACTGATAGCAACAGTCCCAGAGCAAGCAGAACGTCGAATATCATCGGAAAGTGGAACCCTCTGCGTGAGGGCGGCTTGCTTTCTGTGTCCTCAAGAACATCGGATAGCAAGTGCGACACGTGATGTTGCGAGAGCTGCTCTTTGCTTTCCGCCGGACTTGAGGCCGAGATATAAGAATCGATCTGTTTTTCTCCTGGCGACGGTTTCAGCGCTTCATTTTCTTCAGAACTTGGTTCCAAACCGGTCATGCAAGAAATCCTTCATTGAGTCTTGAATATTGCTTTCCGAATTATAACTACCTTAGCACTAGTTCTAAAATTAGGGTCAATTCGAAGGAGACTTGCCTTGCTTCCCCTGAGAAATCAATGCAAGCTTTAGACCTTGCCCGAGCGATCTATTGTCGTTGGCCGATCTTCAACCGACGCTCTGAATTACCTTGTTCAAGCGCTGCTTCTTGCTCGAATCAAACTCTTTGCTCAATGCTGATTCAAGATTCTCGCGCAATTCTTTTCGATAGCCGTTTTCTGCCAGAGAAATTAAGGTCTCTCTGGCTTTTCTTTGAATAACACTTTCTCTTGAATGAAGTGATTTCAAAACCTCCGGAACTAAGTCGGCAAGCTTGTGTTGAGCGATTCCATGTAAGGCGGCCGATTGCACTGCAACGGCAGGGTCATCCAACCTGTCTTTGATCAAATCCGAAAGATTGCCTTTGTAGGCGGATTTTCGCAAATCATCACTGAGCAAGATTGTTTGCAAAGAGAGTAAAGCTTGCTCTCGCTTGTCTGGTGCGTAGTCTGAAACCGCAAGACTCAAAATTTCAATCGAATCATTGTGCGGCAAAGAACCGAGCGCTTTCAAGGCAGTCCAATAAAGCAGTGATGATTGCTGATCCGACTCGAAAACAGGATGAGCGCTGAATGACTGAGAGCAGCGTTCTTTAAGATTGACTCTTTTCTCAATGATTGATCTAATTTTCGGCACTGCTTCCAGATGGCCAAGACTGGCCAGACAGCTTATTAGCTCCGGCAGAGTTTGTGAATCATCAGATAGCAAGGGCAGCATCTCCGAAGACAACTCCGTCAGCTTGAACTCGGCGCTCAGATTCAAGGCGTGCTTGAGTTGCCCAAGCTCACTTGCCGATTGCGCCTTTGACTTCAGCTGCTTTTTGATGCTCTGATAATGCTCCGGCTCGGAAAGATCCAAAATAGCAACTTTGTGGCTTTTGCCCCGCTCTTGAAGCCATTTGTTCAATCTGATAACTGCCGCCAGTTTGCGCGGACTCGGCTTGCGTAGCGCCATTTCATTCAATGACAGCGCTATGTCTTCAAGTTCTGCGTTCAATTGATGTTCCGAATGAAATGGACCATTTAAGGCTTTCAGCAATGCCAGGACCAGCTCAGCCAAGCCCTCATGAATTTCGTCATCCTGATATTGAGCCAGGTCGCTTAGCTTATGTCGACGCGCAATCGCTACAGCCATGTAGTCGTCT
>JAIEPM010000213.1 GCA_019748395.1 Candidatus Obscuribacterales bacterium
ACTTGCAAGCGATGAGTGCTGCTGAGGCTAGCTTTGTTCTTGGTATTACGGCGGCTTATCCCATTGTTTTTCAGTTTCTGGCAAGTCTTTTTCTGGGAGAAGCACTTGTGCCTGAGCGCATTCTGGGAGCTTTGATAATCGGTCTTGGATTGCTGTTTATATCAAGTTCGGCAGGCTCTGCTTTAAGTTCGACTAAAGACGATTCTCCTCAAATTGAAAATCAGCTAGCTGAACGTAAATCTCGATGGAAGCTGGCTCTTTGTGTTTTTCTTGCTACGTTTTGCTGGGGCGTTTACGGCTTGTGTGATAAGAAAGCAGTTTCATGTGCGCCACCACTAATGGTGTTTGTCGCAAAAGCTGTTTGGGATTCACTTCTCTTTTTTGTTCTGCTTTTCATTTACAATCGGCTTGGTGTAAAGCTTGACTGGCGAAACAGGCAGGCCTGGCTATATTGCTCTTTTTCGGAGCTGGCGCTTGGTCTTGGCGGGCTTTCTTATTTAATGGCGCTCGGCATGGCGTCGGCGTCTTACGTGATCACGATTACCGGTGCTTATCCGCTTTTGATGTATTTGTTTGCTCTCTGGTTTTTGAAAGAAAAATTCAATAAATTGCGCTTTGCCGGGATTATTTTTGTTGTGATTGGTGCTTTGCTGGTTCAACTAACAGCTGCATAAAAAAAAGAGCCCCACTTTGCAGCGGGGCTCCGGAAATTCGGAGAGGGAGAGATTCGAACTCTCGGTACAGCTTTTGACCGTACAACTTCTTAGCAGGAAGCCGCTTTCGACCACTCAGCCACCTCTCCAAGAGAGGATAGACCTCCATGAGGTCATCTAAGAATATAGCATATTAATACCCGGCTAAGCTCAAGTTGCCATTTCAAGATGTTTCTTCCAGGCTTCGGAAGCCAGCGAGGCTGCTGCTCTTGCGGTTTCGTTCATAATTTGAGCAATTGACGAAACAATTTCACTGAAGATAGTCAGGAAGAAATTGAGCAAGCTCCCAAGGAAACCCATAGGACCCTGAGCCATGGCGCTAATCATCTCACCCATTTTTGAGATCATGTCGCTGAAAGCCTTGCCGATGTCGCCGATTCCGGCGCTTGAGTCGTTAAGACCGGCCATGCTCTCGCTGCCTGCTGTTTGCGGCTGGAAACGAGCTGCATCTGCCCCGGGTTGAGCTCCTGTCATCATGCCGGACTGGTCGAGAGCAGGCGTTTGCAGGCTTTCGACAGTCTGAGGAGCCGTTCCGGCGTCAAATGCCCCGTTTTGCATAGTTGCCGAGCCTGAATCGAAAAAATCCAGCCTGGGAAGCTGCGCGGCTCCACCGTCAAGAGTCACCGGTTGAGGACCAAACATGGCACCCAGCGCTTCTTTCATGTCAGGCATCGAAGTGCCGCCCAGAAGTCCGTGTATGGACTTTTCGCCGAAATGTCCAAGTCCGTCGAGCATGGCGCCCGCGTCTTTAGACGAGCTGGGCATGAGCCCCTCGCCTAACTGCTGCCATCCTTCGCCTTCTTCGTTGGTAAACACTCAGGACACTCCCGGGATGACACTAATTTAGTTTGATGCCAAGGGGTGTGTCAATACGCTTTTCAGTAGATCTGAGAAGCAAAAATCGCCGGGTTTGGCTCAGAGAATTCCGAGCACGACGACACAAACCCAGTAGTAACTTATGGCTCCGGCAAAAAGCAGCCCGTCGCCACGGTCAAGCATGCCGCCGTGCCCTGGAATTAGATTGCCTGAGTCTTTGATACCGGCGTCTCTTTTAAGCAACGACTCGCAAAGATCGCCTAGCTGGGCTGCAATCGAGACTAAAGCGCCCATCAAAGGCGCCTGCCAGAGTTTGTTTCGGAAAGGGTGATCCGGAAAGATATAGTGGTCGGCGCAATAAACCACAACCACTGCCCAGAATATCGATGCCAGAAAGCCGCCGATTGCACCTTCTACGGTTTTCTTGGGACTTACCTGCGGATAAAGCAGATTTTTGCCGAATTTCTTGCCTGCGTAATAAGCAAATACGTCGGTTGCCCAGATTATGAAAAGACTTGCCCAGACATATGCCAGACCTGGTTGTTGCAATGGATTTGTTTGCACGCTCATACCAGGCGGGACAAGATTGCGCAGCAAAACCAGATGGCTCGGCATCCAGCCCACATAAATGAAGCCCAGAATCGTTGTAGCAATATCTGCAATTGTGGCCGGCGGATTCTCGCCCCTGAAAAGCAAGCGGAAAAACGAAGCACAAACACCCACGGTCAACAATATTGGAAAGTGCTCGATTGAAAAAGTCGGGGGTAAATTTATGCCTGGTATAGACGGAAATGCCGCCAGGGCAAAAAAGGCGAAAATCATATTGCGGACAATGCGAGGCGAGGGTTTCATTCCTTTGGCCTGAGTCATAGCCACGAATTCATTTCCGGCGATGATGCAAGCAAGCCCTAAAGTGACGGCCCAGATAACGCCGCCGGCAGCCAGGGCGCCTATGGCTATCAAAAAAAGTGCAAAACCGTAAATTACCCGCTTAGACACAAAAGCCGTCCTTCATAGAATATTCTCTCCGGCAGATGCAGCCAGATCCTGATTCTCTCTTGTGCCGCTTTCTGCTGGGGGAGAATTTTTTTTCCTGTCCAGTTCTGAAAAAGGATCTTTCGATGTATTAATTGCCTGCTTTTGATTGTCGCCCGACATCATTTTGGCTGCGGCAAGCGCCGTAATCGGAATCGTGAAAACAAGTCCAAGGCTGCCTGTCAGAGCGGCGGCAATTTCGCTTGCCACAAGATCCAGATTGAGCAATTTAAGGGAAGGCATCTTCGACATGAGAAGCAAGAGCGGCAGTGCGCCTCCGGCATAAGCAAGCACCAAGGTCGAGGTCATGCTTCCCATGATATCGCGCCCGACATTCATTCCTTTAATATAGAGTTCTTTGCTGCTCAGCTTCTTATCCGTCTGGCTGAGCTCGAAAACTGCTGATGCTATTGAAATGCCGACATCCATAATTACCCCAAGCGCGCCGATCAGCATTGAGGCTGCCAGCAGACCTGAAAAAAATGCAGGATTTTGGCCCGGCATAGCCGCCCGGAGAATTTGTGCTTCTTCCGATGAAAGTCCGGTCAATGGTGCCGCTTCGATCACAATCTGGGCAGAGATTCCTGCAATCAAGACGCCGCCTAATGTTCCAAGCAAGGCTGCGTATGATTTTTTTGAGAAACCGGCAATTGAAAGTATAGTAGCGCAGGCCGCCAGCAAGCAGATAAAAGCGCTGCTCAGCAATGGATTGAAGCCTTTCAGACTGAGCGGCAAGAGCACGAAACCGATTAGACCAATCGCCGTTGCAAGACCAAAAAGGGATTTGAGAGCGCTTTTGCCGCCAAGATAAATGAAGGCGCAAAGAAAAGCTGCCGCTAGAAGCCCAAGAACCGGAGCTCGATGATAATCGGCGATATTGAATTCATTGTTCTTTTTCTCGTCGGTCACCACAGACAGTATCACTTCTTTCCCCGGTTTTACGGAAATGTTGAAAGACGGATTGTCCGTGATTTCATTCAGAACTTCTATATTCTTGCCTTTGAACGGACCTTCCAGAATCTCGACTTGAACGACTTCTCTGTGGCTTAGAATACCTGTGCCGTTCAGCAAGCCCTCGTTAATTTCTGCTTTTGAAACCGCTTTGACGCGAGCTGCCACGAAATCTTCTTTGATTTGTTCTTGAGCCGACGGCATTTGCCTGACGACAATGCGTTTACTTTCGTTCTTTTCCTGAGCTGAGACCGGAAGCGCAAAGCCCGACTGAAGCAAGAAAAAAAGC
>JAIEPM010000402.1 GCA_019748395.1 Candidatus Obscuribacterales bacterium
TGATGCAGACCATATCTAATAACTCGTACTCGGAATGTGCTTTGCCGAAGCCTGAGTACTTTTTGCCTCCCCAGGGCGTGTCCGGACAAACATGCGAATAAAGTGCGTCGTTGAGCCAGACCACCCCTGCATCTAATTTTCTTGCCAGATCTTCGCCTACCTGCAAGTCGGCGCTCCAGACTGAAGCCGTTAATGCCAGCTCGCTTGCATTGGCTTTAGCCAGAGCTTCTTCTTTTGAGCTTACCGGTATTACTGCCAAGAGCGGTCCGAAAATTTCCTCGTTTAAAATGCGCATGCTCTCATTGACGTCGCTGAGAACTGTCGGCTCAAAGAAATAGCCGCCCAGATCTTCCCGGGCATTGCCTCCGCAAAGTATAGTTGCGCCTTTTTTGCGGGCATCTTCCACGAGTTCATTCACTCGCATGAACTGAGCCTGGTCGATCAATGGACCCAGATCCGTTTCGCTGTTCATGCCGTCTCCGAGGCGCAAATTCCGGGCTCTTTCGACAATTCGGGGCAGAAGCGAAGCCTCGAGCGGATTTACGAGATAGAGTCGATCTATGGAAGCACAAGCCTGTCCCCCGTTTGTGAAGGCGCTCCAGACCAGTCCTGAAGAGGCGGCTTCCAGATCGACATCAGGCAATACGATTGCAGGATGTTTACCGCCAAGTTCCAGAGTCAGAGGTACAAGATTTTGCGAAGCAATCTGCATAATTGCTTTGCCGCCGGCGACCGAACCGGTGAATACAAGTCTGTCGATGCCGCTCAAAATAAGCTTTTCGCATTCAAGTCTATCGCCGTTTACGAGCCCGATTAATCCACGCGGAAATCCGGCTTTTTCGAAAAGTTCAACAAGGGCTGCCGCCACCAGTGTTGTTTTGGGCGATGGTTTTAGAACTACGCCGTTTCCGGCTGTGAGAGCCAGCAAAATTGATGTTGCCGGAATCGAAAAAGGATAATTCCAGGGTGAAATTATGCCGATCACCCCAAGTGCCTGAAAGCTGTTATAGGATCTTTTGCCTGTGAAAAAGACCTGGTTCAGCTCTACGGGGCGATCTTGAAGAATGTGAGCAGCTTTCTTCTCGAGCCATTGGCAGCATTCCAGAACTGCAAAAACTTCCGAGACCATGGCTTCTGTAAATGGTTTGCCTGCCTCTCTTGTAATCAGTTGGCTGACTGCATCGCGTCCGTGAGAGAGCAAATCGCGGAATTTTTTTACAAATTCCAGCCGTTCGTTTAGTGGGCGGGTTCGCCACTCCAGTGATACTTCTCTGGCTTTAGAAACTATTTTAGGGATTTGATCAATTGCGGTGCAAGCCGTTTCACCAATTTTTTCTCTGGTGGCAGGGTTTAGCGAAATCAGAACAGGTTCTTTACTTATTTCTGTAGCCATAAAGATTACTCCCGGTTCTTCCTACACTAGCATAAGAAAGCGGATTGAACCGGGCTTTGCTACACTTACTAGAGTTTTTTGAAGTTCAAATTGCCGATGGATATGCAAAATGGCAGGGCAGACTAGAAGCGGAAAAGCATTTGAATTTGCCATCCTTAAGAGCTTTGAAGCTGTTTTGGAAAGCAATGGACCCTGCCAAGTGCTTTCTGACTCGGCTTTTCGTTCGGCAGAGCTTGAATACCTATCATTGTCGAAAATTCAGCAATCCGAGCTGAACGCAGCTGCACTACCGGCGGTGCGACATCTAATGAACTTCGAGCCGATGCTTGAATATCATTCGCCCTTGCAGCTACCCCTGCAGCTGGCTTTGCAGAGCGACCAGTCTGGCATTGAGGGCGACGTTCGAGATATTGTTATTTCAAATTCGGCAAACTGGCAACTGGGCATTTCAGCCAAGCATCAGCATGAGGCGGTGAAACATTCGCGTATCTCGCCCAAGATTGATTTTGGCGAAAAGTGGCTGGCTTTGCCCTGCTCTTCTGCCTACCATCTTGAAGTTTTACCTGTTTTCGAGCGTCTTGCTAAGTTGCGCGAAAATGGAACTCTCTGGTCCGAGCTTGATGATAAGGATGAAACTGTTTATGAGGCTTTGCTGCTGGCCTTTCGACGTGAGCTGCTTCGTCTCGACCGAGAGCATCCTTCAAAAGTGGCGGCAGCTCTTGCTTCTTACCTGATCGGCAAGCAGGACTTTTACAAAATTATGAAGTTCCAGCAATTGAATAAAATTCAGGTCTTTAACATTAATGGCAGCTTGAATAATCCCTCTGCTTCAAAGAAGCCCAGTGTGCATCTTGAGCGACTCAAGTTACCCAGACGCATCGTCGAATTTGAATTCAAAATCGATGAGAACGGCATGAAAAGCAAAACAACTTTGGAGCTAATCTTAGATGGCGGCTGGCAAATATCTTTTCGCATTCATAATGCCAGCTCAAGAGTTGAGCCTTCTTTGAAGTTTGATATCGGCTTGATCGGAAGACCAAACAGTTTGCCTACCTTTCACGTTCTCTGGTAACGGCAGCCGGTTTGATTTGATTCAAGATTAGTTCAAATGCTTCGACTGCGCCGTTTTTTCTTTCTCTTTTGGGGGACAAGCGGCGCTCTTTCAAGTTGTCGAAATCTAAAGTCTCAATGCACGCAATTAAATCTTGCAGGCAGCTGATTGCATTTTTGTTCAGCGAGAATTCGGAACTGCGAAGTTCCTGCCGGTCGTAAATTCTTCTTTGTGGAAGCAAAATAGAGGGCAGAGAAAGAGCTGCCGATTCGTTTGTCGTGTTGTAGCCTGCTGCTCCAATCAAAAGGTCGGCGGCATTGAAATAATCAATACCCGGCCAGTAGCAGATTCGCAAATGCTCCAGTTCAGGCTTGAGAGCATGAGGGGATAGACAGCGGATTTTATGCTCTGGAAATCTGAGGCTGAGCTGCTCAGTAATCTCCTCGTAAATTTCATGCTCGGCGCAAACCCCTGAACTGCATACCAGGATAAGATTGTCTGCGGTTTTTAGCCCGAGTTCGCTTCTGAGCCTGTTTCGATTTGCCGGCTCCGGAGCGTCTTTCAAGACCCAGGCTGCAGTTTCGATAGCGAGATCTGCAAGGTAGGGATTGCCTCCTTCTCCCGGGTTAATTGTCAAAGCAAAATTTCTTTCGACAAAGCTTCTAAGCTCGAAGCTGCGGCAATAATCTTCATTTAAGTCCCTGTGAATAAAAACTTTGGGAGTGTTTTTCAAGAGCTTGAATAAATCAGGCAGCTCGCCGAGCAAGCCGCGAGGGAAAGTGTCTACGATAAAGCATTCAAAAGTTCGGCTTTCAAGCAAAGCTTTTAATTCGCTTTTAAAGCTTTCTTTGCGCTCTTCCTGATTGCAAGCGCTCTTTGAAGACTCGAGATTGCATAGCTCAATGCTTCTATTTGCAGTCAGCTCCTGCCAGTACGACGAAGCTTTTACTATTTGACAGTATTGGCTGTTGGAGGCTATTAGAAGTTTTTTTTTGAGACCGGCTATACGTGCCAGGGATATGGCACGGGTCAGATGACCCCAACCTCCTCCCACGGCGTAAATCAACCAGCTGCCGCAGAAGTCCTGATCAGCTTGCATCTAGATCGCTTTCATAGTCGGTGTCGCTTTCCTGATCTAAGCTTGCCGCGTCGTAATCAGTGAAGTCGTATCTGTTGGCGTAATAATTGTCATTGTAATAAAGGCTTCGATCTCGAAAATAGGGATCATATTCAGGCCCGCTCAGCTGAGTGCCTGGCGCCAGCGGCACGCCTTTGCAATATTTGCAGCCTTCACGGCTCAGGCGGCCGCAAACGCGCTTGAATAGAAATCCGACTTTGTATTTGCAGGGCAATGAGTCCATAATTTCGTATTT
>JAIEPM010000657.1 GCA_019748395.1 Candidatus Obscuribacterales bacterium
CTCCAAGGTCCATCTTTAACGAGTAATGCAGCAGCCCTGCAATTACAAGCATGGATATGACCACGCCCAGTGTCGATAAAACAAAAACAGGGACTCGAGAGCGCTTAAGCTCCTGTACGTCGAGGTTCCAGGAGGCTTCAAAGAGCAGCGCCGGTAAGCAAATGAGCAAGATCAGATGCGGCGTCATTTGTACGCCGGGCAATAAATGAAACAGGCCGATTGCCAGACCGACGATTACAAGCGCTAAAGCATAAGGCAGTTTGACCCAGCGCACAAAGAGCGTCACTGCAGCTGATACCATGAGCAGTATCAGTACGGTGTTGACTAAAAAGGCGCTGTCCAGATCGTGCATAAAGCTACTCGTTCTTTATCGGAAGCAGCGGGCTGCTTCTTTTATATTCATGCCCGGCCGGCAAGATTCTTAATTCTACTGCTTTTCGGTCTCTAAGAGCGCTTTGCTAAGCCCGGCGCTAAGTGCGCCATATCTTGCATTTAGCTTTCAAGTCGGCGCCGTAAAACGGGTAGAGCGAGGGCAAAATAGCCCTCGCCCTTTGGGATCGAGACTCGTCGTGAAAAATCAAGATGGCGGAAGAATCTTCTTCATGCCTGCTTTTAAGCCATTCTCTCCGGAATAGCCAATCGAATAAGTGATGACCTGATTGCTGCCATCCAGGAAAATAAGCGTCGGAATCGGGCTTACTTCATAATCTTCGATGACTTTTTCTGATTCCGGTTTGTCGATGTCATAGCTGATAAACTCGACTTTTCCCGCGTAGTCGCTTTTAGCTTTGTTTGTGATTTGCTTGAGCTGCTTGCATGGTTCGCACCAGGAGGCATAAAACTCAAGCACTTTCGGCATGGCAACGCCGCCGCGCTCTCTGCCCGGAATGCCGTTAGCCATGGCGATCATCGGTGTGTCGGCGCCGCTTTTGGGAGCGGTGAGAGTTTTCGGTAAAGTCAACATGATCGCATTTGCTTCAATAGTATGCGTGTTGCCTTTTCCGAGTCGGACTGCCGTGCGCAGTTCTTTTACTGCTTGCTTATATGTCGCTTGCTGTTCGGGACCTTTTTGCGAGGCGCCGAGCTTGCAGAGAGACTTGCCCAGCCCCAGTCGACATTCGCAATTGTTTTTGTACTGCTCGGTTTTTGCTGCAGCCGAATAGATTTGAACTGCTTTAGCGTAATTTTTCTGATTAAGCGCAGACTTGCCGAGAGTCATCGGGCTTGCAGCAACGGAAGTTCCTGCCGGAGCGGCAAGCGAACTCAAGGGAACTCCGAGTGCGGCAGTCAGAACCAGAATTCCGATCGACTGTCGGAGTTTTCGTTGTTTTTCAAGCTTCATTGTTAGTGGAACCTCCCCAGGTGCTCTGCTGAGCTTATTTATTGGTTATCTGCTTACGGTCCGTCGATTCTTTCTGGGCAATGTGGACACTTAGCCACTTGTCCAGCTTTTCGATTACCTCATCTGTAAACTGATTCTCTTCGAAAATTAGGTGCTCTCCATCCTGAATTAATTCAATTTGTCGATCTTCGCTGCCGATCGCATTGAATAGCTGCTGCGTTCCTTCCGGCCGAACCAGCTTATCTTTGCATCCCTGTACGAAGAGCACGGGTGTTTTCTTAATTTTGGCCGCACTGTCATGATTTTCATTCATGAAATTCTGAAAGGTGAGCAATTCTTTAGGTGTCAAATTCATGCGATTGAGCGGATCGCCCGCCCAGCGCTCTCTTAGACTACAGTCTTCAGTTGCCCTTTCAATAATTCCGCTGCCTATATCGAACTCTTTATTGGGCGCGGTCAGGAGCTTGAGTGCGACGTTCAAAGCCTCTTTCCCCTGCTTGAAGCGGTCGCCGGATGGAACCGAGCTGACCAGCCCATCCATTAATTCAGGGTGCTCTGAAGTTACTCTTAAAGCAATTGCTCCACCCATAGATTCGCCGAGAATGAAAACCGGCAGTTTCGGATTGACTCTATGAATGAAACGCAGAGTGTCTGCCAGCCCTTCCAGGCAAAGCTCAAAATTAACGCGCTCTCGACCCTCGGCTTGCTTGAAGCTGCCGAAGCCGGGGACGTCCACTGCATAAACGAGATAGCCTAGCTTGCTCATGCGCTTGCCGAAGTCCCCGTAGGAGCCGTTGTTTAGCCCTAGACCGTGTACGCATAAAATTACGGCTTTCGGTTCAATGTCCGGGTCAATCCAGGTCAGGCAAGGCAGAACATTGGCAAGATCGCTTTTCCGCTTTTTACGCACCGTCGGTAACTGAGTTGAGCTGCCTTCTGGCGGCTTAGTTTCCGACGCCTTTTGCCCGGGAGTATTTGTGTTTTCGGACTTCTCTTGCGGGGCGCTCTTTTCAGGGCTCAAATTCGTGCTGCCTTCAGTCGGAGCTGCCTTTTCCGGTGCGGCGCCGGTGAGTTCCTGGCTGGCGCCTGTTCCTGCTTTTGAGGGTCCGCCCGCTTCTGAGTTGAGCTTGTCCTCGGGCTTTTGACTGCTGCTTTCTTTCGTGCCGTTCTGCGGCGCTGGAAGCTCCGGAATCGCTGCCAGTCCAGCCTCTAAGGGCAGGCAGATTTGCAGGAAAGCTGCTAAGAAAGCAAGCTTTGCCGGAGGCGAACAGTTGATTATAGGAAATTGGCGTAAATTAATAGCGAGCATGATTCTCTGCTGCGGTATCGGCGGAAAGGCTCCTATTTGTCCAATTGTCGCATTTTTAGGCAATTCCGGCAAAAATCTATTAAGGTATGTCCTGCTTTAGCGAAATTCTAAAAGGAAAACCATATCCGGATTGCTTTTGATGCTGCTCGGCGACTCTTTCCAGAGATAAACGACAGCTCGAGCAGGCAGACGCGTGATGCGCAGGCGGTCGATTTCTTCAATAAAGGGGCTCATATTGTTGCAGCAGGTTGTGCTGCAGCCGCAGGTACCGCCGCAGTGGATGAACTGACGGATGAAGACTGCTTCGGTTGTGGGATTGTCATTGAGTACGTTGATTGATTTATCAGGATTGAAGTAAATGAATTTGTAGCCGAAGTCTCGAGCGTTGTAGGCAACCAGGCTGAAACGGTTGATTTGAACGGGCATGCGCAGCATTTTTGTGGCGTGAATTTTTCGCTGGAATTCGCTTATGTTGTAGCTGACTGTTCCAAGTGAGCGCAGCGGGTCGATCTTCAATGATGACGGCTGCCAGAAGAAAGGAAAGCTCGGATCGTTAATCTGGGTTTTTGTGAAAAGACCAGGGTTCCAGATACCCAGAGCGCCCGGGTTTGCTGCCACAAGCAAGTATGGATTCATGACGAAGCGTGATTCTTCCGAGGGACCCAGCATGCTGCGGTCTCCGGAATCAAAAACAGCTGCACCGGCTGTTCCCCACCATGGTTTAGCGTCTTCGATGGCGCCGAAAATTGAATTGTTCGGAATATATTTGCCGTTAAATAATGAGGGGAATTTTGCAACCTCGCGGCTGCGCATTGCCAGAATTTCGGCTCTAGTTTTGTAATTGAATTCGACCGGCAGATTCAGCGGAATGCTTGTTGCGGTGCTGCCCTTGGCGGCTTTGCCGATTGCCAAAACGTTTTCTTGCGCGCCTGCCGAAACTGAAAACAGCAAAGTTATAATCGCTGTCGATAAAGTTTGAAGCAGAACTTTAAGCGGCATCATTTCCACTTACTCCGTTGTTGTTTGCGCAAGATAATAAGGCGCTGTTCGTTTGAGTGTTTCTTCAAAAGGAGTTTGCTTTAAGCCCAGTTCTTTGATGGCTTTGTCGGAACTGAAAAATATTTTTCTCTGGCTCAGCCAGGCTACCTGATAAGTGAGAGCCGGTTTCTTTT
>JAIEPM010000040.1 GCA_019748395.1 Candidatus Obscuribacterales bacterium
TTTGAATATGGTTTCAAGTTTTCCGCTTTCAAGATCGCAGCTATAAATTGTGTTTGGATTGCTGAAGTTTGAGAGGTTAAAGAAAATGGATTTTTCGGATTCGTTCATCTTGATTGATTTGACTGTGCCACGAATCGGCAAGTCGATTTCTTTTAAAACTTTGCCGTCCAGGTCAAATACTTTCAGCTCACTGCAGGCGTTTTTCAAGTAATGTGCCAGTATTTTGTTGCCGATTATTTGTGCTTCCAGCAACTTATTTTGTGTTTCAGGCAGGACAGTTTTTCTTTCTCCGCTTTTGGAGTCGCGATAAGTTAAACTGCCGTTTCCTTCTGTGGAAAGTTCGTAGTCTCTGAGACTGCCGTCGGGAAGCTCCGCCCTGCGTGTATCGGTCTCATGATTGAATTTAGCCGACTTGGGCTCGCCGGCTATTTCTTTCTGCGCTTTGAGATCGTAGAAAACTCGGCGGGCTTTGTCCTGTCCTCCGTCTGCAAAATTGAATCGGGCATAACGACCGTCTTGAGAAATTACTAAATCCCTTACTATGCCGTGTCCGTCTTTGCTCAGCTTGTTGGGATCAAGTATCGTCTCGGCTTTGCCCTGAAGATTGTCCATGACACAGAGTTCCGGTTGCTGTTTTAAGCCGTCTTGTTTCCAGACATAATACTTATTGCCTTGCCGCCACATATTGAAGCGCTGTTCGTAATCATAGATCTGCTCAAGGCGCTTATGTAGCTCTGCTCGTTCCGGTATGCCGGCTAAATACTTTTCGGTTAATTCACTTTGTTTTTTGACCCAGTCTTTTGTGTCTGCTTCTTTCGGCTTCTCAAGCCATTGATAGGGGTCCGCTACTTCCTTTGAATTGTACTGGTCGACAATGTCGAGCCTTTTTGACTTCGGATATTTCTCTTCTTTGCCGTTGATAATCAGTTTCGGCAGCGCTTCTTTCTCGTCGATTTCTTTAGGAGCGGGGCGGAATAATTTTTCCAGGTAACTCCTCAGCGCCTCATTGCCGGGAAGCTCAAGCGAGGCTGTTTTTTCAAAAGCTTGCCTGCTTAACTTGAAGGGCTCCGGACTGAGTTCTTTTAGGCTTGAGTTCCGGAAATCGGGGTTGTGGCATCTCAGGCTGCTTTCAGCCAGGATCAGGGGCGCCGGCCTGCTGCTCAGGCTTTCGGCCGCAGGTGGATTTTGAGCAAGCTGAAGAAGCGAAAGCGGTTCTGTCCCGGTCGGCTTGTTTTCTGCTTCCTTCTTGTTATTTTGCTCCAGTTCTTCCGGCACCGCATTTCCCCAGAATCCTTGAGCAATTGTGCCGATTTTACGTGGAATTTTTGTAGCTATCTGCGTCTTTGCCGGTTTTTAGCTCTTCTGATCCAGAATTTTGCTGCATTCCTCTAGCAAAGTCCTTGGAACGAAAGGCTTTTGCAGCACGGCTTTCACGCCCAGGTTGCTATAGGCTTGAAGTTCACTGGCATCCTCTCTGGCTGTGACGAATATAACAGGGGCCTGGCTACCCTGTTCGCGCAGTTTTTTCAGAGTTTCCACACCATCGAATCCAGGCATAATCAGGTCCAGGATAATCAAGACCGGTTGTTCTTTGAGCGCCAGCTTGAGCGCCTCCGCACCGTTTACTGCCAGAACGACTTTGCAATCGTCCCAGTGTCCTTCAATTGCCTTTTTTCCAATCATCCTCAAAGTGGCATCGTTATCGACAAAAAGAACTTTGAACATTGCCCACCCCTTTCAGGTTCTTGAGTTCTCGCAAAGCTGTAAGCAGATTAATTATCCTTCTTAAAGCTCTGTCTTAGACAGCTTTGATGGAAATCGTTGCAGAATGCTCCCGCTTGCAAGCCTTTATCTACTATGATTAGCTTCCCTGCCTGCGGGAGCTTAAACAAGGCTTTAGGTCCTGCAGTCTCCTGTCTGCCCAATTCGGAGCGAGTTTTACTTGGAGTCCAAGCCCGACTGCCTAGCATCCAGTGTCGATGACAACGAGCGTGCCAACTGGCATGCTCTCATTGCTACCTGGCTGGGAGGCATGTTTGACGGCATGGACTCGTCGATTTTTGCCATCGTATTGTTCCCGGCGCTTTCCGAAATGTTGCACAGCAACTCACATTCGATTGTCGGAATGCATGGCTCTTACATTATTGCTACTTTCATGGTGGGCTGGGCGCTTGGTGCAATTCTTTTCGGAGTTCTGGCTGATTATATCGGCCGTGCCCGCGTGATGACTCTGACTATTTTGCTCTATGCTCTTTTCACCGGGCTTTGTGCGACAGCGCACAGCACCTGGGAGCTTGCCCTTTATCGCTTCCTGGTCGGAGCCGGCATCGGCGGCGAGATGGGAGTCGGCGCCGTCATGATCTCCGAGTGTTGGCCTAATAAATCTCGTGTATTTGCGGTCGGTGCCATGTCGAGCTCCCTGGGCGTGGGATACATGCTCACCGCCACGCTCAATCTTTTGCTCGGTCACCATGGCTGGCGCTGGTTGTTTGTAGCCGGTGTCGTGCCGGCCCTACTGACTTTCTATATACGAGCCAAGTTAAAGGAACCAAAACAGTTTGTTGAGGTACAGAATTTAAAAATCCTTGCCAAGGCGAAATCCGCAGATACTCGCTCTGCATTTGAACATCGCATTTTGCGTTCTACTTTTCATGATTTGCTGGAGAAGGAGACTTTAAGTAAGATACTGCCTGTGGTGGCATTGACCAGTACGGCAATCATTGCATGGTGGGCTGTGCTGGCCTGGATTCCAGCCTGGATTAATCAGCTCACAGGCGAGCTGGCCGTCGAACAGCGCAGCTTCGCCATGTATTTTAAAGATACCGGTATGATTATTTCCGGATTTCTAGGAAGCTGGCTGATTTCTAAAATGGGCTATAAGCGCTGCACTATTTTCACCTTTGCCATGGCCTTTATTTGCAGCACCGCCATGTTTTTGACTACGAAAAGCTTTGGAATCGTGCTTCTTTTATGGATATTGGCGGTCGGCTTCTTTTGTCATGTTCCGTTTGTAATCTTGTGGTCATACATTCCGGAGCTGTTTGAGGCGAGAATTCGCAGCACCGCATTTGGTGTTTCTTTCAATATTGGAAGATTTGCTGCTGCTCTTGCGGCTCTGGGTAGCGGTACTTTGATTGGTTTCTTCGGCGGCTCTTATGCTCTGGCGGCGTCGAGTATTGCCAGCGTCTACCTCATGGGTATTGCCGCAACTCTTTTTATGCCGAAGAGCTCCGGCCGTTTGCTCATGCACGAGCCCGATTCAAGTCCGGAAGCCGAAACAGCGCTTGCTTAAGTAGCGGACCTTGAGGCTGAAAACCCCGATTGCTAACTGAAGGCTTCTTTCAGAGCCGTGCGGGCTGCCAATTCTTTCCTTAAAGTAACCAGAATGCTAGCCTCTCGGTCCAGCCTCATTTCCGTGTCTTCAAGTTCAAGGAGTGACTGTTGTTCTTCGGTCAGACCATACACGCTGCCCGCCACCCAATAGGAAAGTTCCAGAGGGTCGCTGGGAAGGTCATCCGGAAACTCCATGCTTTTGTCGGTGAGCTTAGCTGAAAGCTTCAAAACATCTTTGAGAATCTCTTTCAGTTCACTGGCTTTCTCTTTGAGATCTTTATCGGTCGGATTATCGTCAATCCATTCGACCTGCCCTACAAGATATGGTTTTTCGTTGTGGTAATTAATCAAGCGAAAACGTTGCTGCCCGACGGTCATTATGTTCAAGCGCCCGTCTTTGAGCCGCTTGCAGTTGACGATCACCGTGGAGCAGCCGTGCTTGGCCGGCTGACCGCTTGAGGGATCGATCATAACAACGCCGAAGCGAGAGTCGCCTTTTAGAACAT
>JAIEPM010000130.1 GCA_019748395.1 Candidatus Obscuribacterales bacterium
GGCCATCATCCATCGTGGATGGAGCGCGGCCGGCTGCTGACGGACTCACAAAACTTGGGAGCGCACTGTCTAAGTGCTGCTCTTTGACTTTCTCTTTTGACAAGGAGTTTGCGATGATGAGCGCCTTGCGCCTCAAGCTGAATCCTTTTCGGGAACACCCGAACGGACTCAGTACTCTGTTCTTCACTGAAATGTGGGAACGCTTCTCGTTTTACGGGATGAAAACAATTCTCGTGCTCTTCATGGTCGCCGACAAGTCGGTTGGCGGCATGGGGCTGCCGCTCGATAAAGCGGCTCTGATCTTCGGGCTCTACGGCAGCGCCGTTTATCTCATGGCCATGCCCGGCGGCTTCATCGGCGACCGACTGCTGGGTGCCTGGAACGCTGTGTTTCTGGGCGGCATCGTGATTGCCGTCGGGCACTTCGTGATGCTCTTCAACGGCAGTGCCAGCTTCTACAGCGCTCTTGTGCTGATTGTTTTGGGCACAGGACTTCTGAAGCCGAACATCACACGTCTTGTCGGCGGGCTCTACGGCAAGAACGACCAGCGCAGCGAGAGCGGCTTCGCCTTGTATTACATGGGGATTAACTACGGCGCTACTCTTGCACCGATTGTTTGCGGCGGTCTGGCCCAGACCCAGGTCGTGCGCGACCTGCTTACCGGTATGGGGCTTGACCCGAATCTTTGCTGGCATTTGGGTTTTGCTTCTGCCGGTCTGGGCATGCTCGTGGGGGTGATCTGGTTTTACCTGCACCGGCAGCGCTTCCAGCACCTGAGTCTGCATGAGGAAGAGAAGAATCTCGGCGCCGACGGCGACGAGTTGAAGCGCATCTTCGTGATCGCGATTCTCTTTTTCTTCAGTGCCATGTTCTGGTCGGTGTACGAGCAGGGTGGTGCCAGCCTCAACGTTTTCGCCCTTGCTCATGTGCGCAGCGAGTTTTTCGGTTGGAGCTTCCCGTCCACCTGGTTCCAGTCTTTCCAGGCGGTTTTCGTGCTTATCCTCACACCGGTTTTTGCGCGCATCTGGTTGCAGTTGGCCAGAGCCAATCGCGAGCCTTCAAGCCTGATCAAGTTCAGTCTCGGTTTGCTCTTTCTCGGGCTTGGCATCGGGGTGGCGGCTCTGGGTGTGACTTTTGCGGCGGCCGGCAAAATCAGCCCCTTCTGGCTGGTCTTCGCTTTCTTTCTGGAAGTCGCCGGTGAAATGATGTTCTCGCCTGTGGGCTTGCGTACAGTCGACCAGCTGGCGCCCAGGCGCTTCGCCGGTTTGACGCTCGGTATCTGGTTTCTCTCGGTTTCTGCCGGGAACTTCCTGGCCGGCTACTTCTCCAGCTTGTACAGCCAGGAGAACATGATGCACAACGCGCTGCTCTACGGCAAGATGGCTCTTGCGCTGCTGGCGGCCAGTGCGCTGCTTGCTCTGATTTCGCCGCGACTGCGAAAGTTCATGGGCGCTGTTCGTTAAAAGTCGCTGTCTCAGGGGCTGCCTCATAGGGCAGCCCGTTTTCTTTCATTCAGAAACTCAAAATGGAGATTGGATATGGATACTCTGCTCAAGATTCTGAAGCCTCTCGGCATGGGGCTTCTGGCCTGGCTCGGGCTGATCGCGTTCATTCACATGGCTCTGCACATGAGCTCTGACTGCGAGATGAGCGCGGGCGGGCACCTGCAGATGCTGCCGGTGTCGGCGCTGCTCTGCCTCTTCCCGAGCATCTACATGCTCTGTGACTACCTGAACAAGAACCCGCAAAACTGATGACTGTCTGCAAGACGGTCGAAAGGAGGCAAAGACCGGAGAGCACCAATGGCGGTGCGACCCGGTCTTTTGCTTCTTTTTGGATGACTACGAAGAGGGATAGTAGGAAGCGGTAAAAATGAGAAACGAGCGAAAGCCGTGGGGCAATCGTCGTTTCTCATCGACTCAGTCGTTCAGGTATTTCATGATCACCTGGTCGGCTGCTTTGCGCAGAGCGCTGTTTTGCGCAAGGGCTTTCAAGGACGCTTCCAGTCCCTGGACGGTATGAGGCTGGCTGAGAACGGCCCGGGGCTCGATGGCTTTGCCGAAGAGTCCCAGAAAGAAAAGTCCTTTGTTGAATCCAGCGCATGCACCTTTTTCCGTCATGGATTGATTGAGTTCCATCTCAGTGCTGATTCCGACGGTGCAGATACCGGCGGCGCTGAGAACTTCAGTGATTTGCGGACCGCTGAAATTGCCGAGCAACTGACCGTCGCAGAATGCGAGATCGAAGCTGCTCAGATCCAGAGAGCTTTCGCTCTTGTCCGGCTGGATGAACACAAGCGGCTCGAGGCTGCTTGCGCCAAGAACCCAGCTGACCTGGTGTCCCTGGGCGATGAGGACTTCCTCGATCGCTTTACCCATCATGGGGGTGTCTTCGACGATGAGGATATTCATGGTATTTCTCCTCTGGGCGAACCTGCATTCCTGTGTGGAAATGTCGCCCTCAAGTGCTGACTCCGTGCAGGTTAACGGAGTTTTGAAAAAATCAAATTCTGCGATTTATCCAGAGCCTGGACTTTTGGCCCGGGTAACTATGGATAAATTGCAGAATTTCAGGGTTTCTGGTGTTTTTTAAGATGAAACCGAGAGTGTTTGGGATGAAAGGAATAAATTCAACCTACTCCTGAAGGCCGGCGCAATCAAGTTCTTCTCGAGAGCCGAGTCCTTGCTGTAGAAGCTTTAACTGCGGAGCTTATGGGGATTCGGCTCTGAGCTGAGCTGCTTCTCTCAGCGCAATTGCAGGCAGCGCCGTCAAATGATTATTGGCGCAGTTGGCCCATGTCTGCCTGATTGAGTTAGCAGTGCTTAGTCAAAGCTTGAATCAGGAATTCATCTTTTGAATCAGAGCCGGGTCAGTTCTGCTGCAAATCTCTCCACTAGCTCTGCTATTTTGCATTCATCCAGATGAGCAAAAGGGATGAGAAACTCGCTTTCCCTGACTTTGTGGTAGTAGAAATCTTCACTGGAGGCAAGAGGCAACTTTGATTTTGCTGCAGCTTCCAGCACCTGCTCAAAATCAAAACCCGGGAATGAAGCTACCAGATGCATTCCGGAGTTGCAGGCTGAGATTCGAGCTTTTGGAGCCAGATGCTTGTAAACCTGCGCTAGCAGGGTTTCTCTGCGTTTTGCATAAAGTGCCCTGGTTTTTCGTATATGCCTTTCGAGATGACCTTCTTCGATGAAAAGTGAAAGCGCTTCATGCTCAATGCTCTGAAAATCGCGTTCAAGCAGTGATTTGGCTCTGGAAACAAGACCTAGAAGTCTTTTCGGGAATACTGCATATCCGATTCGAAGCATCGGATAAAGAACTCGCCAGAAAGAAGATAGATAAATCACCAGTCCGTTTTCGTCCAGGCTTTGCAAGCATGAAACAGGCTTATCACCATAACGGAACTCAGTATCGAATCCATCTTCGACAATAATTGCATTGCGGGACCTCGCCCATTGAAGAAGCTGTAATTTGCGAGCTTGCGACATGTTGACGCCGAGCGGGTCATGATGGGTCGGGCTGAGGTAAAGCAAACGACTGTCTTCGGGTGCTTCGGCCAGATCTTCGCTTCTCATTCCGTTTTCATCGACATCGATGGCGTAAAGTTCGGCAGCATTTGCAAGCAGAGTCCGGCGCGCTCCGGGAAAACCTGGGTTTTCCACAATCGCTGTATTTCCAGGGTTAATAAGCAGTCTGCAAATGAAATCGAATGCCGACTGTGTGCCGTTGAAAATTACGATTTGTTCCGGGCTGCATTTCATGCCCCGTGAGCGATTTAAGTAAGCGCAAAGACTTTGCCGCAAGCCTTGATGTCCAAGTGGGTCAGAGCGATAGTT
>JAIEPM010000142.1 GCA_019748395.1 Candidatus Obscuribacterales bacterium
CTTGAGGTCAGAACGTACGATGATGGCGAACTCCGCCGTTTGGTTATCGGCATCGGCGATGGCACGTACCACGCCCAACGTTTCCGGCTCGCCATGGACACTGCTACGGGTGGCGATGTATGCCATGGCGGTGGGTTATCGGGTCACCTACGAAGACCAGGCAAAGCAGCTGGCCGAGCTCAAAACTGCCATCGAGAAGCTGAAAGCCTCCGGTGTCAGCCTGAGCAGGCCGCAAGAATCCTGGGTCTGCGTTCTGCAATCGCTGCCCAAGGAACTGATCCCTCAGGAGCTCTACCTGGGCGGACCAAAGTGGATGCAGGACAACATCAGCCAGGACAACCTCTGGTTCAACAAGCCGCTGACAGCTAAAGCCAGGGAGCTTATCCCGGGCACGCTCAAGCGGGACTGAGTTGACCCGGTCATAGACCAGAAAGATACCGATAAGTGACGGCGCCGGGCCTTTAGCTCAAGCTTCAGACCCCACCGTCTAAGAATCGGAGATTCTAATCTCAAGCACATCGGGCAAGCCCCGAGCATGGAGACCAACTATGCTCAAATTCAAAAGCTACGATGCAGCTGAGATCTTGGGTCTAACTCCTCTCTCCCGCGCGGCAATCACGGATGAAATGATCTTTGATTTGCTGCTGACTCCGACTGTAAAAGCACTGCTTGGACCACTCACCGCTGTCGGCGAGCCCAGCCTCTGCGATACGACAGCCGGGCATTTTCCGGGAGATGAGTCGAGCAACATCAACGCCCACGTAATTGAAGGGCGAAAAGATAAAGTTCGCCACCCATACATCTCAGTCTGCCACCGCACCGCATATGGTGCAGTCGTCATCAAGCGAGACCTGAGGAAACTCAGAGTCAGCGCCTTTGTCGGCGACGTTGATTCGGGAAGAGCCGAGCCGATCTATCTGGTGGCCCTGCGCGACCGTCGTTATGACGGCAGCATGGCCGCCAACGATTGCGCTCTGCTCTCCTTCCCTTATCACGACGCCTGCAACAAGCCGTTGAGCAAAGAACTCAGCTCGCTTGAAGTTTCAATTTACAGCTTTTCGCCGGGTTCTCGGATTCAGGACGCCTGTGGCGACCTGGAGCTCGACCGCTTTGTCGAAAAGCCGTTTACTTTCCTCGACCGCCCCCAACTCTTCCTCAAGCTTTTCGACAAAGCCTGGGCAAGCAAGCGGGCACCGGGGCAGCACTGCGCAGCAATCAAAGACGTGGCGAAGCAAGTGCTTGCCGGTGTGGAAACACTGGCAAAACTCTGCGGCTACGACATGCTCGAAGCAGCGTGCAGCCACTACCATGTCGCCATGTGGTTCACATCGGTTTCTTACCGATACAGCTACAAAGCCGACCTGGAAAAAATGACCGGCATCGCTCAGGCTTTGAAGCGAATTCGCGACAACGGCACACCGCTTACACGCAGCCAGCAAAGCTGGGTTTGCGTGCTGCAAAGTCTGCCGGAAGAGCTGATTCCTGAGAAGCTCCGCATCGGCATCAAATGGCCGCAGGACAATATCAGCCCGGAAAGCCTCTGGGTTATGAAGCCGCTGAGTTCACGCGCTCAGCAGCTCAGTCTGCCCCTGCCGTAAGGCAGTCAGTTTATACCTCGCGATCGCGTGCATCGCGCATTCGTCTTGCAGCCCCATTGGCTGCGGAAATGAACTCTTAAATGAGCCTAAACAAAAAACCAGGCGCGCGCTGCACAAACGCAAATCCAATTGCGAGGTGCGGCAGAGCCTAAAAACCGAAATGAGGCGTACCATGATTAGGACACCCGACGGGATTGAGCCCGGTGGGTTCCTGGCGCACTACGTAATCAGTGCCGGGGGATCACGCGCAATCCTCGCCGGTTGCGGTTCCATCTTCGCCAGCCAGATAGCTGGATTGAAGTGGGACACAATCGGCGGTGTGAGCGGCGGGTCTATCCCGGCAGTGATGCTGGCCGCGGGCATGCCACCCGCACAACTACTTCAGTTTGCCCTCGAAATCGATTTCCGGGAAATGTGTGTGAACAAAGCCGGAAAGATTCGAACCCTGCTGGCAATTCTGCTGAAGGAGTATCACGAGCACCCAGAGAACCGCCCGAGCTACGGTATTATGGAGACCGACAAGCTCGGGGCATTTATCAACTCCAAAGTTTCCAGCTGGCCGGACAAGTTCTGGACCATGGCTGTCGACGGCGACTCGCAAATCGTCTTCAAGAAAGACGGCATCTTCGAGTACACCGGCGACGGCCGCTGCATACAGTGGGCCAAGGACCCTGGTCCTGTGGGCTTCGCTGTGCAGGCTACTTGCGCCATACCCGGCGTAACCCAACCCCCCAAGCTGAAAGGGCGCTATCTTTTCGATGGCGCTTTCAGCAAAGACGGCATGTGCCCTGTTGGAGTGCCGATCCGGCATTTCGGCGTGCCGCCGTCCAGTGTCGTCGGCCTCTGCGTCGGCGAAGATCTCCAGGAAGGCGTAATGGGCATGTTTCGCCGATTCTGGAAGTGGATCTGGGGAATCAAACCAGACAGTTCCTGGAATGAAGGCACCGCGGGCGTGGTCGATATCCACCCCCACGTCAGCCACATCCATGCCCTCAGATTCGAACTGACAGCCGACGAAAAGTGGCTGGCGATTCTGGAAGGCTTCAGCACCACCGTGTACGCCCTGGCGTCGCACGGCACGCTCAAGGGCGAACGCCTGAACAAGGCGCTCAGCATCCTGGGCTCGCTGCCTGACTTGAAAACAGTCGCTTTGTCTAAGAAGGGCAAGCCTCAAAAGCTTGCTATTCAGGCAAGGCAAAGTTTCCTCGAGCACGGTCTTCTGGACTGAGCTCAGTCGCTTCCCATCAGTTTGCGGAGGGGCGGACGATAGCACCACCGAGAGTGGCATGCTGCGCCCCGGCCCTCCGTTTCTCAATCGGAATTTAACTCCCTGTTCCGGACCGGCGCTCTTTCACGCGACGGTCCACAGATCACAAAGGATAAGAACCATGTCTAAGAACATCAAGAACGATCCCCGCAACAGCAAGCCGAAGAACGACGGCAACCTCGCCGAAGACGTCCTGCGCGACGCCGGCAAGAGCGAGGACGAGGTCAAGCGCACCGGCGCCATCGACCGCGCCGACTCCGCCACCGACGAACTCTACGGCGAACGCGGCCGCACCACGGGCAGCCCCGTGCACCGCATCGTCTGGCGCAAGGCTGGGCTGCGCCACTTCCTGCCCGGCGTCGACAAGGTCGACCCGGAAGTGGAAGCCACCGTCGCTGCATCAATCGCCGCGCTCAAGGCCAACAAGGCCGACGGCTCGGGCTACGACCAGAACGGCAAGGTCAGCAAGAAAACGATCGCAGACCTCGGCGCCGCCGGCTACTGGGGCATGCTCGTCGACAAGAAATACGGCGGCAAGGGCGCGACGCTCACCCGCTTCACCCGCATGATCACGGAAGTGGCCGCGGCCGGCTTCCCGACCGAAGCGGGTTACGCCTCGATTCACGGTTGCATCGGCGCCGTCGATCCCGTGAATGCCTTCGGCACCGAGGAGCAGAAGGCTTACTTCCTGCCGCAGCTCGCTTCCGGCAGCCGCATCTCCGCCTTCGCTCTCACCGAGCCGGGCGCCGGTTCGGACCTCACGAACCTGAAAACGATCGCGCACAAGGACGGCGACGACTACGTCGTCAACGGCGAGAAGCTCTTCATCTCCAACGCCGTGCCGGGCCGCACGATCGGGCTCGTTACCCGCATCGAAGGCGAAGACAAGCCGGCAGTGCTGATTGTCGAACTGCCCGAAACGGAAAACGAGAACTTCTCGCTCGTTCACTACGGCATCCACGCTCTGCGCCACGGTTTCAACAACGG
>JAIEPM010000307.1 GCA_019748395.1 Candidatus Obscuribacterales bacterium
TTTCAAGCCCTTGCTAAGATTCGTTATAACAGTCCTGCTGAAGCCGCAACGGTCTATCCTCTTCCAGATTCTCGAGTCAGAGTTGTTTTTGACGAGCCGCAACCGGCAATTACTTCTGGTCAAGTACTTGGAATATATGACCTCAGTGACACTTATGTGCTGGGTGGCGGCTGGATAGACTGAAGCCAACTATATATACAGTAGGGAGATTTGCGTCCTCTAATCTGCCGCTATATAATTTAAGTAGTTTGCTTTTGTTCTTTCATGTCAAAAGTGAAAGCGGTCGTTCTAATGCAGGGCTGGCGCAGGCGATGCTAACTGGGAAACACAGTCTTTTGTCATTATGGCTTGTTTCCGCTCTTAGCTTTGCTGGAACGGTCTTTGACTGTCGATATGCAGAGGCTCGTTCGAGGAGGCATTCACATTCTGTTGCTCACAAGAGCAGCAAAACATCTTCGCATTTACACTCAGGCTCTCATCGGAGTAGTCATCATTCGTCTGTCAAGAAAAAAACGACTGCGGCAAAGCCGAAATACGCTTATCCGCTTGATTTCTTTATGATGAAAGCTCCTGACTTCGACCGCAGCCCGCTCGATGAATCCGCCAGCGCCAGGATAAAGGAATTGTTCTCTCGTGGTATTGCTGATGATATCAGTCCTGAAAAAATGGTCAGAGCCGGTGTTTTTCAGCACTATCCTCTTTCCGGTGGAATCTTCAATCGCCGAGAAAGTGTTAAATATATAGTTTTGCATTCCACTGAAACCGGAATTCCAGTTCCGGCTAAAAACGTTGTTAATGGCTGGAACTCGATGGGGCGGCGTCATCCTGGTGCTCAATATGTTGTTGATCGAGACGGCACGATTTTGCAAGCGCTTGATCCGGATCTTGCTTCAGTTCATGTCAATATTTTTAAAACTCTGCCTGGTATAAACAATGACAATACCATCGGCATTGAAATGAATCACACCGGCATGCAGAATTATCCGCAAGCCCAGCGGACCGCCGTAATCCGGCTGCTTACTTATCTACAACAGCGTTTCAATGTCTCAAGCGAAAATGTGATCACTCACCGCTATGCTCAGCAAGGCGATCATACTGATCCTGTGAATTTTGATCTGGACAACTTTCTGGCAAACAAGGAAAACTTTCGAACACAGGCTCTCGCGCTTAAGCGCAGTACGCAGCCCGCTCCTGCAAGTGATGAAGAAAATGAAGATGATGCGCCGCTTGCCTCAGTTTATGTGCAGATTCACGGACCACTGCCTTTGCCGAGTTTAAGTTCAGCTGCGCCGGCTAATCTGAAGTCGGCAAGCCCCATTGCTATGCCCAAGGGTACTTTTGTTGCAGGAGGGGCAAGTCCCAGGGGTGAGTCTCTCGCGCCGCTTCCCGGTAGCACTCCTCAGCAGCCTTGAGCCTGTTCTTTTGAATATAATTCGTTGCCTAGCTTGAACTCGGCAAGAATTTCATATGAGTCTTTGTTTTTTCCGGCGTGACTTTCCAGCAGATATAGGCTCTGGATTTTCATTACAAAAGGTAGCAAATCACAATCGCTTAGAGCTGATTTTTTTATTTCGACTTTTTGCTTTAAGTCTCTTTGGAAACGAAAAATAGTTAAGTGCGGTCGAAATATGCTTTTATCCGGTTTTTGAAGGAATTTTTGCAGTGATTCTTTTATTTCTTTTTGCAGCAAGCTAATCTCCGGACCAGCCGGATCGGCTTCAAGCACAAAGGCTTGCGGGCGGCTATCCGGACCGAGAATAGATTCTTTTGTGAACATCCCTTGCAGCTTGGCTTTTCCCTTCAGCAAGGAGCTGAGAACGCTATTTATCTCGCAAATAGACTCTTCCGGACAATCACCCAGAAAAAGCCAGGTCAGATGCAGTTTTTCTGCCCTTACAAAGCGTAGTTTCAAGTTGCCTGAACATTCGAATTTAGCCTGAAAATAAGACTGGCGCTCGCTTATTCTTTCCTGGCTCTGCTTATCGAGAAATGAAGCGATAAAAAGGCGCTTGTTCAATATATCCTCAGTCTTCTTTTCCTGCCAGTGAATAAAAACCTCGACCATCAGAGGCGTATTTCTTTAGCAGATTGCTAAGTTGTCGGTGGCTTGCAGAGCCCACACTTTCTGTATGCTTATAGATCTCTTCCAGTTTTGCAACAAGAGAGCTTAGCCCTCTGCTGTCTGCGTATTTCAGCAAGCCGCCTCTGAATGCCGGGAAACCCAGTCCCAGAATCAATGCTGCATCTACTTCTCTGGCTCTAGATACGACTTTCTCTTCCAGGCAACGGGCTGCCTCGTCCAGCATCGGCAAAAGCATTCGGTCTCTAATTCTATTTTTTTCAAGTTCGTCGCATTTAGATTCTGAAATTACAGCTTCTGTTTTTTCAAGCATATCCGGGTTAATAGCAAGCTTTCTTTCGCCGTCCCAGAGGTAAAAGCCTACTCCGCCTCGTTTTCCTGTCATGCCAATGGCTATGCCACGTTTGAAGATTTCCGGAGATCTCATTCTTTCGCCAAGACCATCTTCCAGTGTTTTGGCTACAGTGAAGGCTACATCGATTCCGATTTCGTCCATTATTTGCAGCGGACCCATGGGCATTCCAAATTCAAGCATGCAATCTTCAACCCAGTTCAGCGGCGTCTTTTCCTCTGCCAGTCTGGCAAGTTCGAAGAGGTAAACAGTCAGAAGTCGATTGATCAAAAAGCCCGGGTAGTCTTTCACCACTTGCGGTGCTTTGTCCAGCTTCAAAACAAAATCAGTTGCTCTAGCCAGGCTATTTTTACTCGTTAAAGCGTGCGGAATGATTTCAACCAGCGGCATGCGATCAACTGGATGGAAAAAATGTAAGCCCAGGAAATTTTCGGCTTTGGAGAGTGATTTTGAAAGATTTGAGATCGATAAAGAAGACGTGTTAGTCGCAACCACGCAATCATCTTTGACTAGTTCTGAGAGCTTTTGGAGAATCTCGGACTTGATTTCTTGATCTTCAAGAACGCATTCGATTATCAGGTCTGCTTCTTTGAGCTCATCTAAGGCACTGACTATTTTTATGCGTTCCAGAATCTTTGCAAGTGCATCCTGATGTTCCTTTTCGCTATCATGCTTCGATGATTTGGCGCCGCGCTGGGCAAGCTGATGAATTTGCTCTTTTACAATTGAAATTTTTGCATCGTCTGTTCTTAGAATGACGCTTATCCCGCAAGCTGCAGCCAGTTCTGCCAAGCTTGTGCCCATGGTTCCGGCGCCGATTATGCCCAGGCATTTGAGGGGGCTTTCCGGAAACTTTTTGACAAGCGCCAGGCTTGCATTTTTGGCCAGATCGGTGTTGAAATATAGCGAGATTAGATTGGCTGCAACTTCTCCGGCTGCCAGCTTTGCAAAGGCGTCGGCCTCATATTTAAGACCGGTGCTCATTCCCTCTTTCAAGCCAACTCGAATTGCGTTTATAGCTTCGTTTTGAGCGGGATAATGACCCTTGGTTCTCAATTTCACCGCTCGCTCCGAAATACTCAGGAGTTTTTCTGCTTTTTCGATACTCATATCGTTCCGGCAAAATAAACCGGCTTTGACTGTTTCCACACTACTCAATGCTGTTTCGTTTTGAGCAATCAAGTCTTTCCAGCTTTGTGAATCTATTAGCGAAAGGGCTTTGCGTTCGCCGGCTGCAATAAGATCGTCTGCGTCGACCAGTTCGTCAAGCAATCCGAGCTCGAGGGCTTTGGCCGCATCGATACTATTTGCGCTTAAGATCAGGTCGAGCGCAGCTTTCAGACCAATCAAACGCGGCAATCTCTGGGTGCCGCCAAGCCCGGGAATCAGACCGAGTCTGGTTTCCGGTAAAGCCAGAATTGTGTTTTTGTTATTGCTTGCTATTCTTGC
>JAIEPM010000670.1 GCA_019748395.1 Candidatus Obscuribacterales bacterium
CGTGCTGTGCAATATTCAATGTGAACGCAGTTTTTCCCATAGCTGGGCGGGCAGCCACAATTACCAGATCCGAGCGCTGCCAGCCGGAAGTCATTTCATCAAGATCGTAAAATCCAGTTGAGAGTCCGGATAAAGAATCTTTCTGCTCATAGCGCTTTTCAATACGAGCAAATGATTCGTTAACTACATCACGAATAGGCACCAGTTGCTGCATGCTGCGATTTTCGGAAATACCAAAAACCAGACGCTCAGCCTTATCAACAGCAACATCTGCGTCAGTTTCTTCATAGCAGGTTGAAACAATTTCAGTCCCGGCTTTAATCAAATTTCGAAGCAGTGCTTTCTCGGCTACAGACTTGGCGTAATATTCCACATTAGCAGTGGTGGCAACCGACATGGCAAGGTCTGTGAGATATTGCCGGCCGCCAACCAGATCGAGCTTGCCCTGATCTTTCAAAAACTGAGCTACAGTCACAATATCGATGGGTTCGCTCTTTTCGAAAAGATCGATGATGGCGGCGCAAATTACCTGATGCGATTTGCGATAAAACTGCTCGGGCTTAATAACATCAATAACTCTAGATACAGACTCCGGGTTTACGAGAATCGAACCAAGCACAGCCTGTTCTGCCTCGACGGACTGAGGTGGTATACGCTCTAGATTTGTATCGTTGAAATTAGATTCCACTTCCATATAAACTCCAGAGCTTCTTCAGGACAAAGAAAAACAGCAAATACGCTTGGCAAGCGCCTTTAAGCTGCATAGTTTTTTAGACGTAAGATTCAGCAAAAAGGTTCATTTCCTGTTCAAGAAAAACTCAGACCGCAACTTGCATATACAGCAAATATATCTCTGGTAGGGGCAAAGCCCGCAATTGCAGAAATATCGGAAAGTTGCAGCTTCTACTTAACTAATTATCTCACTAGAGCTGCCTTCCGCCATATTCAGCTTTATTAAGAGCGAAATTTAAAAGCTATGGGTTTCAGCAAAATAGGCATGCAGAGCTAATTCCAGCAAGCGATTCAAAAAGCGGTAAGTTACCCTGAATAATTAAAAACTGCATGAGCAGCCAAAATTCTCAAAAATTACCGTTTAGAACCCAGGTCTAATGGGTATAGGTCGATGTATGGTTAAGGAAAGGTTAAGGAGCCCCGCAAACATGGCACAGCTGGTCGTTTTAGCACTCATATCAAGTTTTGCGGGAGTGCTTGGCGGCATCTATTGGGCTCAGCGTCTGCTTCTCAGAAAAAGAGACGCAAAGCTCTCTGAAAAAAATGGAGCTTTTGTCAGACTGGCAGCCATTTCCACAGATAGCTCCCCCGAGCCAGAAAGTCCACAGGTCTTGCCGAAAATGCGGAAACAGAAAGCATCTCTTAAAGCGAGCGGTTCTTTTGTAACGCTCGACATACTGACCAATCTCGGCCAGGACGGTTGAGGTGGCGGGCAAGTTTTTACTGGATTCACTACTGGGAATTTCGAGCGGCTCGATTTTCTTCGATGCCTCAGGCCGCATATTTTGCGCTCTGATTTTTGCTTTTATTATTGGTGCAGAAAGAAGCAACAAGCAAAAGGTAGCTGGAATCCGTACCCACTGCTTACTGGCTCTAGCCTCATGCGTAGCCACTCTTGCCGGTCCGCTTGCAGCGATGCTGCAAGCGGAAGCCAATCTCGACCCGAGCAGATTGGCAGGTCAGATACTCACCGGCATTGGCTTTGTAGGCGCCGGAGCGATTGTACGCCGCGGTCACATTACAGTTGGTCTGACAACCTCAGCATCCATCTTTTTTGCAGCTTGCCTCGGCGTAACTTGCGGCTTGGGCTTCCCTTCGCTTTGTGCACTTGTACTTTTGCTACTTCTTTTCATGGGCAGAATCGTCGAGAAATTTTGTCCTGATGACGAAGCACCAAGCAGCAGATTTCTTAGGGTTCGTATCAAACCAGACGATCTCGAACAACTCAAAGCTCTTTTGCCGAAAGACGTCAGCCTCAAATCTCTCGAGCGAGGCGCGGACTATGTAGAACTGGTGATCGTAATCAACTCACGCTCATGGGACGCCATGGACATTATTATCCAGGACCTGGCCAAAAGCCTGCATATACAGGCTTTTGAGGTTCTATCTTATTGAAGGCTGAAGATTTATTCTTCGTCCAGAGATGAAGTGTCGCCAACCGGCAATCCAAGTTCCCAGGCTTTCAGCAAGCGACGCATGATTTTCCCGCTTCTTGTTTTAGGCAGATTCTCGCGAACTTCTATTTCGCGAGGATAAGCATGAGCAGCCAATCTACGCTTGGTGAAATCACGTATTTCGTCAAGCAATTTCGGGCTTTGTTTTACGCCGTTTGCCAGCACAATGAAAGCTTTGATGATTTCACCGCGCTCGTCATCGGGCTTACCGATAACTCCGGCTTCGGCAACAGCTTCATGTTCGACAAGCGCAGACTCGACTTCAAAGGGTCCGACTCTGTGTCCGGCAGTGTTAATTACATCATCAGCTCTGCCCACAAACCAGAGATATCCGTCTTCATCGCGCCAGGCATTATCACCACTGAAATACCAGCCGGGAATCTTGAAATATTCTTTGAACTTCTCTTCATTGCGCCATACTTGCCTGAGCATGGAAGGCCAGCCCGGACGAACAACCAGGCGACCAAGTTGGCCGGGGGAAAGCTCATTGCCGTCGTCATCCACGACAGTTACAAATACACCCGGCAGAGGCTTGCCCATAGAACCAGGTTTCACAGGCAGGCAAGGCAAGTTTGATACCAGTTGCATACCGGTTTCAGTCTGCCACCAGTTATCATGCACCGGCAAGCCGTAAACACGCAGAGCCCAGCGAATAACTTCGGGGTTCAGCGGCTCACCGACGCTCAATACATGTCTTAAACTTTCAAGTGAGTGCTGTTGAACTTCTTCATCTCCGGCTTTCATCAACATGCGAAGCGCTGTCGGCGCCGTATACCAGACAGTGACTTTCAAACGGTCGATTAATTGATACCAGCTTGTTGCATCAAAGCGACCTTCATATGCCACCACTGAAGCACCATTGGACCAGGGTCCGAATATGCCGTAAGCAGTACCCGTGACCCAGCCCGGGTCTGCCGTGCACCAGTAAACATCGTCTTCTCTCAGATCAAGCACCCATTTGGTGGTGGCATGCAATCCGATAATGTCGTTATGAACGTGCAAGATACCTTTAGCTTTACCGGTGGTACCCGAGGTGTAAAGCAAATAAAGCGGATCTTCGGGATCCATATGAGTGGGCGCCAGATGCTCGGACGAGCCGACCATCAACTCTTCAAACGAAAGGTCACCAGGCTTCAATTCACCTGAGTTACGGACCACAATCACGTATTCAAGATCAGTCAGCTGGTCGCGAATTTCGTCCAGTTTCGGCTTCAGTTCTTGCGTTGTAATTACAATTTTGGCGCCGCTGTCGTGCAATCTATCTCTCAGAGCATCCGGTCCGAATGCTGAAAATAGCGGACCAATTACAGCGCCGATTTTAGCGATTGCCACACTGGCTATATAAAGTTCGGGAATGCGAGGCATGAAAACAAAAACGCGATCGCCTTTGCCGATACCCAGATTTTTCAAGGCATTGCCCAGACGATTGGACAAATAATGCATGTCCTGGAAAGTGAAGGTTTCAAGCCTGTTCTGCGCGTCCACCGAATAAAGCGCGACTTTGTTGCGGCGACCGTCATTCATATGACGGTCGACTGCATTGAAAGCTGCGTTCATTTTGCCTTCGGCAAACCAGCTGATATCTTTTTTGGCGTCGTCCCAGGAGAAGCTGGCATAGGCGGCATCGTAATCTTCAAGATTAGCTTTTACAGGATACTTCTTGATAAGCTCTTTCTTTACCCCGCCCGGTACGCGAGT
>JAIEPM010000156.1 GCA_019748395.1 Candidatus Obscuribacterales bacterium
GACACAGGTAGTGCAAATGTACGTCAGTCCGGAGTTGATGCTAATCATCTACAAACTTCCAAACAAACCGAAAAGCTTGAGACCGCTTTTGATTCATTCAGTCTATCTGGCCGACAAAGAAAAGATTGCCGAGAGTCTTACAAAATACAGCCCGGTGGAGCCGACCTATGTGGCCAACCCAGGAATCATAACGCGCACCGCGCAATATATACTTTTTGCCGCAATTGTAATTTGGATTGCAAATGTTCTCAGAGGCTAGTCTGATAAATAGCACCAGCTATGGTGCTATTTATCCTCTTTCAGTTCGGCGCTCAGACTGCGCAAATATACAATTAAATTGCTCATTTCTTCGTCGTTGATTGAGTCTTCAGGCTGTCCCGGCATCATGCCTTTACCGCTGCGCAAAAACTTTTTCAAAGCTGCGTCGTCTTGATAATGCAAATCAATTTGATCAAGACGCGGACCCATTCCGGCTTTTCCAGCAGGATGGCAGGTGTTGCAACTGCGCACGAAGAGCTGCTCACCGTTCAAGTTGCTGCTTCTTGAAGCTTCACGCATTTGCTTTGCTTGTTTAGCAGCTTCAATCCGCCTCAACTCTTCACCCATCGAACAAGCTGAAAGCAGGCTGAGAGAGCAGATAGACGCAGCTGATATTCTGCAAATATTCAGGATATAGTTCTTGATCATTTAAGTAAATTCACCCGCCGGAGCAACTTGACAAGCCTCTCGTTACCCAGTGTAGCACTGCCTTGGCGAGCATAGCTCGAAACCGGCTTTCAAGCTCCGCAGAAAAAAGCTTCGGCAAAAATTATCAGCTTCTCGGCGCTTGCAACTGCTATTTCCCAAGTTAAATTAGCTCGCGCTTAACACAGGGTTTACGTTGCCAGTGTAAACTAATTCGTGGAAGGTTGAGGATTAGCAGCATTCTCAACGAATTTGCGGAAGATATAGAATCGCAATACCAGCAGACGCCATTACTATTTCGTCGTTGGAGACAAACATGACAACTCAGGTAACAAGACTAGATCCACCAAAACGTCCAGGCGACGGCGAACCAGAACAGAAGATCATCATTCAAGGTGGTCGCGAACTCAACGGCTCCGTCTATGTCGGCGGCGCCAAAAACGCAGTCCTGAAAATAATGGCAGCCGCAATTCTAACCAAAGAAACATGCGTACTGCGCAATGTTCCCAACCTGACCGACGTCAGTATGATGGCAGCAGTCATCCGTCACTTAGGCGGCAAAGTAACAGTCGCAGACGGCGAAGTTATCATCAATGCTCGTGATGTCAGCGAAATAGAAGCCCCTTATGAGCTGGTGAGCCAACTGAGAGCATCGTTTGTTGTTCTCGGTCCGCTGGTATCACGTTTCCGTCAAGCAAAAGTTTCTCTGCCGGGCGGATGCGCCATCGGCGAACGCCGCATCGACCTGCACGAACGCGGCCTCAAGCTCATGGGCTGCGACGTCAAAATTGAACATGGTTATGTATACGCGCAAGCAGACCGCCTGGTCGGTACTCGTGTGTATCTAGATCGTCCCTCCAACGGCGCCACTGAAAACATCATGATGGCCGCAGTTCTTGCCGAAGGCCAGACCGTCATCGAAAACGCCGCGCAAGATCCGGAAATCGTCAATCTCGCTGATTTCATCAATGCCATCGGCGGCAAGATAAGCGGAGCCGGTACATATCAGATCACCATAGATGGTGTCGGTATCGACGAATTACATGGTGCCACATTTGATGTCATCCCCGACAGGCTCGAAGCCGGAACTTTCATGCTCGCAGCTATGTGTACCGGTGGTGAAGTTGTGATCGAGAAAGTCAATCCGCATCATATTTATTCTCTGATCAGCAAGATGCAGGAAATGGGAGCGGAAGTTTCCATCTACGCCCCGGACACAATAAAGGTCAAAATGCATGGTCGTCCCAAACCGACCGAAATCACGACCCTTCCTTATCCGGCATTCCCCACCGATTTGCAGTCGCCAATCATGGCGGCACTCGCTCATGCCGACGGCACTTCGATTGTTTCAGAAACCATCTACGAAAATCGCTTTATGCAAGTAGGCGAATTGCGCAGAATGGGTGCAGACATCTCAGTTAAAGGCAATAGCGCCGTAATCAAAGGTGTTCCCAATTTGATGGGTGCCGAAGTAAAATCCCCGGATTTGAGAGCATCGGCAGCTTTGATCCTGGCGGGTCTTGGTGCACAGGGCATCACGGAAGTGAGCGGACTGCATCACCTCGACCGTGGTTACGAAAAACTAGAAGAGAAATTCCGTGGACTGGGAGCCAATATCCACAGACGCTAAGTTCTCCTCAAATAGCAAGATAACGGAATTCTGAAAAGAAAGTTCCGGACCCTAAAAGAGAGGGCGGCGCCTGGCGTCGCCCCCTCACGTAAGAAAGTGAAACAGAAAAGCCAAAAAAAATGAATAAGCAAAGTCCCTACTTAGTAATGAAATTCGGCGGCACCTCAGTCGGTTCGGCCGCCAGAATTGAAGAAGTTCTGACTCTGGTCGCAAGCGCGCAAGAAAAAGGCAAACATCCAATCGTGGTGCTGTCGGCAATGTCGGGTGTTACCAATTTGCTGATCGAAGGAGCCGAGCTTTCTCAGTCTCAAAAGCTGGAAGAGGCTCTTAAAGTAAGCGAAAAAATAAAGGCAAAGCATCTTGAAGCCATCGAGGCTTTGTTTAAGGACGGAACAACGAAGAGCGAGCTGCTTGCCGCAGTTTCTGAAAAGCTGGACGAATTACTGATTCTCTACAAAGGTGTGGCTTATCTGGGAGAGCTTTCAAAACGCTCTCTTGATGCCATTTCCGGCTTCGGTGAACTGCTCTCCTCTAAAATCGTAGCGGCTCTGGCTCGAGAAAAATCAATGAAAGCGCGCTGGCTGGATGCCAGAAGCATGCTGGTCACCGATGAAAATTTCGGCAAAGCCAGACCAATTTGGGAGAAGCTGATTCCGCGCTGCAAAGAAGCCATTGAAAACGCCTACAATGCCGGAGAACTGGTGATCACCCAGGGCTTTATTGCCGCCACCGAAGCTGGTATCAACACCACACTTGGCCGCGGCGGGTCCGATTACAGTGCATCAATTTTCGGTGTCGCCGTAGATGCAGATGAAATTCAAATCTGGACCGACGTAGACGGCATGATGTCGGCAGATCCGCGAGTAGTAAAAAATGCCCGAGTTTTGCCCGAGGTCTCCTTTCAAGAAGCCTCCGAACTTGCCTACTTCGGAGCAAAAGTTCTTCATCCAATGACGATTCATCCGGCCGTGGACAAGAACATTCCGGTTCGAATTTTGAACACGATGAATCCGACCTTTGCCGGTACCATAATTAAGTCAACAGTTAACAGCAACGATTTGATTCGCGCAGTGGCAGCAAAGAAAAACATTTCAGCCATCTATCTAAGCTCTCCCAATATGTTGATGAGCCACGGCTATCTGGCTAAGGTTTTTGAGATTTTTGATCGACACAAAATCGCAGTCGATCTAATTTCGACTTCCGAAGTTTCAATCGCACTTACTATCGACAGCAGCGATCAATTAGACAAGCTGCAAGCCGAACTCAGCGAGTATGCGGAAGTGCAATTGTCCAGAGATGTCTCGATAGTCAGCGTGGTCGGCAGGCAGTTCAGAGAACAAAGCGGCATCGCCGGGCGGGTCTTTAAGGCACTTGGAGATATAACGGTTCTGATGATTTCAGGCGGCGCTTCGGACATAAACCTGAGCTTCGTGGTAAACGCCGCCCAGTCGGATCAGGCTGTTCGGCAACTGCATGCCGAATTCTTTAATTGAAAACCGCCCCTCTGCTTTACAACCCGCAAAAGAAGCGGCTTTTATAAGTTGTATTACGGCCGGCGCCATAACCCTGTAAAATCGGGC
>JAIEPM010000521.1 GCA_019748395.1 Candidatus Obscuribacterales bacterium
CCTTTTTCCGCACTTGAACATCTTCGACAATATTGCTTTCGGCTTGCGTATGTCTAAAGCCTGCCCCGAGAAAGAAATCGGCGCAAGAGTCGAAGAAGCACTAAATCTGGTGCGCCTTCCGCATATTATCAAGCGCTTTCCCAGAGAACTCTCCGGCGGACAGCAGCAACGCGTTGCTTTTGCAAGAGCCATAGTCAATAAGCCAAAAGTGCTTTTACTTGATGAACCCTTGAGCGCTCTTGATCCGAAAATCAGAGTTGAAATGCAAGCTGAACTGGCTCGCTTTAAAAAAGAGCTGAAAACAACCTTTGTTATGGTCACGCATGATCAAGCAGAAGCTTTTGCACTTTCAGATCGAATCGCAGTTCTATCTCAGGGTAAATTAGAACAGCTGGACAGCCCCGAAGAAATCTTCGAAAAACCTCGCACGGCTTTTGTTGCCGATTTCATAGGTCAGACAAATCTGATCAAAGGCGAAGTTTTGGAATTGAAAGCACCATACTGCAAAATCAGGAATGCAAGCTCAGGACTCAGCCTCTGGACGCTGAGCGGCGTAGCTGAAAAGCATCTGGAAAAGGGGAAAGAAGTCACGGTCTGGATGCGCAGCACGGCCTTCAGCATTCATGACAGCTTTGAATGCGAAAAGGAAAAAGCTGAAGAAATCAATGTTTTCAAAGTCGAAATAATTCATCGCAGCTTTCAGGGCGCCTCTTGCGACTATCATCTCAAAATTGCCGAAAACATTTACTGGAAAGCATCGCTGGACAAGAAAAACAGCTCTCATTCAGCCGGTCAGAGCAAGTTTCTGGTCCTGCCGGCCAGCTCAGCAAAGCTCATCGCGGAGTAATAATTTTGCCGCAAAGAGCCTCCTCAAATTCGGAAAGTCCGAAGCAGAAAAAAATCTCGCCTAGAAACAAAACCTTGCAGCTTTCTGAGGCTGAAATTGCAAAATTCAGATCCCGAATTTTCAAAAGCGCAAGGCAATGGCGTGCAAAAGGCTGCCCGAACGGCACGTTTAACGGTGATTTTCTGGAACTTTTGCCGCATATGCCTGAATCCTCAGTCAGCCTTTTAATTCTTGACCCGCCTTATAATCTGAACAAAAAATTCAAAGGCAGCAAATTCAGCAAACTCTCTGAAAATGATTACGAGGAATGGCTTTCTGAAAGGCTGGCGCTTCTAAAACCCAAACTAAAGCTCAACGCCAGCATTTACATTTGCGGCGACTGGTTCAGTTCAATTTCGATTTACAAAGCAGCCGCAAAATACTTTAAAGTGCGAAACCGCATTTCCTGGGAACGAGAAAAAGGCCGCGGTGCAAAAGCAAACTGGAAAAACGCCACTGAAGATATCTGGTTTTGCACCATGTCCGACAACTACACTTTCAACCTTGACAAAGTCAAACTGCGCAGAAAAGTTATTGCACCTTATCGCCATACCGACGGAAAACCGAAAGACTGGGACGATACCAAAAGCGGTGCATTTCGCGACACACACCCTTCCAATCTCTGGACCGACATCAGCATTCCATTCTGGTCCATGCCTGAAAACACCGAGCATCCAACCCAGAAAAGCGAGAAACTGCTTGCCCGTTTAATTCTGGCAAGCTCAAATGAAGGAGATCTGGTTTTTGATCCATTCCTGGGCAGCGGCAGCAGCTCCGTAGTAGCGAAAAAACTCAATCGCAACTATCTGGGCGCCGAAATTGAAGAAAGCTATTGTTTGCTTGCTGAAAAACGGCTGGAGCTGGCAGAGAGTGAAAAGCGCATTCAGGGTCTGGTCAATGGCGTTTTCTTCGAACGCAATACATTAGCCGAGCAACTGGCAAAATGCAAAGACCATGATTAGCGGTCAAAATTTCAGGCTTAAATACTTGCAATTAAGAAGCGACTGCCCGAGCTGGTTTTAGACAGCTCTTTAATTTGCCAATCGGCAAATAAGCTTGCCAATTCCTCATCTGAAAAACAGCGAAGCATCATGCCCTGCCGTCCCTTATCCGTGTAAACATGCGTTTGATCATCAAGCTCGAAATATTCTCCGGGTCCGGTTCCGACCAGATCAAAGCAGCCGATAAAAACACCGCCGGGCTTCAGAACTCGCTTCAATGAAGCTATGCATTGCTCAGCCAATTTATAAGTCAAATGTTCAAAAATTGAGTTGGCAACAATAGCACCAAAAGAGTCTGCAGGAAATTCCAGCTCACAAATATCCTGCACGGAAAATTCAATATCCAGATTCTCGCTGGAAGCCCATGAGCGGGCCAGCTCAATCGCGTGCTCCGCGACATCGACACCATATGACTTGAAGCCATGCCTGGCCAGAAATACGCTCAGCCAACCACTGCCGCAACCAAGGTCAAGCACTGAATCCTGCTTATTCGAAAGTGCAGCCGGAATACGCGGAATGTAGTCCAGGTCGGGCATTTGAGTATAGGGAGTTTTGACCATATCCCAGGCTCTTTGCCAGAAATCCAGATTTTTCTGATAAAGTTCCGGGCTCAATAGCGTTTCTGTCATCATTTTCATTCCTGAAATCCCGAGAGGGCGCCGGCCGGGAGCCGGACAAGCCCCTATTGTCTACCAGGCGCCTCAAGACCACAAGCTCGAGGGCAGCCAGTGTAAAGATGATGCCTCCGGCTGCCTCCCTTGATTAGATTGAGCCCTGAGCGGGTAAGCTCTTAAAGGGGCTGAAAGATTGGCGAAAACTCTTCCCCTTAAGGCGATTTTGGCATAGCGGGCTGCCATGGTAGAACAAACCAGAACCCAACTTTTCATGATGCTGGTTCAGCAGGCAGGTGCCGGCGCGCTCCCCCTTGGCAAACTGAAGGCTGAAGAATTCCTGCCTTTCTTTCGCAAGGTTGAAGAACGTGTCATTTACCAGAGTATCTCACCAGTACTCGTTTACTGGTCAACTCGCGATGCGAAATGGCTCTTGCCTGAATCAAGCAAATTTCGCACCTTGAGCCGGGATGCTTTCAGTATCTCGATTTTCTCCGAAGACCGAAGCGACAAGCAGGACGAGTTTTGCTTTCTGGTTCACAGCCAGGGCATCTCGATGGTTGTTTACGGTCATTGCTCGGACGAGCATTCCGATGTTTATCAATGCGTCGGCTCCATCGACCAGCATATAGTCAAGAAAGCTTTCGACCAGATGTCCACGGTTTTGCAATTCATCGACCTTTCCGAGTCAAATCGGCTGGAAGATGCTCGGCAGGCAGTCGGCAATCCTGTGACTGCGCCGCATTTCGTAAGCCAAATTCGACAGGACTGGCCCGTGCTCAAACAGCGCAATCTAGCTAATCAGCCTGCAAAAGATCTAGTCTTGCCCGGGCAAGAAACTGAATTTCCCAAAAGCGCAGTCGAGATCAATGAAGACACGGCAATTCTTGTGGGCAGCGCCGTCAAAGAACTGTCCAATTTGCCGCCTGCGCCGCCGCCCAAACCGATCGCAATACAGATGCCGGCCAAAAGCAAGCCCCAGGCCAAAGTGGAGCCACCCGCAGAGCAGGCGGCAGAGATTATAAGTAAGATTCAGCCGCAAGCAACGCCGAAAGAACGAATTTTCGGTGACCCGAGCTTGCTTGATGAAGAACCCTTTAACTTTCACGGTCTGGAAGGAAGCTTCAGCCCACCTGAAGAAAGACATGAGAGCGAAACGAAGGGAAAAAACGGCGGCAACGGCACAGGCTTTCTCAGTCCGGGCAAAAACAAAGAAGGGATAAAAAACTTAAGAGAGAATTTGCGTGATGCGGCCTGGACCAACATCACCCAGGAAGTTCGCACGGTTTTTGCTCCGGATGCACAAAGAATTATTCGCGACATTGTCAGCCAGCTCCGCATCTCGGGCGACCTGCCTGCGATCTTGCAATTAGCAACTGAAGAACTTACAAAACTAAGTCGC
>JAIEPM010000612.1 GCA_019748395.1 Candidatus Obscuribacterales bacterium
AAGCGATGGCTACTGAGAAAACGAGTACCGAGCCGGCAAACAAAGAGTCTGCGGACTCTGCCCCTGCAAGTTCCGGCAGCTCTCATGCCGGAGTGCCGGCGTTCATGAAAGCTCTGCTTATCTTGCTATTGGCGGGCGCCCTGGCCTTTGGATTATTTACTTATTTCAATCGACCCGTTCAGGAAAGCGATCTTCTTGAAGCAAGCGGCAGAGTAGAAGGATATGAAACAAATATCGGCGCCAAAATCGGCGGTCGCGTCGATGAAATAAATCATCGTGAAGGAGAAGCTGTAGTTAAGGGCGAGCTGATTGCTCAAATCAGCGACGATGACATTCAGGCTCAGTTGCGGGGCACTGAGGCGATGATTGAAAAAGCCAAAATGCAAGTCGAGTCGGCCAAGGACAGAAAGCTCGTTTTGCAAAGCCAGATAGATGAATGTTTATTGAAAGTGGCTCAATCAAAAGAAGATAGCGTCGGCAAAATTCGTGAGTGGGAATCGAAAGTTGCTATGGCTGAATCCCGGCTTAGTGAATCGAAATCGAATTTGATTAAGACCGAGGCAGACTTGAATCTGGCCAAAACAAGGAAGGAACGCTACGAGTTTCTGATTTCAAAAGAGGCTGTCACTCGCGATGAGTATGATCAAGTAGTCAATACTTTTGAAACTGAAAAGGCTCTTGTTGATTCGGCTAAAGCTAATTTAAGTGCTGTCGCGAAGGAGCTTTATTCTTCTAAAGGACAACTGGATCAGGCTCGTTCCAGCCGCCTGAGTCCGCATATTCAGAGCGCTGAAAAAATCTCACTGGAGCGGCAACTGGAACAAGCGGACCATGATTTGAAAAGTGCGGAGAATCAGGTCGCCGCTGCCATTGCTGATCGCGATCAGATAAAGGCAAATGTTGCATACTTGAAAATACTATGTCCAATTGACGGTATCGTCACGGCCCGTGCGATGGAACCGGGAGCGGTGGTGACTCCCGGACAGACAATTCTTTCGGTCATTGATTTGAATAAGGTTTATTTGCGCGCCTATATTCCGGAAGCTCAAATCGGTAAAGTTCGCGTCGGGCAAAGTTGCGAAGTCTATCTCGATGCCAACCCGAAAAAGCCTTTGAGCGGCAAAGTTATTCAGGTAGATCCGCAGGCGTCTTTTACGCCTGAAAATATTTATTTCAAGGATGATCGAATAAAGCAAGTTTTCGGCGTCAAAATCGGCATCGACAATCCGGCCGGTTTCGCCAAACCGGGCATGCCCGCAGACGCTCGCATCAGGTTGAATTAACGATGAGCAGGATGCTTACCGGAGCATATCCACGCGCACCAGTGCAGGCGCCGGTGGTGTCGGTCTGCGGCCTGTCGAAAACTTACGGTAAATTGACCGCGCTCAATGAAATCGATTTTCAAATTTATGAAGGCGAAATCTTTGGACTGATTGGTCCGGACGGAGCCGGGAAAACCAGCAGCTTCCACATCCTCGGCGGCATTATGAACAGAAGCGCCGGTGATGTTTCGGTTCTTGGAGAAGACCCGCGCAAAGTGCGCCTGGAAATAGGTTATTTGACCCAGACATTTTCGCTTTATCAAGATCTGAGCATTAACGAAAATATTGAGTATGCCGCGCGCATTCGAGAGGTGCCTGAGGCGGATTTTAAGAGACGTCGGCAGCGCTATTTGAGCATTATGGGGCTGGAAAAATTCGGCGAGCGCCTGGCCGGCAATCTGTCCGGCGGCATGAAGCAGAAGCTGGCGCTTTGCTGTGCACTTGTGGCCAGACCGAAGCTGCTTTTGCTCGATGAGCCGACCACCGGGGTGGATCCGGTTTCTCGTCGTGATTTCTGGGATGTTCTTGGAGCAATTGCACTTGAAGGTGTGACTGTTGCTGTTGCAACGCCCTATCTTGATGAGGCTGAGCGATGCAGTCGCATTGCATTGATTCACAAAGGGCGAATTTTGCAAAGCGGCAGTCCGCAGGAATTAAAAAGTCGACTCGGACTTCAAAGATTGGAATTGCGGAGTTCGGACATAGAAGCCAGTTATGATCAGCTCGAACGTGAGATTCACCGCTCAGATCGCTTGGCGGCAATATCCGATTTGCAGTTATTCGGCGATCGTATCGACGTGCTTGTGAAAGATCTTGAGAGCGGAAAGCTTGAATTAAATAAGGTTCTAAGTCAAAGGGACGAGCTTGAAATTGTCGCTGAGGAAGCTACCCTCGAAAATGTTTTTGTTGCAAGTCTCAGTTCTCACGATAAGAGCCCTGAGCTGCCTTTTCCGCTTCTTTCGAGCTCAGTTCGCAAAGGCAAGGCTATTGCCGCCGAGAAAATCAGCAAGAATTTCGGCAGTTTCCAGGCAGCCAAAAATATCAGCATTGAAATCGACTATGGTGAAATATATGGCTTGCTCGGGGCAAACGGCGCCGGTAAGACAACTACAATCAAGATGCTTTGCGGTCTTCTGGATATTAGCAGCGGCAAAATTTCTCTGGCCGGGCGAAAGAGTGATTTGCGCAATGTCGCATTGCGACGCGAAATTGGTTATATGTCGCAAAAGTTTGTTTTGTATGACGATTTGACCGTCATGGAAAACTTGAACTTTTACAGTGGCAGTTACGGACTTTCTTCAAAAGAAAGAAAAGAGCGAATTGCCTGGGCTATTGATACTTTTGAGCTCGAGGGCAACGAAGGCACCATGGCCGCCGCTTTGCCAGGTGGTTGGAAGCAGAAGCTTAGTTTCGCTGCTTCTGTTTTGCACCAGCCCTCAATTATTTTTCTGGATGAACCAACTTCAGGGGTCGACCCGCTGGCTCGCCGACAGCTCTGGAAATATATTCGGCAGTTTGCCAGAAACGGTGCGGCGGTTCTGGTTACCACACATTTTTTGGAAGAAGCAGAGCATTGCGGCAAGCTTGGTTTTATGGTTGACGGCGAGCTTGTGGCCGAGGGCAGCCCGAGTGAAATCAAGGCAGCTCAGCCGGGCGTTTTGCTTGCCCTTAAAGTTTCGAGCTTGCAAGAAGCATATCAGTGCCTCAGGAAGCATATTGAACCCTGGAAAGTTTCGATTTTCGGTTCGGCTTTGCACGTGGTTCTGGAATCGAAGGAAAGCGGCATAGAGCTTTGTCGACAAATTCTTGTTGAAAATGGACTCGAGCTCATTTCAAGCCGACAATTGCATTTCTCGCTGGAAGATGCCTTTATCGGCATCGTTCAGCGCTCTAAAAGGGGGATCTGAATGCGTGTCCTGAGGAGAGCTCTGGCGCAAACCCGGAAGGAATTGTATCAATTTCGTCGCGACCCTCTGACGATGGCGCTGGCTTATTTGCTGCCTTTTGCCGCATTGCTCATGTATGGTTTTGCCACAAGGCTGGAAGCAAAAGATATTCCGGTTGCGATCGTAAATTATGACGCGGGCAAATTAAGTCGCGACTATGTGGACAGCATCGGGGCAAGCAAGCAGTTTGTGATTATTCCCTGGTCCGGTCGTCATGTTCTTGAACCGCTCGATGATAGCAGCGCTAAAGCTACTGTTGTGATACCACCGGAATTTTCCCGCAATTTGAAAATGGGCAAGCATGTGAGCGTTCAGTTGATTGTTGATGGTACCGATGTTAACAACGCCCGGATTATTAAGAACGGCTTTTTTGCTCTGACTCAGAGTTTTGCTGCTCAAGAAGGACTGCCTCATAAAACGCCGCTGTTGCAGCCGCGTATTCGTCTCTGGTTTAATCCCGGACGCAAGGAATCCTTGCACATTGTTCCCGGTGCAATCGCGCTTGTGACCTGGATCTTCCCGGCTTTGCTTGCCGCGTTTGCGATGGTGCGCGAGAAAGAACAGGGAACAATTTTGCAATTATATGCTTCCAGCATCAGTGCTTTTGAGCTGGTGCTAGGAAAGTCCATCGCCTATTTTATAATTGGTT
>JAIEPM010000141.1 GCA_019748395.1 Candidatus Obscuribacterales bacterium
CCGCCCGCGACGGCACGGTCGTGAAAGTACCGGCCAACAGCTTGAAGCCTGACAGCGAAGCCGCCCACAATCCGGCCGACTACGGCGCCAGATCTCACGCCAGCCAGTTGTTCCAGGTCACGGCACTGAACATGTATTTACAAACAGAGTCGTTTAAATACACGGACAAGAACGGCAAAGAAGTTACGGTCCCGCCGGGCGGCATGCGCTTTGAACAGCATATGCCAAAAGCAGGTGATCCCAAAGACACCGGCGAACGCATGATTGACACGACCACTCATCCTCCCAAAGTCGTCTCAAAAAGCGTTGATATAACAGACAACGGCATCGTCAATGTCAACAACAGACTTACGGGCGAAACCGGTACTGATGTGATGATCGACCACAAAGAGTATGTTTATGGCGACGAGAAAGGTGTATCTACCGTCAAAAGCGAAGCCGAACTCAACAACAAAATTGCCGAAGCTGCCAAGAACGGCAAACTGCCGATTATTATCGGCGTCAGTACCGAGAACGAGCCCTGGCTGCACGACTCCGGCGCCGGTGCCGCAGGCGGTTCGGGCGGCGGTCACGTGATCACCGTCACCGGGTATGAAGCCGGACCTCCGGCGAAAGTTGAAATCGACAATCAATGGGGAGAAAGAGACGATCACTTCGGCAAAAGAAGCATAGCCGTGCACGATCTCTACCTTTCCATGCGCCCCTCGGACAACAAAGGACAGATTGCAGACCTGCAACGCGATGTGGATTGGGATCGCGCACATAACACGATTGACACCCGCAAAGAGTTCGAAATTCTCCGACTCCGGCACAATTTGCCGGCCGGCGATGCTAATAAACTGAGTGACGCAGACTACAAGAAGCTCGTAGGCGAGCAACTTGAAGCAGCAGGAAAACGCTGGGAAGAACAGAAAAAGAACGGCACTTTCAATCAAGCTGAGCATGACAATGCCATGCAAAAATTCCAGGACATGGTGAGCGCATCGCCGCCCAATCAAAGACTCGAGTGGACCGAAAAAGCATACAAATCAGGCGTGATCAACAACGATCAATATGATGTCGGTCTGGCAAGTGCAATCGTGGCTTCGAAAGCTCGCTGGCGGGAAGAGGACGCAAAAGGCACGGGAAATCCGGCAGAGCGCCGGGCTTTTGCAGCAGATCTAAAACGGCAAATGCAAGCTTTGCCGAAAGAAGAACAGAAAAAGATTATGGATATGACCAAGTAATTGAGCGCAACACGGCATAAAACGGAATAAAAGACGAGGATAATTAAAATGGGATTTAACGAGGTTCCGAACGAAACTGCCAAACAGTCTGATTCCGTTCAATCAAAAGATGCTGATTTAAATCGTTTTTTGGAAGAGCTTATGACACCGGCAAAAACTCCAGGTAAAGGTCCAAACGCAAGCATCGGGCAGGTTGAAAGCATGACACTGCCTGACGGCTGGCAAGCCGGCCCGGTGGAAAAGCCTTATGGCGGTGCCAGCTTTTATCAGGAATATAATCCGCAAGGCAATAGCGACACAAAAATCACTTTCTTTTACAGAGGCAAGCGCATTAGCGAAGACGGCGGCAAGAACTTTCACGAGATTTTGCAAAAGCCAGCTCATGTTTTGAGCCCTCAGGAATTCAACTCATTGGCAGAAGTTCTCAGAGACAAAGCAAAAGCGCAAGATTTCGATACTGTTATGGCGAAAACGGAAGACCTTAACGGCAAGCGCGTATTGATCGTAGAAGGACGCTACAAAGACCTTCAGGAAGATAATCGCAGCGTTCTGATCGACGCCGACGGCAGCGGCACGGCTGTGCAGGAAATTTATTATCAAGCTCCTAAAGCCCAGTTTATTCGCAATTACAAGCAAGCGATTTTGTCTATGAAATCAATAAACTGGAAATAGGCTATTTGCCGACGGCTTTCAATAACGCTTGCAAGTTCTGAGCCGCCTCAGCATAGTCGGACTTCAGCTTCAAAGCCTGCCTGTACTCGGCCTCAGCCAGATCTATTTTGCCGATTTTTGCATAAGCCACACCCAAATTGTTATGAGCTTTGGCATTTTCAGAATTGGCTTTAATCGCAGCCTGATAATGACCGATTGCCTGCTGCAGCTGGCCTTGCTGCTGATAAAGAACACCAAGATTGTAGTGGGCATCGCCGAAAGACGGGTCGATTTTCAGTGCAACTTTGTACTCTTCAAATGACTTTTGAAAGTTTCCCTGCTTGAAATAAGTGATACCAAGACTGGTGTGGGCTTGAGCATAACCAAGATTTCGCTGAGCCTCAATACAATCCGGATCAAGTTTCAAAGCCGTTCCGAAAGCCGCCACCGAATCGGCGAATTTGCCGACTGATTGATAAGCCACTCCCAGATTGTTATAGGCCTGCACATATCTTGGATTGTCCGCAATTGCCTGGCGATATTCTTCGATAGCCTTCGTCGCTTCCTTGTTCTGCTGATAGATTCGCCCAAGACAGTAATGAGCCGCTGCGTTATGAGGCTCGATTTTCAAAACTTTCTCGAAACCTTCTAAGGCTTTTTCCTTTTTGTCCAGACGTTCGTAAGTCAAGGCCAGATTATACTGAAATTCCGCGCTGTGCGAAGAAAGACGGACTGCTTCCTCAAGATACTTTTCAGCATCTTTGTATGCACCCCGGTCAAAATAAGCAATACCGAGATTGTATTTGGCCTCTGCAAATTTCGGATCGGCAGCTGCCATTTTATATTCATTGAGAGCCAGATCCAGCTTGTTTTGCTTATGATAAATCTTGCCGAGCAGATTATGAGCCGGCGCAAAATTTGCATTTGTCGAGAGAATCGTCGACATGTAACTTGCCGACTCGCCGTATTTGCCTTGTTTATAAAAATCAAGCCCCTGGTTAAACAAGCGCTCAGTCTCAGCAGCTGAGCCGGCAATAGCCGATGGGGCCCAAAGAAAAAAGAGCAAAGCGACAAGCAAATTTTTGTAGTTCATCACTTAAGCTCCGGGGCTCCTGTCCTTAAATGATACCCTCAAAATATAATAAGGAGAGAAGCTCAAGGCTGAGCCTTATAATTAAGCCAGATGGCATGAAAGCACAAAGGTTCTGGACAATCTACCCGGAGCAGGCTGAGGCAAGAGATAGTTTTTGAAAAAAGATTTGAGTAAATTGCTGGCTCTAACGCTGACTCTCAGCAGCAGCCTCTCTTTTGAAGATGCTGCCGGGGCGGCAAACTCCCGTTCGAGAGCAAGCGGCAAAGTTGACGAGACAGGCTGCCGGTCTTGTGTTTCTCAGGCAGCCAGCCTCTTTGCCTCCAACCAGCTTGACAGGGCTGTAGCAAGCCTGCGTGAATGGTCTCCAAAATGTGCAAAAAACGCCCAATTACATCTATTGCTTTCGACAATCCTTATCAGACAGGGTCCAAAATTTGCTGCCGAAGCCCAGAAAGAGGCAGCTCTTGCCTGTGCGGCTCAAGCCGATAATCAAGCGGCACATTTGCAATACGCCATGTCACTCTTTGCCGCCGAAAATTATGCGCAAGCCGCAGCGGAGTTTGAAAACGTCACTAATTTGAATCCTGCCAGTTATGAGGCCTGGTCGGCTCTTGCCGATTTGTATAAAAGACTCCGCAGGGACGATGATGCAGTCAAAGCCGAAAACAAAGCAGCAAATCTGGAGCCCGGAACGCAGGCAGTCAAGCTCTCGGTTTTGCAGAACTTAAAACGCTCAGGAAAAATACAGGCAGCACGCAAAGAGCTAAAAAAGCTGCTCGATTCAAATGAGTTATCTCCTGAATTCGAACAGTCTCTGGCAAACGAAGCCTTGCAACTGGGTGCTTACGATGAAGCTATCGCAGCCGGCCGGCAGGTTATGAAAGCCTACCCGAATTCAAGCGGACCGCAGAATTGTCTTTTTCTTGCAGAGTTCTTGAAGCAGGACTATAAAGG
>JAIEPM010000179.1 GCA_019748395.1 Candidatus Obscuribacterales bacterium
CACCAGCGTTTCGCGCCATATCCAGGTCATAGCTGCTGTCGCCTATAACCACCGAATCTGCAACCGCCACGTTCAACTGCTGCAATGAAATCAGCACAGGCTCTGGATCCGGCTTGTGTTTAGTCACTTCCTCAGCACCAACCACAAGGCAGAAATACTCCGTCAGTGAATGGAATTCGAGCACGGTATCAATCAGATGCCGACGCTTAGAAGAAGCTATACTTATAAGAATTTCAGCCTCACGCAATTTCTGCAGCATTTCTTCAAGTCCGTCAAAAGGCGGACAAATTTCGATAGCTTTAGTGTCGTATATATCCCGATAGCGCTGAGCGACTTCCCGGTGAAATTCAGGCGGATGCTCAGGAAAAAGAATTTCCACCTGACGCAAAAGCGGCACGCCGATGAGGTGAGACCAGAGCTCTAGCGTTTTATCACTGAACTTATATTCTTTGCATACATCGCGCATAACCTCGACGATGCCCGGCGCTGAATCTACCAGCGTTCCATCGAAATCAAAAATGGCTAACCTGTACAACTTGTTTCTCTCACATTCTTGCTGGACTCTATTAGCTGGCGGAAGCGCCCGAATAAATAAGCTGAATCGTGCGGTCCGGGGCTGGCTTCCGGATGGTACTGAACGCAAATAATCGGAAGCGTTTTGTGTTTGTACCCTTCAACGCTGTTGTCGTTCAAATTTATATGAGTGAGTTCGAGCGTGTCGGGCAGGCTGCCTGCGTCTACAGCGAAGCCGTGGTTCTGGCTTGTAATTTCAATTTTGCTGGTGCTCAAGTCTTTCACGGGCTGGTTGCCGCCGCGATGACCGAATTTGAGCTTGAATGTTTTTGCACCAAGCGCAATCGAAAGCAGCTGGTGCCCGAGGCATATACCGAAGATGGGCAAGCCGCTTTTAATCAGCTGCGGCAGCTCGGCGATGATGTCTTTGCAGGCTGCCGGATCTCCCGGTCCGTTGGAAAGAAAAATGCCGTCCGGCTTGGAAGCCAGAATCTCAGCCGCTTTTGTGCGCGCCGGATAAACGGTAAGTCGCATGTTCTCATTAACCAGACAATTCAAAATATTCTGCTTGGCGCCGAAATCCATGACCGCAACATGATAATCGCCCTTGCCCATCTCAAACTTTTCGCGAGTGCTCACTTCTTCCGTAAAATCAGCACCACTCATTTCTGCGGCTGCCTGAGCCACTTTCACCAGTTCGGCATGGTCGAGAATTTCAGTCGAAATCGCGCAGCGCATCGCGCCTTTGTCGCGGATATGCCTTGTGACGGCACGTGTATCTACATCGGATATAGCCACCACTTGCTGCTCGCAAAGAAACTGATGCAAAGACTTCTCGGCGCGCCATGAGCTGTGACGGCGGCTGAGATGACGCACCACCATGCCTCGCGCGAAGACCCGCTTGGACTCCATATCCTCGCTATTGACGCCGTAATTGCCAATCTCCGGGTAAGTCATGGTGATAACCTGCCCCGCATAACTCGGGTCGGTCAAAACTTCCTGATATCCTGTCAAACTTGTGTTGAATACAAGCTCTCCGGTGCAAGTTCCGGTAGCGCCGAAGCCGATTCCCTCAAAAACCCGCCCGTCTTCCAGCGCCAACAGGCAGGGGCTTCCAGGTCCGTGACCGGGTCTAGACTGGGAATAGCTCATTTTTTCGTCTCACTCAACAACATCAGTTGGGGTTTCTCTGCAAAATTTTTGACAGCCTCTTCAAGCAGCGGTCTGCTCCGGCTAGATTTCTGCACTTTTTCCATACAAGTAAGGATTATACAGTCTAAATTGCTCTGAACCGCTCTAACTCTTTACTTCACTGTTGCAAATGATTTACGGCTTGGACAGGTTTAAGTTTTCAGCCCAGCGCCATAAACCTAGCAACAGTGGCTTTCGCCGCCCCGCTTACAACCCGGGAAACTCTTCCCTGAATTAGTTATCGGGATTAAGAAGCGGCAAGTCTGTAAAATGATTGCGTGCGACAGAAGAAAGGCAGACATAACGTTCATGAGCAATATTCAATTCTTCTCCGGAGTCTTTCCCAGCCTGACACCGCATTTGATGGTTGTCATCGGCATTGTGATTGCGGCTCTCTGGAATTTGTTTTCACCGAAATTGAAGCAAGTGACACCAATAGCCACTGCAATAAGCCTTTTGGCAGCCGCCCTCATTTACTACGGACAACTTGACGCAAAAACCACCAAGCTCTTCGCCGAGCTATATACATCAGACAAGCTCAGCACCGCCTTCGGTCTGATGAGCTGTTTAGTCGGCTTAATCGTCACCCTGATGACCATGGGTTATGAACACAAGTTCGGCGAGAACCGCGGCGAGTTCTACACAATATTGCTCACCGCCACGCTCTCGGTGATGTTCCTTGCCGGAACAACCGACCTGATTATGCTTTTCGTCGCACTGGAAACCCTGACCATCTGCTGCGTACTGCTCTCCGGCATGGCGAAGCGCGACAAACGCAGCAACGAAGCGGCGTTGAAGTATCTCTTGTCGACGGCTGCCACCACGGCAACCTTCATGTACGGCCTTACCTTCTTATATGGATTGACCGGCTCCACAAATTTCTATGAAATCCAGGCGAAGTTCTATCAAGTAGCACAAATACCATCCATGGTGGCAATGTTGCTCATGGTTCTGCTTATCAGCGTGGTCGGTTTCAAACTCTCGATCGTCCCCTTCCATATGTGGACACCTGACGTTTACGAAGGCGCCCCCACACCTGTGACTGCCTTCCTCTCGGTAGGCTCGAAGCTGGGCGGCTTAGTTGTAGCGCTCAGAATGCTGACCATGGTTTTCGGATCCGCAGCATCCAGCTGGATTCCGGTGCTGGGCATACTTGCAATCTTGTCGATGATTGCGGGCAATTTGATTGCGCTTTGCCAGACTTCAGTGAAGCGCATGCTCGCCTACTCTTCTATCGCGCACGTCGGCTATTTCTTGATTGCATTCTGTGCCAACACAACTGAAAGCCTCTCAGCGGTTGTGTTCTATATAATCGTTTACGGCTTGATGAACCTCGGTGCATTCACGGCAGCTATTATGATCGAAAACGAGCTGGGCTCCGACAACATGAACGACTGGTCGGGTCTTATCCTTAAGCGCCCCTTCGTCACAGTCGCGCTGGCAGTCTGCTTGCTGAACCTGGGCGGCTTGCCCGTGCCCCCGGCCGGCTTCCTCGCCAAATTCTTCGTTTTCTGGTCCGGTATAGAGATGGTATCTACACTTGGATATGTGATGGTAGCAGTCGGCTTGCTGACTTCAATTCCGGCAGTGTTCTACTACTCGCGAGTAGCCATCAAAACCATCGTTGCCGAACCGTCAGAACTGGTCGCCGCCCTGCCCGAGCGCAGAATCGCGCTTGCAGATTCGCAATTTGGACCGATTGTAGCTTTGCTCATCGCCATTGCGGGACTCATCGCCACAAGCAGCTCGGCAATAACACCGCTGATGGAATTCTCCGGCAAAGCCGTGAGCGCCGTCAGCCAGCCCGTGGTTGGTTCGCTCAAGAGCAACAACGTCATCGGACAGGTCCCCTCAGACCTTCACTAAGCCTGGGTTCAGATCTTTATGCAAATTGCCGAAGGGTCTGACCAAGCCTCATCTTTTGTTGATCTCGGCAAGTACATGCTGGCGGGCTTCTGGCTCTTGATTTGCGCCGGGCTCTTTTACTACTACGAGCCCGCGCTTTTGCTGAAGACGGATTATTACGTCTCGGACCTCACCTACTTTTTCGAGCCGTTTTGCCGCTTTGTGCGTGAGCAAGCTGCCCGGGGAATTTTTCCGCTCTGGAACCCCTACCTTTACTGCGGCATGCCGCAAATGGCGATGCCGTCGCCCGGGCTTTTCTACCCGCTGAGCTGGACCATGTTCTTGCTGCCGTTTTCCTGCGGCATTTCTCTTTACATGCT
>JAIEPM010000446.1 GCA_019748395.1 Candidatus Obscuribacterales bacterium
TGCGCAGCTTCGTTGGACTGACCGGCATCATTATATTGACCGGCAGCTAACTCATAGGCGGCTCCAGCTTGATTAAAGTGACCAGCCAGTTCTAACTGAGCGGCTTGATTTGAATAGGACTGAGCTGCATCGGCGGGGAGATCCAGGGCTACAAAATTTTGACCAGCCATTTGATAAAACTCTGCAGCTACGTCATGATTGCCGGCCATACCGTTTTGTTGTGCCACCATTTCATAAGCGAGACTTTCATCTTTTGTATCGCCCATATTTTCGTAAATTTCTGCAACTTGCTCATATTGAGCTGCAGACTGATTGTGATGTCCGGCCAAACTGAGAGCCGCTCCGGCTTTAGCCAGAGCACTTGCAGCCTCGTTTTCCCGGCTCAATGAAGAATAGACTTGCGAGGCCTGCTCAAAAGCCTGTGCGGCTTCGTTGTAGTGAGAACCCTGCTCAAAAGTTTGCCCTGCGGTTTCATAGACAGTTGCAGCTTCAGTCTCATTTCCTGCTTGCTCTAGGGAAGAAGCCTGACTTATGTAGGATTGTCCGGCTTCCTTAAAATGACCGGAGTTGATAAAAACCTGAGCCGCAGACGCATACTCTGCTGCAGCCTCGTTATGATGGCCACCGTCATTGAATGAGGCTGCCGCATCATTCATTGCCTGCCCTTCAAGAACTCTGAGACCGGCAGTGCCGAAAGTACCGGCAGCTGTTTCATACTCGTAAGCCGCGCTGTTATGGTGCCCGGCACTGTTCAAGTCGCCGGCAGCATCCTCTTCAGCCTGCCCGGCCTCTGAGCTGTTCCCGGCAGCAAGCAACGCCTGCGCTTGATCTTCATAAGCTGATGCAGCCTGATTATGGTGCCCGCTCTGGTCAAAAGTAGAAGCAGCCTGAGCAAATGATTGAGCCGCTTCATTACTATGCCCGGCGTTAGTGAAAGTAGAGCCTGCCAGCTCAAAAGCGTCCGCCGCCTGCTGCAAATGATCCGCCTGCAACAATTGCTCAGCTTGACTTGCAAAAGACTTAGCTGCATCCAGGGAATCGTTAGCAACATTGAATTCCTCACCGGACATTTCATATAGTTGTGCAGCTACATTATGATGTCCGGCCAGACTGTCTTGCGCGGCGGCATTACCGTAAGCCTGTGCATTCCCCTGACTGGAACCGCCCGTGCTGTACTCCTGAGCGGCATCAATGTATTCGAGCGCAGCCTGATTGTGATGCCCTTCTTGAGCAAGCACTCCTGCCTCGTTGCTGTAGGCTTGTCCCGCCTGGTTATGGTGCCCGGCGCTATCAAGAGCATTGCCCTGATTAGAATACGCGCTTGCCTCGCTTGCAAGGTCATTTGCATTACTGAAATCGGAAGCGGCTTGACCATAGCTTGCTGCAGCCGCATTTTCATTTCCACTATTGGCCTGAGCTTGCGCCACCATATTGCGCAACGCCCCCGCAGATTCATAAGCAGCAGTAGCATCAGTAACGTCATTATCTTGACGATAAGCCGCGCCCGCATTTTCATACGCCAGAGCAGCATGATTGTTTTCACCGGCGCTGCTATAGCATTGCCCAGCAGAATCGTAGGCGATTGCCTCAGCCTGCGTGTTGCCCTCTGCAGAGAAACCTGTCGCTGCCTTGTTAAAATCTTGACCGGCAAGTTCATAATCAAGAGTACGCAATTGAGCCGGAGTACTTGTGTTTTCAGCAAGTTGCATAAACTGTTGTGCTTGAATAAGGTAGTGCTCGGGAGAATGCTGTGCAGCACCGCCTGTGATTTCACTCATTTCATCACTTCCGGTTTCGGCAAGCGAATTCAACTCTGCGCAAACAACTTGAGCAAGATTCGAATCTTTTTGCAATTGAGAATTGGTTTTATTAGCCTGCTTTTGTTCATTCTTTGAATTTTCGGCCATTACGATTCTCCCGGAAACTGAAATTTCGAGCCTTTGATATAGATACCCATCATCTTATCTGCCAAATCTAAAATATCGGCGCTCGCACCCGTCTCCGCCAATGAACTGGACATTTTCGCTTGTTTTGGTAAAGAATAGATAGATTGAATAGTTCCCCTCGAGGCAAGATAAGAGTGAAGCCTTCCCTGAATTTCGTACTTGCAGGAGTCGCGGTCACTCTCGTGGCGCTCCTCTCGATTTTCATCTACTTCATAGTCGATACCTTCGTTAAAGCACCGGAGCGACGAACTGCCGCAGTCAGAGCGTTAAAAGAAGAATTCAGCGTCGGCAAAGCAAGTGCTGATTTTATAAAGAGAGCAAAGGAGATTGGCGCAGACGAATGCTCAATTACACCTGAAGCCACAGAACCTAAGGCTTCAACAAAAGAGACTCAAAAAACGAGAGAATTCTCTGTAACAAGCATACTTATGCGAAAGCTCGAGTCTAACGCCAAGGAAGAAACTTCCGCTCCAAAAAAAATCGAAGAGAAAGAAGTTCACAAGGTTGAGCCACCCAGAGCAACCTCTTTTCCGAGAGATCCTGAACTTTACGCCAGCGCGCTAGAAGACAAGGACGCCTACGCAGAACACCTTGATCGCTTGGACAAAAAACTACGCTCACTCAAAAACGGAAGCGCCGAAGTGCAGGTCACCATAGAGCCGCCCTTCTTGCGCGCTTTTTGCAGCATCGATTTCAAAGACGGAAAAGTTACGAGAGTTTCCCTTTCTAAGCTCGATTGAGAGATCTTCTTGCACATGTGCATTGAGATACTGTTTATGGCTTTTTCTTATCAGGAGGCTTATCTACGCCCTGGGGGCGCATATTACTTTTGACCCGGCGCAGGCTTGAACCTTCGCTCCATTGTACGCATGAATAATAGAACCATCTAGAGCTTCAATTTCCGAGCCTCGCTTTGCTTAATTAGCTCCGCCCTTAAAAACTTTGATACCTTTTCCGTAAGCTTCGATTTTTACGTCAAACTCCATGTGTACACAAGGTCCCTTAGCGGCTGCTACAACTGCACCATCGCGCAAAAGAATATCAGCGCCAGGTTGAGTAACTACATCGACAGCGCCACTTACTTCAATGAGAGAACCGGATTTTGCTTTAACTGAAGATCCATCATTGGCATAAACACGTGATCCTTTTTCAGCTATGACAGTCGAGCCTTTTTCAGCAATTACAACGCTGCCGCTCTGAGCAGTCAGAGTAACTCCGTCTGTTGCGCGCGGCGCGTCTTTTGGAGGCGGAGGCAACGATTCCAAGGCTGCCGCGGCGTTCTCATCGAGATTTACGAGACTTAGCGAATGGACCAACTTTTGATCGGCAAGCAATCCAGACTCAAGAATTCTTGAACAGAGAACCGTTAGCCTTGTGCCGTCCATTAAATCGCTTTGAAAAGGCGAGGGACCCTCCTTAAGAAGCGAGCTTGAATTGGAATGCTGATGAATTAAGTTTTCCATTGATCACTCCTGCCTGGAGAGCACCGACACACCTTTGCAGAGTTGCATTGAAACACCATAAATCAGCTTCCGTAAACAAATCGTGAAACACGTTTTAGCAATTTTGGCATTTCAGTAACGTTGTAGTAATCTCGAAGAAATTAGCCTGAATTTACAGGGCAAGGGCTGGCGTCCTGCACTGAGGAAATCGGAATGTTCGGCATAAAAGGGGTTCCCGGTTTTACAGGGCTAATATTGCTTTGCGCATTTTTCACTATCGCCGAAAGCAACCTTTCAAAGGTAAATGCAAGTACGCCTTATAGAGACGTGCCAAATCAAGAAGCACCTGACTTTAGACCAGACGAAAACGATCAAAACAATGAGCAAAAACAGTCGCCTCCAAATTCGAGGTTTCTCAAAAAGAGAAGAGTAAGCGATTTGAGTCCTACAAAACCAAAGCCGTTAGCTCCCTCATCGAAACGTGAGGCGCCCGGTCCCTACCATGGGGACGATCCGAATGGACCAGATCCGCATGATGAAATACATGACGCCGATC
>JAIEPM010000121.1 GCA_019748395.1 Candidatus Obscuribacterales bacterium
CGAGCCTGCCCCGGAGCGACAACATGACAATCCTACTCGGCAGCATCGGCGCTGTCCTACTCCTTGCCGCACTTGCAATCCAGAGATATCGATTCTGGCGCAATGAGGCAGTCAAAATGACACAAGGAGCTTACCTCCCACCTGCACCGGGCCGACTTGCGACTTTCACTCTCAAGCTCGTCGGACGGCTCGCAGCTTTCCTTTTCATCGGCAAGATCAAAGTAATCGGACGCCAAAACGCGCGCTACAAGGGCAAACTTCTCATTGTCGGCAACCACCAGTTTATGCTGGACGTTGCTACGATGAGCCAGTCTATTCCAGGTGCTTACAGGCACCTCGGAAAAGCCGCTGAGTTAAAACATCCGCTTCGCAGCTTCTTCGCGGTCTGGACCGGGCACTTCGCGGCCGTGGTCGAAGCAGGCAAAGCGCAGGGCGGCTCGGAGAAAGTGATCGAGGCTTGCGCCCAGGCCCTTTCAGGCTCGAATCTGCTGCTTTTCCCTCAAGGCAAGCTGGTCTATGACAACGTCTTGCGCCCGGATGATTTCCGCACCGGCGCAGTCAGAGCCGCACAACTCTGCCGCAGCCAATACGATCAGGACGTAGCATTTCTGCCTGTCGGTATTCACTACCACGAGGAAAAGAGCAGACGCAGCTGGCTCTACGGATTGATGAACGCCATCGGCTTTCGCCAGTTCAGGCGCTTTCCGGACAGCGTCAAAACCAGAACTTTCTACGGCGCTTCGGTGGTAATCGGCAAGCCGATTCCACTGGCCTCACTTCCTGAGAACCCCCGCGAAGCAACCGAAATGCTTCGCCAGTCCATTCAAGATCAACTCAGCCAGGCACAAAACCTGGACTAAGGGAGACTATCATGCATTCATTTCTGACACCAGCAGTGGTGACAGCTCTTGCAGTCAGTTCGCTGATTGCGATTCTTTTCCTGCCAAGAATTCTCGGCACAATCGCCCGCGCACGAGAATACGCACGCAAGATGCAGGAGTCCGGCTATCTGCCGCCTCCTCCGACAGATCGCGGTCAGCGCCGTTTACTGCGCCTGGCACGCCTGATCACATTCATACAGGTCGGCAGACTCGAGATTCGAGGCAAAGAGAAGCTCGAGAATATACCGGGAGCGTTCATGGTCACTCCGAACCACCCGCACTATGCGGACCTGGCGGTGATGCCGCTTGTGCTGCAGCGCAAAGCCAGATACATGGCCGCCAAAGGGGTGATGACCGCTTTCGGTGGTTGGGGCGGCGTGCTCGCAGGTCCGATGGGCGGCTTCGCAGCCGACCTGACTCCCGGCAAAGGCGGCGCCGCACGAGAAACGGCGGTCAGAATCATGACCGACGGCAGCCTGCCGCTCGTCCTATTCCCCGAGGGATGGACTTATCTCGACGGCAGCGGCGGGCCCTATAAGAAAGGCGCCGTGCGCATCGTCAAAGCAGCGGCAAGTGAAACAGGCAAAGAGACTTACCTCCTGCCTGTGCATCTTGAGTATGGAAAATATCCCGGCAAATGGATCACCAAACTGAATCCACGGCTGGAATACCTGCTCATGCTGCTGCTTTTCTGGAACTACAGACGCGGCTGCACGATCACAATCGGCAAGCCCATCGCCGCAAGCGAACTGCCGAAAGATGATGCCGAAGCTACGGAGATGCTGAGACAGCGAATCCTCAGCCTTAAACCCAAACGCTAGTTCGACCGAAGAAAAGCACTGGGCAGAGATGGCGCTGAAATAGATAGCAGCCCCGTCCCTGCCCGCCAGGCTGCACAAAAGGCGGCTTTAGCCACAAGCTTCAGCCGCTTTTTGTGTTTTCAAGGTCCGAAAAGAAACAGTCCATCCAAATTTTCAGCAAATTTCGACTTTTTACAGCACTTTCTTCTCTTTTAGACTTTTAAACGACTCTTTTAGTAGCCATTTTCGCCAGACTATTGTCAGCACCTATCAGCCATACGGATAATTGACAATCATTCTCACTTTCCACTCGACCACAAGCCAGAGACGCTATCAATCAAACCGTCTTAGAGCCTCACAGCCAAGAGCTCGTGCCCCGAAGTGAAGATTTTAGAATCCGCAAAAGCCCTGCTATTGAAACTAAGTCCCCGCCAATCCAGAAAAGTTTATTGAGAATGATTTGCATTTAGCTCCGATTAGTGTAGAGTGATGAAAGAACTCAAAAGCAAACAAGAGGCAGCACAAGCGACCTCGAGCAGCGCTTTTGCCACATATCGAAAAACACAGAGCGAACGGGTCAATACTTCCCGCCCCGCAAAGTTCCGCCGCCTACCCTTAGCACTCCTCACTTTTCAGTTATTGAGAATGCATTCTTTTTCAGAGAATTTAAAGTCGAACAAACAGGCAGACTTCTCCCTATATGGCTGGCTCAATAGCATGCCACCGGATTCACTCGAGAGATTGAGAGTGATCAATCAAAACACGGGCAGCGCAAAACACGTGATCCTCACTCTTACATTCGGACTTTTTGACCCCTACATCAGGCGCCTGAACAAAATGATCACCGGTCTTTTGCTCCGTCGCCTGAGAGCAGAGCGAGCCGGAGATCAAGAAAAAATTGAAAAAATCAACGATTACATGAAAAAAATGCATGACGCGATCGACGAGGTCACCGGCGTGAAAACAGCCATAAACGGCTCTAGAAACTCCTGCAATCGCATAGGCAAAGAAAAACTATTCAGCGAGGTTAAAGATGCAGCCTCCTGAAAACAGACCTTCACCGCAACAAGGATTCCTGGAAGAAAAGCAAGTTTCCCTTCCTGAAAACAAGAACTATGTCGACCTGACTCAAAAGAAAAAATCACCAGCTGCGTCAAGACTGAGAAAAAAAGCAATTCTTTTTCAATTACTTGCAGAAGAAAAAGACTTAAACGCAAATACGCTTAGAGAAAAAGCCGGAGAAAAGGGCATCAGCATCAGCCGTGTCTCAGCTTACAGAGCGATGGCAACTTACAAAACACACAAGAGCCTTGCCCAAAGCGAAGTTCGTTGCTTGCGAATTATATCCGGCATTTTAGAAAATACTGCACCGGGCGAATTGTTGAGCGCCCGACAAATTGAAGAGCTCCTGATAGAGAACAAACAAAAAGCTCATAGATCGACCATTTACCGCGTTCTTGAACGAATGCTCGGCATCGGTCTACTGCTTCAAGTAAAGAAGGGGCGAAAACGCTACTTCCAATCACTAAAAAATCAAAATCAATAAAACCGGGGAATCCAAAAATGCTGATTGAATTAATTGGTGGTCCTGCAGATGGAGTCGTGCTCAACTCACAAAAGAATCCTCCCCGACAATTTATATTACCGATCCATTGCAGAGGAATCGGCTTCGTCTACGTCTGCGACAGCGAAGCTGAGCCTGAATTCATACAATATCGTTTTCAAGGCTACTGTAGTTTACGAATCTTCTGCCATCATTAGAGAAACAAGAACAGGTCAAAATTATGTCCAATGACGGCTTCGGCTTTGGTATCGAAACAGAGTTTTTGATGCTGAACAAAAGTGACTTCAGCCCCTTGACTCATAAGGAGCTGAATTTCGACGAGCTGCTGGACCTCGCAAACTCTATTCCAACGGAGCGTTTCGGAGAGCAAGGCTTTAACATCAAGCCCTTGCACAGTAAAGCCACTCCTTATCTGATCGAAGGCTACTATCTCACAGACTCAGAGATGAACCCTGTTTCTCTCTTGCCCAAAGGCATTGAGATTCGAACTCCATGCAGGCAAAGTATAGATGAAGCAGTTAAGACGCTTTATGAGCTATTCAGCTTATTGGAAAAACGCTGCCTGCAAGAGGGCTATGATCTTGCCGTAACTTCTCATCATCCTACAGAAGTCAATTTCAATGCAGCTCCTAACTACAAACGCTACGATTATTGGCAATGGGCACTGACCGCTGCCACCACCTGTGGACCGGATATAAACATA
>JAIEPM010000150.1 GCA_019748395.1 Candidatus Obscuribacterales bacterium
CCGCTTTCTTTTCTCCTGGTGACCATGACTGTTTTGGCAGAGCTGAGAATTTCGGCACCGACGGCAAAAAGGCCTGCCATTGCATTAGGCGCTTCTTGAGTTTTGCCGGAATCGGCAGCCCCGGCATGAAGCGATTGAGTTTACTTTGTTGATAAATGCGAAGTAGATTGCCGAGCATGCGCAAGCGCGGATAATCAGGCAAAATTGAAGAAAATGCCAGAGCCATCAATCTTCGAACTTTTTTATTGCGAAATTGTCTTAGCTGCGGCTTTGCCTGATTCAATAACTTTTCGTACTGTACTCCAGAGGGGCAGGCGGTCTGGCAACCCATGCAACCCAGGCAACTGTCTATATGTTCGGCAAGTCTGGGGCTGAGATCCAGCTCTCCATCTTGCCAGAGTTTGAGAAGGTGAATTCTGCCTCGGGGCGATTCCGTTTCTCTGCCTGTGGCAAGGTATGTGGGACAGGCCGGCAGGCATAAACCGCATTGAATACAAGCTTCCAAGAGCTTAGGGTCAAGCACCTTTGTTTTTGTAGATTCGCTCATCTATCCTCCACTGTTAGAGGATAGCACTCTGCGGGGCTCCTCTGAAGCGGATCCTGATCAATGTCTATTGTTTATGCGATCGCTTACTATGTTATAAGCTCTGCCGCCGAGGTAGGCAGTCGCAATAGCCAGAGCCTTTTCTTTTGCCGGAAGCGGGGCAAGGGCAGCACTTGTTACAAGTACTCCGTCAACTAGATTTGGGCGCAGTAAGTTGCTGCTTCTCATCGTGGCAAAGCCGACTTTGCTTTCGTTTGCATCGGCTCCCGAGCTTAAATAATCGAGAGCCCTGGAGCTGAGAAAGGTTCCTGTTGCAAGTAAAAGCTTTTCCCGACCCTTCAGATTCGACATCAAAATTGCAGGCAGGGCGAGCCCATCGAGAAGCAATCTATTTGTTGCGTCCATTTTGCTTTGAAAGCCGAATTGGTCGCCAAGAATTTTGTCCAGTCCGTAACCGGCGGCGACGGTCAAACTGCCAAGCATCAAACCTTTTCCGGCTCCCTGAATAGCTGTTTTCAGGTAGCCTTGACTTGCAAATTTAAGTTCTTCCTGTGCCAGACCCAGCCTGAGCGACGAGTATTTAAATTCAGTTGAGGCTAGATGTGATTGAGCATTCAAAGCCTCGGCAAGACTGCGATCCAGTTTCAAGAGGCTTTGGGCTTCCTCCCCTGCTGCATAAAATAGCTTCTGTCCTGAATTTACCTCGCTGAGGCTTCCAATATATTTGCTGAGTACAGGGTGCTCCAGTCCTTTTCCCGCACCTACAGCCAGATTGCTTGATTCGCTTCCGAAATAGAACATATGGGTTGCCCGCACTCTTTCCTGGCTCATGCCTGAAATCGACAAAGTAGGGTTGGCATATTGTCTGGCATGCTGTGCTACTTCTTTATTAACTTCTGCCAGTACTCGTTGAGTTGTGTCGTGAAAGCGATTTGCGTTTAGCAATTCGCTTTCGAGCATTTTTAATTCGCTCCGAGCCGTTAATAGGCTTCCTGCTTTTGATGCTGCTGCCAGATCTTTTGTCGCGACATCGGATATTGCGTGCAGTCCTTCGAACTTTGCGGCGAAATGTTTTGCAGCAAAAAGACTTGTTGTCTCCACTAGAGCGCCGCTTGCTGTGGCGCTTAGCAGAATCGGGTTCAGGTCCGTGGTCTTCTGCCCTGCACCGCTGCCGTTAGTGGTGACTCTTATATCCGTCATTTCGACGGCGGGGTCATGTTGAAAAACGTCGGCTTTGTTTACTCGCCCCTGTATGAGCTCATCCATGAACGGATTGCCTGACTTTTCTTCAGGCTTTGAATCGGCTTCAAACTGGCTTCTGTCTTTTTTTGAATTCTCTAAAACGGCAGCTCCTGCCAGATCGCTCATTAACTGTTCTCCCGAGATGCCTTGCATACCGAGCCGGATCAAACCAGTTTTAGTTTCAGGGAAGCTTGCGATGCGGTCAATGCGTAATTGCCGCGTTCAGTGTTTTCGATTCCAGTTGTCTGTGACGATGTTATATGCACGTCCCGCTGTGAACGAGGCAGCAATTGCAGCGGCTTTATATCTCGTCGGAGCCGGGGCTAGCGCTGATGCCGTAACGAGAGTGCCATCTATTAGATTTGGTTTCATCAGATTGCTGCTTATAAATGAGTCTGGATTGCTTGATGAGCTTAAATAATCAATTCCCCGTGAAACTGCAAATACCGAGGCCGCCAGCATGAACTTTTCCTTTCCTCGAATGTTTGAAATGAATATGGCCGGCATTGCGACGCCGTCGAGCAGAATTCGGTTCCCTGAATCCAGTTTGCTTTCATATCCGAACTGATTTCCAAGGACTCTGTCCAGGCTATATGCAGCTGCCATGCTGGCTCCTGAAACCATTAATCCTTTGGCGGCACCGCGGAGAGCGCATTTTGAAAAACTTGAATTGGCAAGATTCCGCTCTTCTAATTTAAGCAACTGAGCTGCTCTTTCGCCGTTGAGTTCCAAATTCAGGAGCTCTTTATGTGCGCCTAGATAGTTAAAACGAGCTGCTTCCAGATTCCTGATTATTGGCGCTTCCGGTCCATCGATGAAAAATAATTTGTTCTCTTTTGCGGAGCCAAGCACGTCTTTAGCGCTTTGAGTGCTCCATTGAAAGTTTGGTCTGGAAAGCTCGTTTAAGTAAGCGATTCGTTTTTGCATGACGGCGCTGTCAATGCCGTTCAGTTTAAAGCATGGATTATTGTATTGAGTGGCGAGATTTTTTGCGTCGATGCTTGCCGAAAATAGTGTTTTACGTGCTTGCTCTAAAGTCTCGCAGCCCAGGTTTATGGCTTTGTCGGCAGTATGGAATTCGCTGCGGGCATTTAAGAGTGAACCTGCTTTTGATGCCTGAAGCCACTCACGCGCGTTTAGCGTATTTACTTCGTGCATGCCTGCATAAGTTTTTGCGGCTTCTCTGGCTTTATTCAAGGACCAGATTTCGACGCCCGCTCCGACTGCTGCCGAAATTGAAAGCTGCAGGGAAACGCTGCTTTCTTGCATCGGGGCGCCGCTGAGTTTTTCCGTATTCTTAATCGGCGTGAAAACGGCTGAATCTTTTTCAGCAAGTTTCGTTCTCATGTCCGCATTGATTCGACTGTAGGGACCGTTATTAATCGCATCCGAATAGATCTCAGTTAAGGCGCTTTCCGTGATTCCGGCACGGACATTATTCTCTTGCGATTTTTGATTGAAGGATTCTGCTCTTTCTGCCATCTGACTAACCCCCAGGAATGCATTCCGATAGATGCATTCGCCATCCTCTAAACCTGCATTAAATCTAGGATATTTTTGTTGTCGAGTTGTTGCTGCGGCTGTTCTTTGGCGGTCCGGAAAACAGGCAATTTTAGTTTTTCAAATTTCTGGATAAAGCTGCTATCAGCTCGGGGGCCGATTCCTGATTGCGAGGAAAAACCCAGTTGATACCGGGGGCTTGCAGGTTTTGAAGATCTTCTTCAAGTCCGTGGAATTCACGCTTTGCCGAATTGATTCGGGCTCTCTGCAATCTGGCGTCCCCCTGCAGCGGGTCGAGCTCTAAAGCCCGGTTAAAGCAATCCAGCGCTTTATCGTCGGCCCGGCGAAAAAGCCAGATCTCGCCAATTTGCAGGTAGATCTGCGCTCTAAATGACGGGTCGAGGCTCTGATTCAGGCAGAGAGACTCATAAATTTGCATGCCCTTATCCGTATTTCCTTTGTTAATTTGAAGATCGGCGCGGCTGTACTCGATACCAGCGCTTTTCCCGCAGACCGACTCGGCTTTGTCAAGCAGCTTTTCCGCCTGCGTATAAAGTCCGGCGACCATGAATGAGAAGGCCAGGTTAATGAAATTCTCCAGGCTTGCTTCTTCCTGCAAAGCTTTTATCTGTTTTTGGACCGTGGAATATCTTAATGCAAACGCTTCTAAATCTCCGTCC
>JAIEPM010000073.1 GCA_019748395.1 Candidatus Obscuribacterales bacterium
TCAACGGGCAGTTTCGGCAAACCCTGTCCGTAGGCGCCTACCAGACTCTGGTAACTTTCGTCCAACCAGAGACTGTCTGCGCCGATGCCGGCCACTCTCAAAAACAAAGCCAGCAAGATTATCAGACCAGAAAATAAAAGTTCTTTTTTCGCGTTCACAATACTCGATGCAAAGTTGCCGCCTGCTTAATTTTAGGACAATTCGCCATGCATGGGAAATCAGGAAGGCTCAAAGCTCCACGGACTTGTCTTTTACGCCACCGGCAGTGGCATCAACTTCTCAAGCAGCCGAACGCCGGAATTGACACGCAAAGTCGTTTTCTTGAATTTGTACTAGAATTTAATCTCGGGTGGCTTGAGCTCGCTTGTAGCTGCGTTAGGCTGCGGCTGCTCGAGATCAGCAAGCTCGGCTCGCCTGGCTGCTAGGACCCCGGCGGCAGGGCATAGGCAGCAGGCGTTTGAACTGAGCAGCGCTGTGGCACAAAATGCTGGAGTTCATGTAAAAGCATGACTTTGCGCAATTGGCTTGGTTCGGCAGCGCTTCCAGGACCGGCCCTGTCAGAGAAAATCGGACGTTTTGCCCTGAATCTGACTGGGGTAAGTTGAAGCGTGTATGGGAGAAACTTGGAATGGCTCTTGTCAAGAAAGAAATCGGCGAACTTCTGGTAGAGAACGGCCTCATTTCGCCGGAGCAATGGCAAGAAGTACAACTGGAACGTGAGAAAACCGGTGAACCTGTCAGCATAATTCTTTCCAGACTTGGTCTTGCCAGCGAGAATCAGGTGAAAAATGCACTTGAGCTTCAGTATGGTGTTAACTATCTGGCGCTTTCAAGAATCGAGCCGCCTGCAATCGAGTGTATGCAGATGCTGCCTGAAGCTGTGATGCGCCAACATCAGCTCGTGCCCGTTACCAAAGACGGCAACCGCATCACGATAGCTATGGTGAACCCCAACAATCTGGTGGCACTCGACGATATCAAAATGCGTCTCAAAGGCATGCAAGTCAAGCTTTCGGTCTGTACCGAAGATGACTTTCAGTCCTTCATGGAAACCATATATTCCAAGCATTTGCAATCGCAAAAATCAGACGATGAGAGTGAAGCCGACAAGTTCATCAATGAGGACGTTGACCTCAGTCAGATGGACGTACTTAATGATATTGACGAAAATATGTCCGAACAGGACATCGAAAAACAGGCAAGCGATGCGCCGATTGTCATGCTCGCCAACCAGATTCTGGCTAAAGCCATAAAAGGCAAGATCTCAGATATTCATATTGAGCCGCATGAAAAGGAAGTGGCAATTCGCTTTCGCAGGGACGGTGTTTTGCAGCTGGACCGAAAATTGCCGAAACCAATTTTGCCGGCCCTGGTATCACGTTATAAAGTTATGGCCGACCTGGACATTGCCGAGCGACGTTTGCCTCAGGACGGTCGTATTCGAGTCAGGCTCTCAGGCCGAGACATCGACTTTCGTGTTTCCACATTGCCTGCCAAGTTCGGCGAGAAAGTGGTTATGCGTATTCTGGATAAATCCAATACTTCGATTGGTCTTAACAAGTTAATCACCGACGCAGATGCGATGGCAACGATCATGGATATGATCTCGAAGCCCTACGGGATTATTTTCGTTACCGGACCGACAGGTTCCGGTAAAACAACTACTCTATATTCGGCTCTTGCTGAAAGAAACTCACCCGACGTCAATATCGTGACTGCCGAAGACCCGATTGAATACGACATGTCGGGCATCACGCAGGTTCAGGTTATTCGTGAAAAAGGAATGGATTTTGCTCGTATTCTCAGAGCCTTTTTGCGTCAAGATCCGGACATCATGCTGGTTGGAGAAACTCGTGACAAGGAAACTGCAAAAATCGCGGTTGAAGCGGCTCTGACAGGTCACCTTGTTTTCACCACCCTTCACACCAACGACGCCCCAGGCGCTGTTACTCGTCTTGAGGAAATGGAAGTCGAACCCTTCCTTATATCGTCAGCCACAATCGGCGTCGTGGCTCAACGTCTTTTGAGAAGAAGCTGCGGTGAGTGCAAAGAAGAATATTTGCCTGAAAGAAATTTGCTGGAATATCTGGGTCTTTTGGACAAGAACCAGGAAAATCTGGCTGATTCAACAATTCAGTTTTATAAATTCAACGTCAACAATAAAGGTTGGCCGATCTTTTATAGAGGTAAGGGCTGCGAAAACTGCAATGGCGGCGGCTACCGAGGCCGTGTCGGCTGTTATGAAGTCATGCGTTTGAATGACGAAATTCGCGATCTCATTTCTAAAGGTGCTTCAACTGCAATGATTCGCTTTGCGGCAAAACAGGCAGGCATGGTTCCTTTAAAAGAATACAGTTTGCGTCTTGTGGCACAGGGGCTGACCACTCCGGAAGAGTGTATTCGCGTAACCATTTCAGACACTGCCGGAAATGAAAAGCTCTGTCCGAAGTGCCGCAACCCAATTGGGGACGACTTTATCAAATGCCCTTTTTGCCAGCACGAGCTCAAAGTGTCCTGCCAGCGCTGCGGAACGCTGCAAGATGATTCATGGGCGTCCTGCGCCAAATGCGGACTCTCACATGAAGAAGCAAAATTAGACCATGTTTGTCCCGGATGTGAGGCCGAAGTTTACGGCAGCTGGCAACGCTGTCCGTACTGTCAAACCGAACGTGATTTCAGTAAAACCAATAAGACGAGCAGTTGATGAAGGGAGTACCTGCAAATGCCTATTGAAATTCAGGAAATTCTGCAACTTGTTGTGGATAAGGGCGCCTCGGACTTGCACTTGAAAGTGGGTTTGCCGCCCATGATCCGCATTTCGGGTAAACTCACTCCCAGTGAATTCGATCCTGTAAGCAAGGATGATATTCAAAGAATGGTTTTTTCGATGCTGACAGGCGACCAGAGAAAAACTCTGGAAAACACTTTTGAGCTCGACTGCAGTTACGGGGTTTCCGGTTTAGGCCGATTCCGTGTAAACGTCTATAAGGATCGCGGCAGCTACGCAGTGGCTATGCGTACTATTCCGTTTCAAGTCCCACTTCTGGAAGATCTTGAACTGCCCACTGTTATTTCAAAAGATCTGGTACACAAACCCAGAGGACTGGTGCTGGTTACAGGACCTACCGGCTCCGGCAAGTCATCGACTCTTGCTGCAATGATCAACTGGATTAACGAAAATCGGGCTGAGCATATTTTGACGATTGAAGACCCGATTGAATTTTTGCACAAGCACAAGAAATCAATCATTTCCCAGAGAGAACTCGGCTCCGATACCAAGAGTTTTGCAAATGCACTGAGAGGCGCTTTACGTGAAGACCCCGATATCATCCTGGTCGGTGAAATGCGCGACCTTGAAACAATAGGTCTGGCGCTTACCGCAGCTGAAACCGGTCACCTTGTTTTCGGCACCCTGCACACCAGCTCGGCAGCACAAACTATCGACCGTATCGTGGACGTTTTTCCGGACGCACAACAACAGCAAGTGCGTGTGCAGTTGTCAAACTCGCTTGTGGCTGTTATCAGTCAGACTCTCATGCCCCGGGCGGCTTCCAAAGTTGGCGCCAGTTCGCAAATGAAAGGTCGAGTTGTGGCTTGTGAAATCATGTGTAATACACCGGCTATTGCAAACTTGATTCGAGAAGCAAAAACCGCTCAGGTTTATTCTTCGATTCAGATGGGGGCCAACCAGGGGATGCAAACTCTGGAAAGCGCGCTGGCAGGACTAGTCAAGGCTGGACTGGTTAATTATCAAGATGCGATTGTTAAAACAAGTCGCCCGGACGATTTCAATCGTCTTGTGGGACCTCAAGCAGCAGCACTGGCCGGCTCGCGACCTTCACATTAAGCTAAGTAGAAGCGGATAAGGAGAATTCTCAGAATGGACTCGGCAAAAACCAAGAAGAAAACCAGGACAGCCGTGAAAGCCGCTCCCAAGGGCAAGGCGAAGGGCGGCGCTAAAGGTGCTGCCGAGTCC
>JAIEPM010000641.1 GCA_019748395.1 Candidatus Obscuribacterales bacterium
ATGACCCTGCTCTATTCGAGTGTACCGTCGGCGCGGTAAAACTCATAAATGGTCGTTACGCCCCATTTCTTAGCCGGAAAATAGATCTCCGGCTTGCTGAGCATTTTGACCACGCGTGGGGTTTTGCCGTCGGCATGGAAGACCGTGAGCGAGTATTCGTGACGGTCTTTCAATCCACCTTTGCCGAGCTTGATTGTGCCTTTCAACTCGGGGTCGGGGGCTTGGATTAGCGGAGCGTAGTCGATGCCGAGCTCTTCGGGCGTCGGGTTTTGGGCTTGCAGGGCTGCGACTGTCAGCAGAAAAGCGATTCCGGAAAGCAGCAAACAGCAGCGCCAGATGCGAAAAGATTGTCTTGTCAAGGTTGTATCCTTCCCGGCTTTGCCGGTTTTTTAGGAATGAAGCCGCAGAACGGAGTTGTTCTGCGGCTTCGGTTTGGAAGAAAAATAGCGCAGCCGCTTCAGGCTGCGCCTTCAGATTACTTGCCTTCGCTCAGCCGCTTGCGCTCGCGCAGTTCTTCGAGGCTGGGCAGCGGCTCACTGCCGGCGGTGCGCGAAATGATCGCCGTGGTCGTGATCACCCCGGCGCAGACAGCGAAGACCACCAGCACGATTACGATTACCGCCGCAGCCCCGTTGTCGTCGTCGTCGCTGCTGGACTTGCCGCCGCCTGAGAACTTCTCGACGATGTCACCGATGGCCTGTCCCATGGTCTCCACGGCAGACATCGTGTTGTGGATCTGAGCGTAAGTGTTGTACGCGGCGACCCCGTAATTGAGCACACCACCCTGCCGGTAAGCGGTAGCCCAGCTGTCCACCGTGATCATCAGACCGGAGAAGAGCACGCCGGGGATGATGATCACATAGCCAATCTCCAGACCCACCAGTCCCCACTTTTCGGGGATGATCTGGAATTGCACGGCGCCGACCATGAGCACGATCAGGTAGCACCACGTGAAACCGGAGGCGGACATGATCGCGCCCATCCAGCACATGAAGCGGTTCCAGCCGCCCGCCGCCTTGGTCTCGGCCCAGGCCTTGCCGCAGGCATAGGCGTTCCACCACGAGATCGCGAAGTTGAGCAGCCAGATTGCCGCAATCAGAAGCAGGTTCATAATTTTCCCTTTGGATGAGATGCACGGACTTAGAATTGGCCGTGCCTGAACTTGGCAAACAACGGACCATCCGTGTTTGCAGGCGATTTATTGAAACCGGCAGGAAACGCTCCGTCCGGGTTAACGAGAATGGCAAAAATCCGCTTCAGTCTTCCTCAACTCAAGCTGTTCTGCTTTGACCCTTGCCTGAGGTCGTTCAACACTTGCCTGCAAGCAGGTGGGCGAAAGTTGTTGAAAGCAGAGTTTAGATGAGTTTGATGACCAGTGGAGGAAAAGATAGACGGATATTCCTGGAGCTTAAGCCTGGCCGTAGCTGAAATCAATGCACCCACAGCGGCAGCGGCTGGGCGCCTGCGCTCACAGCCGGCGGGCGGGAGAGGCTTTCTCTAGGGATTTTATTTGAGCTCTGCTTTTCGTAGTATCACTAGTTAGATCCAATTTTCTTCCTTCTCGCAGAGTTCTTGGATATTAATTTCCATTTGCTCAGTAATGATGGCGCTAAAAGCCTGCCTTAGCGCTATTTCTTTTGTCGACTAAATAAATGCAGACTCGGGTATGAACTGTTTGGAATCCCCACTGAGTGACAGAAAGCGTCGATGAACAAGAAAAAAATCTCTGTAATGGTTTGCGAAGACAACAACTTGATGCTTCATGGACTCAAATTTTTGCTGAATGAATTTGGCGATCTGGAACTGGTTGCTTTTGCAAAAACCGGCAACGAAGCGATAAGCAAAGCCAGAGAAATGCAGCCGGATGTGATTTTGATGGATATCGGTTTGCCTGAGCTGGACGGCATTTCTGCATCGCGAATTATAAAAGCCGAGCGTCCTTATGTTCGAATAATTGTGGTGAGTGCTGCTCAGGATGAGAAAACGAGATCTGATGCCAAAGCTGCCGGAGCTGACGAGATATTTCCAAAGCCGGTAATGAATGCCGAAGAGCTTTATTTGACAATCAAGAAAGTTTTCGAGTCGGCACATTCAAAATTCTAAATTCAGGATTCTTCGATCGCGTCGACTGATTTTGACAGCAAAGCATGCCGGATTAGCATTGAAACTATCTGTCTGCGCGAGCTATCGCTCACCCGCAAAAGAAGATTCAGGCTGCTTTCATTGAGGCATCCACGTATACTTCAAAGAGATCTCATTTAATTCAGATTCTCTATTTTAAACGCGCGTGTTTAGTCTGGGGTATTCCAGGTTTCAGCTAACAGCACAGGAGACAAAACTCGTAGTTTAGCCTCTTTCAAAGCGCGAATAAGTGTCGTAACTCTTCCTGGATGAGTGTGTCGGCGACCGCGCAGCAAACCCTGTGGACCCCATTGGGTTCACCAAGACAGCGAGGTGTAACATGTTACGCCAAGTTTCTGTTGTCGATTTTGAAAACTCACGGCTTGGTGACCGCCACGAGCCGATTGTTTTTGCCTTCAAGGAAGTCGATGTCGACCTTGGAGACGAAAGCAAAACCCCGGCGGAACTCGTTTCTCTCTACGACTCCGCCCGCAGTCTGCAAACCGGTTACCGGACGCAGGAAGCGCGTAGTGTTTTTCTGCGACTCGAAGATCTCGCCCTCGCGGCTGGAAACCCTGTTCTGGCTCTCATGGCGCGATTTCAGCTGACGCTCAGTCGCGAAAATATCCACGAGAAATGCAAAAGCCTCGAGGCATTGCTCGCTCGATTTCCGGCTTGCTTCAAGACTTTGCTTGCCAACACCGGGCATGCGATGCGTCTGACTTGCTCGTTGGAAAACTTCGAAGAGATCGTGCGTTCCAACCTGCTGAGCTATCTTGCTCTGGAGCAGGGGCGCTTTGCTTTCGCGCGACTTGATGTCATCGACGAGATGATCGCCGAAGGCTGCCCTGACAGAGCAGAGTACTTCGCAGGTGCAACGGCGCAAGAACTGGCGAAGAAACTCGGAGAAGATCACTGGTGGCGAGCCATTCTTCTGCTCAAGCAGGGCGAGTGTCTGATGCTTATGGGCAAGCGGAAAAACGCCCGGCTGATTCTGAAAGTAGCCGACTCGCTTTTCGCCGAGTGGTGCTGCTCCGAGGAACATCCGCTCAGCAGCTATGTGCATCAGTTTGTGTCGCTTAGTCGCCGCAGCTGCTGCGCGTCCTGAGACTCTCTCTTACCGACTTACAGCGCATTGCCGTTAGGTATCGGCTGCGCATTCACTCCAGCAGGTAGAATCCCTGCGTTTTGAAAAGGAAAACGAAGATGTCCAATCCGAATCGTTGTGCGACCTGTCAGGGCAAAGTTGGCGTGCAGGTCCCCGGACTCTGCAGCGAGTGCTCGGGCGGCACTTCCCAGAAGATGGTCAAGCTCTGCCCGTCCTGCCGCAAGGGTCGCTGTGAAGTCTGCAAGCAGCAGCTGCCCGCTTCGCCGAGCGCCCCGACCACGAGTCAGGGCGATTCCTTCGGCGCCGGACCGACCGGTTTCGGCGGTTGCTGAGCCGGCCCGCTGAGTGCGCCGCATAGAAAGTTCAGTTCTTTGCGGCAGAAGTAAAAACAAGCGAAAAGGGGGTGGATTTTCCATCCCCTTTTCGTGCTTTTTTGACCTTTTTTGAGCTTTTTGACCTTTTTCGGCCTTTTTTGGACTTTTTGTAAGTGACGGGTCGAGCCCCGGGCGCCGCATGGCAGCGCCCCTGCAGGTGTTTATGGACGGTGCTGCTCTGGCAAGTGCCTTTCTTTTATTCGACTTGGCGTGGTAGTGAGATGCTGAACCAGAATTCACTGCCCTGGCCGGGTTCAGAGATAACACCGATTTGACCATCGTGTTCATCGATGATTGTTTTGCAGATTGCAAGACCCAGTCCTGTGCCTCGAACTGAGCTCTGTTGAGCAGATTCCGATTGTCCGAAACGCTCGAAGATC
>JAIEPM010000667.1 GCA_019748395.1 Candidatus Obscuribacterales bacterium
GCAGCAACTTCATATCTCGCATTCATCTGGAGGATTTAGCAAGAATCGTTAGAGCTGTTTTCGAAGCCGGAATCATGGCCGACAGCACATATCTGGTAGGGGATGAAAACCCTTGCAGCATCGGCGAAGTCGCAAACTGGCTTTGTCAGGAAATGAATTTACCTTTGCCGGAATCAATAGCTTTAGAAGAAGCGCATCCGACATTGCGCGGCAATCGCGCCATAGACGCATCTCGTATTCTGAACGAACTTCAACTGAAGCTTTTATATCCCAACTACAAAGAAGGATACAAACAATGCATTGCTAATGGCTTCCGTGCAGAAGTGGGCGCCGACTAATAACGCTTGAAGATTCGGCATTCGGGATTGTCGTGCAAAAACTTTTTCAGCTTATTCGGCGCCCATCCAATTTCTATTACGTAACCTTCGCTCGGCAAAGCAACCAGAGCACCGAGAGTTTGCACTAACTGTTTTTTCGCATCGGAACTTACAACCTTAAAGATCGGATAGCTTATTTCAAGCACCAGAATATAAAAAGGACGTTCCACAAAAGTTGAAACTTCCTTGCAGACGAGAAAGGCCTGCTTTATCTCCTGGTATCGCGGGAAGTGCTTCAATATTTCAAGTAGCTCTTGATCCGCCAGTTTCTTGTAATAATATTTATCACCGTCCTTCAGCCCGGCCCTCTCTCGAGCCGCCTTATCCAGCTCATTTCTGTACTTAAAGGTTCTATCCAGATAGACCGCGGCCTGCTCTTCTTTACCCTCATCCATAAGATGTTGGTAAATAATTTCACAGAGCTCAAGCCCGTAAACCGGCTTCAGAGAAATGACCTTCTCCAGATAATCGATTCCACTTAAATCACCATCCGCCAGCAATCGTTCACCAAGGTTGTAGTTCAAGGAGGCATTGTCCGGCATTACAAGCAGCGTATTCCGCAATACAGGAATAGACTCAATTGAAGGCTTCAACTGAAAATAAAGCTGTGCCCGCTGTAAAAGTTCATCATTGCTCAGCTGCTCCGTCTGCATTTTTTGCTCCAGCTTATGCAACTGATTGCGAGCTTCAATTCTCTCGCCATACAAGCAACGCCAGTTTTGATCAAAAGCATTGTGCCAGGCGATATCAAGACGCTGTTCGAAGTCCGGCAATTTCGCTTCGAAATATTCCTGGGCAGCGCTTGTATCTATGGCCCAGGCCTTACGCAATTCTTCCTCACTCAAGTTTTCAAGATTTTCGCAGTCACCAAGCTCTGAAATCGCCTTGATTCGATCTCTCAAAGAAGGGTGAGATTGGCTGCTGCCGGTTCTTCTGGCCAACGCCTGTTGATACCATTTGTAAGCTTCCGGATCCATCTGCCCATTCACCATCAACTCGGAAAGATCTCGAAATGGATGGCTTGGAGGCATCGGGGTTTCATCAAGGTTCTTGAATAATTCTTTCCAGTATTTTAGATCTACATATCGATTCTTCAGCTCGCTGTTGATCAAACTGAGAGCTGCAGTTTTAGTTCCAAAAATCTCAGCCGCGCATTTGTCGGCCTCGTATTCATGCTGCCTGATCAAAACGAAACTGTATGCATTGAACAGGGGGCAATACCATTCGAGAAATACCTTAAAAACGAAATTGCCAAGCATCGACTGTTCACGAACTACTTCCAGAAGCTGAAGCGAAGCTGATCTGACTGAATAAATCCAGGAGCTAAACTTTCCATGATTGCCGGAAAGGTGCCCCATCTCGTGTGCAAGCACCGCGCGAAACTGCTCCGGAGAGAGCGATTGCATCAAGGGCAATCCCAGGCAAAGATAGTGTTTGTGCGCGCCCAGAAATCCAAGACGGGGCATCGAATAAATCGAGGCGTTGAATTCGGAATTTAAATAAACAGCTTCGATTCGAGGGCAATCAAGCTTGCCTTTGATCTCAAGAAGAAGTTCAAAAATTTTCGGCGAGTCTTCCGCAGAAACCATGACCCCCCGGGGCGGCGAAAAACGGATCAGGAAAGAGCGCAGAATGAGATAAGCCAGAATCGCCAGCGGCAAAGCCAGCTTGAAGCTCAAAAAGTAAGCGGACTTTGCCTGCCAGAGAACTGCAAAGACCGCAAACCCGAGTCCCAAAAGAAGAATCAGCACCGCAAGCACATAGACGTAGAGCAAAAGAGCCAGAGCAGCCACGCGCAGGCGATAGCCGCCCGGATTTTGCCGGGAAAACAGCTCCAGGCGAGCGACCAGTTCTTCAAATTCGGCAGCTCCCATGGGCATCGTGGCTCAAGACCCCCGACCCTTCGTTCCCTACAGCCCAAAGCCAAGCAGAATTGACTATACAAGCATCCTGATAAAGAAGTACCCGGGCGTGGAAAGGCGATAACAGCAAAGTTCGTGCTTTAATGATCAAGTGCGACTGGACTTATCAAGCAATAGCTTTATCTTGGAGCATTTGAAAGCGATGCCGCAAGCGCTAAATCATTTTCGGGTCATCTTCAAATCAAGAAAGGGGCAGGGAAGAATTCCTGTAATACTAAGCCTGGCACTTGGCTCAGGACTGTTAGGCAACCTGCATGCATTTGCAGCAACGCCGACGGCCGCCGAGCTCACAAAAATTCTGGATTCTTCGGGCGTTCTGCAAAAGGGCTATAAGTGCCGCGTTATCCTTGAGAAATCGGCTTGCACGGTTTTTAGTTATCAGAACATGCAATCCAAAAACAAAGAAAATGACTGCAAAATCGATGCGGTTTTGCTGGCAAAAAAGGTCTTTGATGCTGCGCCCGGCTTAGCACGGGTGAAAGTCAAACTTCTGGACCCGAGAGGCACGGGCGCCTGCAAAAATGTGACCATTACACTGGGAGACATCACGGCATTTTCAAGCGGCAAAGTTAACATGCAATCTTTGATGAACTCTCTTGAGATTGTCGATTCGCAAGAAGGTCCGGATCCCACCAAAAACGCAAACGCGAAAGTCGGCGGCTCGAAATCGTCTCTTAGAATGACCAGCAATAACCTGCAAGTGCTTTCTCCTCTTGCCAAAATCCCTCTTGTTTTCACAATAGAGAAAAGGGCTAATGTCCGCCTGGCTTATCCCAAGGGTTGGTCTATGACCGAATCACCGGCAAAAGATACTTTAGTAAGCTTTGGAGATCAGGAAGGCAACTCTATTGCATTTAACGCCGAGTCAAAACCACGCGAATTGAGTCTGCCGGATTATGTTCAAACAATCGACAATCTGGCACCGACAAAACTTAAAGATTTTCAGGTATTGGAGACCTACCCGGTTCGCTTCGGGGGCACCCAGAATCTGAACGGCATTGCGCAGGAAATCAAATTTACGGCAGATCAAGAAAGACTAAAAGGTACATTTTACTATTTCACTGATAATCTCAAGTTTTTCATGCTTCGCTTTGTTGGACTTGAAAATAACATTGAAAATTTGAAACGGATTCGCGGTGACATTATGCACTATACAAATATCATTCCGCGCGCCCAATCAAGTCAGACGGCGGCCCTTACAGGCCGCGACACAAGCAAGGGAAAGGACTGTTATATAAATCCGGAAGCAAATCTTTCTTTTCGCTTTCCACCCAACTGGACAGTCCAGCTCGACCCTGACCCAAGCTGCGACGTCAGTATTTCAGGACTAAACAGAAATGGACAGGGCGGCGAAATGCGCTTTGCAGCGCGTTATCCCGGCGAGGAGAAAACACTCGAGCAGTTCCTGATTGATGCTCTCGATGTAACTCAGAAAACGACGAAAAATTTCAAAAGGTCTGAAATATCACACGATAACATCGGAGCCAATCACAGTTTTCAGGCATTGCGTGCTTCCTGCTCTTTTGAACTTGACGGAATAACAATCACGCAGCAACAGGTTGTTTTCAAAAAAGACGGGCGATTCTGCTGGCTTTCACTAACTACTCCCGGCTGGACACAACAGGAATCAAAGTATTTCGTAGACGGCATTCTTGCAAGCATGGAAGCGGCCAACTGAAGACCTGAAAAAGCAAGCGAAAAGCT
>JAIEPM010000138.1 GCA_019748395.1 Candidatus Obscuribacterales bacterium
TACGCAAAATAAACTAGCAGCCATCAGGGCTGGGTTTATGTTCAACGTTCGATAACCTCGCAACAAGAGGTTGACATAAAGTCCAACGTTCGAAGCCTCCAACCGTGAGGCATGTACGCAGTCCGAAAGCCTCCTGTTCTGGAGGCAATGTACGTAGACCGACGTTCGAGCCTCCGTCATCGGAGGCATGTACGAAGACCGATGTTCGAGCCTCCATCACGTGAGGCATGTACGTAGACCGATGTTCGAAAGCCTCTGGACAGGAGGCACTGTACATAGTCCGATCTTTGAGCTCCGGATAGGAGTTTAAAGGAAGTCCGATGTTCGAAAGCTTCCTTTTATGGAGGCAGTGTATCTAGTCCAATGTTCGAGCTTTCGCACTGGAAGCTTGGATAAGTCCGATTGTTCGATAAAAACACTTCTGTCCAGAGCTAGTTACGTAGTCCAATAGTTCGGAGCTTCCGTAAGGAAGCATGTACGTAGTTCGATGGTTCAAAGAAGGGCAAACTCTGCGAAGAGTTTGCCCTTCGCTTTTAATCCTGAATTTCCAATCGCGTGCTGCTCAGGAGCTAGAGAATCAAATTTTCGCCTTGGGCATCAGCTCATTGCCGATTTTTGTGACAGCTAAAAACATTTTGGCTGCGGCACCGCAAAATTGCTCTTCCTCCCCATCTTCCAGGCTGAGTTGATTCATCGATTCTTTGAAGTCTTTCCAGATTGGCATAAAATTCTGCCCGTAAGGATCAAAATATTTGGCACCGGCAGATGCATTTAATTGATAACTTTCCTGACAGTTCTTTGCGACAAATTTGCCGCCGTGCTTGCTGCCCAGAAGAACATAGTGCATGCCCAGAAGAGCCGGTGCGTAAGTCTTAGACAGTTCTTCCATATAATTCAGCAGTTCGGTTGTTGAGCTTAAGGGCTGAATTGCTTCGATATTTCGATTGAAACTTTGCAGGTCTAATTTCAGAAACGGCTCTTGTAATTGCTCGCTACTCACTATGGCGCTGAATTTTGCGTCCTGCTGCGCGCATTGTTTTATGCACTCTTCCAGTTTGCGATGAACCAGATATAGCTGCTCTAGATAAAGAACATAAAGCTCTTTAGGCAAGGCACCATTTGTAAGTTTCCCCTGGAAAGCGCTTGCTTCGGCTGAGTCGTGCATAGCACGGGTGCTTTCTTTGAGCTTTTCCATCAAACTGCCGGCACTTCCGCTGTTCATATTTGTTCTGCTTTCCTTTTCTGAGACTCAGTAACCCATGTTTAAATACCCGGAAAGCTAGAGGCTTAGCTCAATTACCCGTTAATTTGATTCCCATTTCGTGAAAAACGTCTTCTAAAGAGGCTCCGCGGATTCTGCAGGCGCTCAACGCGTAAATTGCTTGCTCCGGGCGCAATGCGCCTTTAAGCATTAGTGCCCGGCAACGCAGAAAGTTATCGAAACTGGCTTTGCTCAGCAAGCCGGTAGCCATGAAAAGTTTAGAGGCAATATCTGCATTTGCCAGCGCTCGTTCTATGGCTGCCTGTATCTCCTGCTCACTGCAATAGCCGGCCATTTTCATCATGTCCACGAGTCCCATGTTGTTAGATGGCACTACAGGCGGTGTCTCTGCCTGAATGCTGGACATTACACCGGCATAAGACCTCTTTTCCTTCTGTTCTGGAAGTTGATAGCTTGAGCCTGAAAGACCGCCGCTTTCAGAATAGCTAGTTGCCAGTTCATCTTTTTTCGATGTTTTAGAGTCGTCAGCTTTCGCCCAGAACATCAGAGCCGCTTTCAGATTGTCGACTGCTTGCGTGCGCGTGATTTTACCGTCACGAATCTGCTCTTGTGCGTTTAAAACCATGGGCAGCAGTTGCGCACTTAATACCCCCTGAATTACCAGTGTGCCGCCAAGAGGCATGCCTGTATCAAAGCTTGCTTGTAATGCCTGATCTAACTGTGCCTGGCTGACCATATTTGAGTCCACCAGCAGTTCGCCCAGTTTATTTGAGCTTACATCTTTCTTTGGTGCCCATCTTAAATCTGCCAGCGCGTCCTGAAGCGAAGTTTCTTTGGCATAGCAATTTTTCAATGCTGTAATCGCTGTCTCGATTTCAAGAAGACCGTCTTTCACCAGAGACTGAGCTTCAAGAGCGTATTGAAGATTTCCTTCGTTAATTACCCCTGACATCACGATTACTCTACCAATCGGCAGATTCATGCGTCTGGCAATTTGTATTGCTTCTTGCAAATCGCCGCTACTCACAACGCCAACTGCTACAAGCAATTCGCCAATTTTGACATCTTTCGACTCGGCGCTCAAATCTTCAGCCACATCTCACTCCGGCTCAGTTCCTTAAGAGTTTACCTTATTTGATTAGCTCGTTAGGCGCTATGGCAATAGTTTTCTATTTCAGCTGATAGCGCTCGCCAATTCGTTCTAAATTTTGCTTCGAAGCTCAGCAATTAGTCTGTCGGGAAAGCAAAAAGCAGCTCTTCCAATTAGTTGAGCTGCTTTATCTGGACCTATTGTTCTTGCTTTTAGTTGCTTTCTGCTAATCGGCGAATGCGTTCTTCCAGTGGTGGGTGAGAATCCCAGAGTTTCCAGATGCCTCCGGACTTCGCTGAAATTTGCATGGTTTGCATGGCCGGCTGTGTGTTCATAGCGGCCAGTTCGTAGCTTTGTTGAAGTTCTTGCAAGGCAGCGATCATTTTTTCCTTTCCGGCGATGCGAGCACTGCCTGCGTCGGCACGGTATTCGCGCCAGCGTGAGAACCATGCGACTACTATGGAGCCGAGGATCATGAAAACGGTTTGAAGAACGAATTGTACGATGTAATACATGAAACCCGGACCACGGTCGTCGCGATCACGATTGCTTGTCAGCACAAATGCCACCAGACGCGACAGGAACATCACAAAGGCGTTCATGATACCTTGTAATAACGTCATCGTTACCATGTCGCCGTTGGCGATGTGGCTGATTTCGTGACCAAGCACGCCTTCAATCTCCGCCATATTCATGCGCGACAGAAGACCGGTGGATACAGCAACTGTTGCCATCGATTTGCTCGGACCTGTCGCCCAGGCATTAGGTTCGGGAGAATCGTAAATACCGACTTCCGGCATCTTAGGCAAGTTAGCCTTTCTTGAAAGTTCGCGAACCATCTGAACAAGCTGAGATAGCGAAGGGTCTCTTGTATCTTCTGGAATAACCTGAACACGATACTGCCATTTCGATAATGTCCGCGACAAGAGTAAGGATATAAATGAGCCACCCATACCCCACACGGCACAGAACATTGCCAGGCTTGGAATATCCAGTCCGTACTGATTCAGGTATGGTTTGACACCAAGCAAATTGAGAATAACCGTCATGGTCATCACAACCAGTGCGTTGACCAGAAAGAATAAGAACATTCGTCCAATAAGTCCCATTTTTGTATCTCCAATTTGTCCTGAAAACAGAACCTCACAGAATCAATTCTACGGGAATCCTTCGTTTTCGCCGGAATTTAACGATTTCGTTAGCTTGTAGTCTACGCTAATCGTCCATGTTTTTTGGGAAAAAGGACTGTATTTTTCCAGTATTTTGAAATTCAGTAGTGGAAGGTATATAAAGCCCGCCGCGAAAGGGTGAGCGCCAGCCCGGCGACCAGACCGATGCTGAGGGGAAGCCGTTGTAGTAAGAGCCGCTGAATTGATACTGGGCATCCTGAGACTGTGGATTCTCTGAGTCGCTTGAAAAATAGCGAGGAAGTCCGAGCGGGACGTTCATAATGCCGCTATATGCGGGCATATACAGCGGCTGCATCCGCGGTCCCCAGGGAGTGAGAATCGGGCGGTAAGCGTAAGGAGCGCCGTAGATGTTATATGGCACATTTACACTGGGTGGCGTGTAGTCGATTTCCATTCGGCTTGAGTTTTGCAGCACCGGACCGGATTCAGGTTGAATCAATGGAATGATTCTCCCTTTGGGGTCAACCGGCACTCCAAGCCCGGCAAAGTCAGGCTTGGGCAGCGGAGCTTTTCG
>JAIEPM010000397.1 GCA_019748395.1 Candidatus Obscuribacterales bacterium
AGCGGTCAGGGAGCCGATATTTACAAGCTCAACTCAGTTTTCCGTATCGAACATGAATACTTTCCAAGTATGCAGGAAAGAGGAGTGGGCTTTTACATTCCACCTTTTGCGACGCCACTTCTGGCTGCCCTTGGGCTTTTGCCCCCCGGCATCTCATATCTGTTTTTTCTCTCCGCCTCTTGTCTTTCCGTACTCTTTTCAGTTCATCTACTGGGTCGGACTTTTTCCTTGAAGCTTCAGGGCAAAGCCTGGCTGTTTGCAGGACTCTGTCTTTCCGGCCCCTTATTCGAATCACTGAAGATTGCCCAACTTGCTCCGTTTTTGCTTTTTTCAATAAGCCTTTTTCTTTTGCTTTCCAAACAAAAGAAAGACTACCAAAGCGGCGCCGCACTCTCTCTCCTTCTATTAAAGCCGCAAGAATTATTGCCGCTTGCCCTATATCTTCTGGCCAAAAGAAAACTCAAAGTCCTGGCCTCTTTGATTTTACTTACTTTAGTCTTGGCGGCAATTTCACTCTCCTTTTTGGGACCGGAAGGCTACAACAATTACCTGGAACTGCTTAAAGACAGCGCTGCAAATACAAGATTCATGCAGCCCGAATTAAGCGCTACTTTTAGAGGACAGTTTTTGCGTTTATGCGAACCGGCAAATCAAATGGCTAACCTCGCAAGCGCTGCGCTTTTGCTTTTATCGCTGCTCTTAATTTTCGGACAAGCTGTCTTCAATAAAGAGTCGAAAGAGCCGGAAACTTTGCTCTCATTTGCTTTGCCGCTTGGGCTTCTGAGCGCTTTGCACTGTCACGATTACGATCTGCTGCTGCTTGCACCCTGGGGTCTTTCTCTCTATTTGCAGAAAGATACAAATGCGCTTACTAAAGCTGCCAAAATTGCAATCAGCATCCTGTTTGCATTACTAAGCCTTCCACTCTATGTCCCGATTCACTATCAATGGCTATTGACTCAAAAGGCTGCTCTCAACCCTATTTTTATCGCCTTCCTGGCGGCCTGTGTATTGAGTATTTTGCAAGTGAGAGCAAGCAAGACGCCGACAAATTCATAAGAGCTGCAACACCTGTTTAATTCTTCAGTAGCGACGCAGTCGAATATACATATGGGCAGGCGAATCATTACGCCATACTCTGAGCATGAAACAAGCTGCTGGTTAAAGCTTGCTTCAAAAGAACATGAAACAGGTTCTTTTCTTCGTCGGGTGGGAATCGGCGGAAGCAAGCATTGAAACTTGCATCCGGCTGTCGAGGTGATTTGGGCATGATCAACACTATTAGTTTCGCGAAAGCGCCGCTGCTGCATGAGAATCCGGAAAAGACGGAAGAATCGGGAGGCGCTAAAACAGTTGTTTTAATAGCAGAAGGTCTCACCGGCATGAGAACACATGCCGCTCAGATGATCAAAAGGACTTTTCCGGAAAACTGCAAAATACTGGAAGCAAGCAACGGCAATGATTGCGTAAGACTGGCTTTAGAACAGGTTCCGGACCTCATTATCATGGATATTTCCATGCCCCTGACTAACGGTATCAAAGCCGCTCAGAAAATCTGGGAGCGTTATCCCTCTATGAAAATCCTTTTCTGGTCACAGTATCATCGCGAAGTTTATGTAAGAGACCTTTCTCGAATTTTACCGGATGATGCCATCCATGGATATATCCTCAAAAGCGAAAGCGAGGAAAAGTTCGCCTACGCAATCAATTGCATCCTGCAACACAACAATCCATATATTGACCCTGTGGTCAGAAACATCAAAAGCAGACTGAGCAAGAAGGATGAATCGCTTTCTGAAATCGAATACGAAACTTTGCAGGACATTTGTCTAGGACTCACTGATAAAGCCATTGCCAGACGCAGGCATGTCACCGTGCGCGGCGTACAAAACCGCGTTTCAATACTGGAAGCAAAATTATTGAAAGGACAAAATATTGCAGCCAGAGAAAACTGTTCCGGACTGGAAGTTTACAATACGCGCTCCAGAGCCATTTTCGAAGCTTTCAAAAGAGGTCTTATCGATCTCGACATGCTTGCGGAAATGGATAGAGAAATGCGCTCGTGGATGAGCGCCGAACTCGAAAATTAAGTATGCGGGCGCCGCATGGCGACGCCCCTACGAAAAACGCCCGGGCAGGACGGCGCAGCCACGAAAAAATCGCCCGGGCAGGACGGCGCAGCACTTTTAGGGAACATATATGTGGTTGAAGCTGCTGGGAGGATGCGATTCGAGAGTTCGCAATCGTTGCATGGCACTGCCTGCACCATAAGCCATTCCTGTACTGGATGGCATTCCGGAGCGGCTGCTTGCAATTTGATTCATTAAGCGGCTGTATTGATTCACACGTTGATAACGCGCCGCTAGTGATTCATCGTCGGCCTGGCCGACAGGCTCGCCGTAGCGTCCATAAGTGGTGCCGTAGCGCGTCATATTTCCGCTTTCATCCACAGGCTCGTTGTAACGCCCATAAGTAGTGCCGTAACGGCTTGTTTCATTCATCTCCTCAGTGCCGCCATAACGCGGATTGTTTTCGCCATAACGCCTGCTGTAGCCGCCATAGCGAGCGTCATAATAGTGCGACCTGGCCTCACTGAAGCCTCCGCCGGCGTCACCAACGCCCTTGAAACCGCCACCCATACCGCCGACGCCTTTGAAGCCGCCCCCCATGCCGCCGACACCCTTGCAACCGCCGCCCATGCCGCCCACACCCTTGAAGCCACCACCCATGCCGCCGATACCTTTGAGTCCGCCAGCCTCTCCTTCAAAACGAGAAGCTTGAACTTCAGTGACACTCAAAGCCAATAGAACTGCAAGCACAAAAAAGACTGACAATTGACTGCAACGCAAGTCCATAGCGGCTCCAACTAAAGGCTGACCCGGATTCTATTCCCAGCCTTAAAAACTTCCAATCGCCCATAGCCTCTATGGACTCTTCAGGGCTTCCGCTCGGAAACGCAAAGCCCACTGAATGCCAGAACCAGCGCCTGAAACGCTGGTCCAGCCTCAACCAGACTAAAGCCCGGAGGAATCAGTCTTCCTGCTTTTTTAAACGTGCTTCTTTCTTGCGCTTAGGCTGCCCGGACTGCTTCTCCAGATCTTCGCTTTCTTCGGGTAGCACAGCCTGGCGAGCCACAGGAAATAAAAGCAGCTGCGAGCCTTCATCATCATCAATGCTGGAGAGCATTTCAGGCTCTGAATCAGCAGACCATTTTTGCTCATCTGCGAACACTACCAGTCGCGAGCCGCTGTCCGAGTCTTCCGGCTCTTTCAAGAGCGGAGCAGCAGGAAGCTCAGAATCTTTTGCTTCTTGAGCAGATTCAGACTCGCTGTCCAAATCCAGAACTCTTTTGCTTTCTGCAAAAGAAATCGAAATAACATTGTCCGGTAGAGACGCCTCTTCTGTTTTTTCAAAATCGGCAGCCGCATCCAGGGAATCAAAATCAAAATTCTGCTCGGTCAATTCAGGAAGCACAAGCATTTCAGCGGGCTCTTCCGGCTTTAGTTCTTCCGGCGGCAAAAGCGCAGTCAAGGTTTCGATGAGCAAAGAAGGCGTCGGCGCATTTTTAAATGCATCTTCCAGGAAAAATCCCAGCGCATCTGCAAGACCCAACTCACTGCGGCGAACCAACAACTGGCAGCGCTCATTCATCCAGGTAAAATTGCTCTGCAAAGGAAAGGGCAGAGCTTTATCCTGAGGATAGAGTTCCAGGCAATCCGGACCAAACTCAACTCCCTGAACAGCGCACCATCTGGAAAATAGCGCCCTCAGCTCTGAGGCCGGTGCAAAATCGCTCAAGAAAAAATACAGGTACCAGTCTTCATCAATTTGATAATGACGGGGATTGAGGTCTATGCTTTTGAACAAATCACGCAACTTCGAAATTGCAGTTTCGGATTTATAACTGCTTTGCGCAGGAATTCTCAGTACAAGAAACGCAGTCTCTGCGTCAAAGCGAAAGCCCCTCTGGACTTTAGTCTTGCCTGAGATAACTTCAAGTATTTCAGCATCGCTCAAATTGT
>JAIEPM010000220.1 GCA_019748395.1 Candidatus Obscuribacterales bacterium
TTCCCCGGAAAAGCCGCTTCCCAGAGAACACTCAGTTCAGATTGATTTACCCGATAATCTTGAGCCCTGGTGGGCTCGCCGATTTGTCAACGGTTTGATCAGGCGGCTCGATCTTGGCGGGCTGGATTACACAATGGATGCTGAAAAGAGCAAGTTAACGCTTAATTTCAAGTTTTCACCCAATTTGAGCTACCAAGAGCTCGCGCGGCTGCTGAAGGAAGTTCAATACTATGATGACGACAGTCCTTACAGAGTTGCTCCTAGAATAGTGCCGAGAGTTGCGCCACGCATAACTCGCAGAATGTTTTAGACTTCTGTCTTAGCAGCCATTGCTTTGAGTTTTGCGCTGCTACTGCAGAGTCTGCTTCGAAAACGAAAGAGGCGAGTTTTTAGCTCGCCTCCTCGCGGTTTTTGTGGTTGCCGGGAAGACCGTCAGGCTCCGTCGCCACTGGCGACAGGCGTCATATCTTTGGGTGGATTTTTACCCCTCTGGAAAATAAACCAGAGAATGAAGCTGAGAAGCAGTGTGAAAACTATGCCGTAACTCAGTACTGTACTTTTTACAGCAATTGTAGCAGTGTTGCCCATTTCAAGCAGTCCGCTGCTTAGGATTCCTGAGGAGATCATCAAAGCCGGTGCCAGCGCGATGTTCTCTGCACCATTGCTTTTCAGGCTTTGCAGCGAGGGTCCAAGCACTGCCAGGATAAAGCAACTGACCAGCGCCGAAACAAAAAGGCTGCAGGTGGGTTCGGCATGCAAAATGAAGTTTGAAAGCACTGGAGTGAGCAGGCAAGCAGACAAAAGCAAGCCCAATAGAACTTTCCGATTCATGTTCTCTTTCAAAAGAAGCAGGATCGCAAAGGCGAAAAGAAAACCTGCATACTGAGCGGCTCCGGCATAAGTGTGAGTCAGGTTGATGCCTGTCACATTCATATTGAAGTGCTGCAAATAAACTTGCAGTAAAACGCGGCTGGCAAAATAAAGCGCCGGGAAAAGCGCTGCGCTGGATAGCGGTGCCACCATCGCCGTCGGAGCAAGCGCCAGGATGCCGAAGCTGCCGTAAAGTCTCGATACAAGTGTGAGCAAGCCGATGAAAATCAGCAGGCGAAGTGCCTTTTGTCCAGCCAGTGAATATCGGTCTTCACCATGAAGATCCTTATACAGATAACTGATGAAATATGAGGCACCACAAATCAATGCCAGACTCTGATATTGCATCAGGTTCAGCACTTTGACTATAACAAGCAATACACCCAGTCCGGCTGTTGTGGAAAGCACTAGTCTTTTGACAAAAAGTTTATCGTCTTGCAGGTTGCCGACCGCTACGAATGGACCCTGTACGAAGCGCATGAAAGTTGACACGGCCATAATTCCAAGAATTACAGCGGCTTTTAGAGGCAGGTCTTTTCCGGAATCGACAGTGCTGAGCCACATTATTGCAGTTAGCCAGGTGAAAGGCGGCAGGATATCGTCAAGAGTTGATTCTTCCCCGTAAGCAAGATTCTCAGTAAGTTTTGCCATTAGTAATCCGGACAATGCGGCTGCAAGAGAAATGAAGTCCGTGGGCAAGAGTGATGTCAGCGCTACGCATGCCCCACCAAGCAGCAAACCACGCAGATAGGACGGCAAGCCGATGCCGCTCAGGAAGTAGGAGATCAGAGCTGCTCCTGCGAAGTAGGGAATAGTGCCGCCTGCTGAGACTGAAAACTGTTGGGCTAAAAAAAGCAAAGCTAAAAAAGGCAGGAAAACAAGCGAAAAAATAGGAAGTCTGGAAATCAGCGGCTTGAAATTGAGCTGTTTGAAAACTCCATCTTTGACAAAACGAAAGAGAAAGCCGCAAAGGCTTATGAGAATGTAGATACTAAGAACCGAGTCGGGAATCTTGATCATGATTGGCATGTCCTGCATGTTAGACTTGAAACCAATGTAACACAGTGCCGTTAAGAGATTTCATCAGTGAAGCAAAGCCAAAGTAAAAGCATTGTTAGACAGAAATTTAACAGAGGTCCAGGCGCGCTTAAATGACCTTTCTGAGAAACATCTTGTTTTTGGGAATCTTGCTGACGACCATTTTCGTGTTTGTAACTACTATGGGGGCCGACCCCTGTACTGACCAGGCAAAAGTTTTTCTGGCTAAGTTGTCCGAGGGCGACATCGAAACTTTGCTGCCTCAATTTGGTGAAAACACCTGTCATTGCCAGCCACGGGGCGGTTATCGAGCTTACATACGCTATGAATCGGGCGAGGCTGACAACCTGGCTTTTCTCTTTGGGCACAAGTTCAAAACAGGTGAAATGACATTCAAAAATGTGCCGACCATAGAGAAGGTGAAAACCCCTCATATGATCTGGGAGGAGCCCGAGAGCACGGAAGTTGATGTGCCTCTGAGTTTTGACCCGAGCGAGTACAGCCCCTATTTCTTGCCGCTGGATATGGCCTACGGACACAGCGTCAGTGAGTCGGATTTTAAGAAGTTCTGCGCCGATCCCTCGCCCGATTTCTGGAAATGTCTGGCTTTGCGCTTGAGACCGGGTCTGGAGAAGGGTCTTGTTCCCAGAGCTAAGCCGGACAGCAAGGCTGAATTTATGGCGGACCTTTTCGAGGGCTTGTTGCCCGAAGAACAGGCGCGTTATTTGAAGCCGAAGGACGCGGCTAAAATTGAAATGAGCGATGGTAGTGAGAAGGATGCGGCCGATTTTGCAAAAAGCTTCCCGCGCCTGAAGCAAGGCATACTCAGGCTTTACATTGTCAGGCGAGGACAGTTTCATCGCTGGACGATCAGAAAGGGGCGCTTGAAAGACCCTGTTTTTCTGCTTTCTGACGGTAAGGAAATTGCTACAAAAACTCCTGAGGCGGCATTGCAAGATCAACCCGGACACGGGGCTCAAATCGAAAGCGGGAATGAGCAATAATGCCAAAGCTGAAGAAAAGGAAAATTATGCTTGCCGCTAAGCTGTTCGTAAACCCGGAATGGTAGGCAGTCTAAAGGATTGAGGCTTTCTGACCCTCTATTATACGTGCTATAGTGGCATTGGTCCTTAGCTGCGCTCCGGGCGTTGTTGCTGGAGGATCGAACGGCTAGGAACGGATCGGACAGACGTAAAAGCTTGTCATAAGGAGTGGACCTAATGGTTGTTGTCGATGAAAAGGCCAAAGAAGAAGCGATGATGGCTAAAATCAGCTCAGGCCAAAAGCTTGAGTCGCTTGATGAGGTAACTCCTGAGTACAAAGAAAGCTTGCTGCGTCTGATGATCGCACAAGCTGATTCCGAGCTTGCGGGCGCATACGGCTATGTACCGTGGATTCAAGGCGCTCCCACCATGGCTGAGCGTCTGGCTATGGCTAATATCGTCAAAGACGAAATTCGTCATGCTCGTGCCATGTACGATCTTCTCGATAAAGTCGGTGTGGACACCAACAAACTCATCGAAGACGACATGAAAAATCGCATGAAAGTTTTCTATGAGCCGATCAAAAGCTGGGCAGATCTGGTCATGTTCAACTTTTTGATGGACCGTGCTGCCGGACACCAGCTGAGAGATGCAGCAGAATGCAGCTGGGGACCATGGTCTCGTGCCATGGTTCAGATCGAAAAAGAAGAGTGGATGCATGTTCGCCACGGTGAACACTGGGTCAAAAAGCTGGCTGCTTCACCCGAAACTAGAGCTGAAATTCAGACCGCTCTTGATTTCTGGTTCCCGAAAGTCAACCGTGTATTCGGCAAAGGCGGCAGCAAAACCAACAAGGAATTCCAGCACTTCAAGCTCAAACAGCGTGACAATCAAGAAGTGCGCGAGTCCTGGTACAACGAAACCAAACCGTTGCTGGAAGGCTACGGCTTGACTGTTCCGGCTGTCGACGTTATCGAAAAAGACTAGGTCCTACCTATATAAGTTGCACTCGGGGGCGGTTGATTTTATCTTCCGCCCCCGAAACCTTTTTGGGCGGCAGGAGTATTAGCTTATGTACGTGCAAATGAAAGGGGGTTCACTAATGCTTACCGGTATTCCACTTGCCTCCCGCGCCAGCCTCGGC
>JAIEPM010000192.1 GCA_019748395.1 Candidatus Obscuribacterales bacterium
TCAAATTTGTTGATGGTATCAAACAAGAAAAGGAGGCTGCCTAAAATTCCTAGAACACAAGATTTGACAAAAACTCTTCTGCATGTTGCCTGTATCCAAAAAGAAGTTCGCCTGACAGTGATTTGCTCCCACCAGAATAGTAGAGCACGAAATTTGCAAAGGAGCTCCACCATTCTTCCAGGCGGCTCTTAACATAAAGCATGTCGTGAGGTCGTTCTATTTTGAGCCATTGTCGGTTGTTTGAAAAATTGAAGAATACTGGATTGTACTCGGACTTAATTTCCTCAATGAGTCTTTCGATGACAGGCTCTGACTCATTTTGAATTATCAGAGCGATTTTTGGAGGACGTAGTTTGAGAATAACCTGCAGTGCGGGCAGTGGATTAGTCCCTACTGACACAAGAAGACCTGAGTATGAGTGAAGAGGACGGCTTCCCCACATCGCATCTGGCGAATGATTTTGGGGTTGTTCTGATCTGAATTTATTTGCTATAGCTTCGATCAGCCAAGAATCATCATATGGACTCCAGTTGACGTGAAACCCATTGCTTTTACAGCCACCGACCCATGTCGCTCGCTTTGCTCTGTTTGAGGCTCGAACATCACGAATTACGTTTTGTCCGCATGAGTTGATGCAGTGTGGGCAGCTGCGTTCTTTCGCGAAGCCTCCGCATTCAATACACCCAGGCTGTAGATCATGCTGCCCAGCAGCCCAATCGGCATCGCAACTGCTACATATGCGCTTAAGATCGGGTTCCGGACTGGTCGTCTCGACGATGTATTCTAGTTGATCGAAGATGTTCTGGTCGATATTGCGAGTTAAAAAGCAGGACCTGCAATTCCACCAGATATTATCACTTTCGAGGTCCGACACAGTGCATTCGATCTGATCTTGTTCGTTCAGCCGAAATTCATAGGTTTTTCCCAGTGGTACAAATGTCTCATCGTCGGACTCAGGTCTCAAATCTGTAGGTAAAGACCAATTCAAGTTAGGGTTCTGCTGAAGGTCTGAAGAAATACGTTGCGCAAGCTTGCAAGCCTTTGAGCCTTCATCGAATTGTCCCTCGAACAATCGATTACCGCGCCCAGTAAAATACCAAAACTGAAATGTAATCAGATCTCCCCAGCCAGCTCGTCTATCCCAATAATCTATCCTGTAACTGGACACACGACGAAGAGGGCTTACCTTTTGCAGCGACATTGTGCTTTCCTCTGATAACTTACGAATTGTATACCCTGCGAAGATTGAAATTTTCCGCATGTCTGATGTGAAACTCTCCTGCCTGAATCAATTACTGCCGGTTGTGGGTGACTTTAGATTGAGGTCTGAAGATGCTTTTCTTTAGATTGATTTACTGAGGACGACGGTGGTGGCGGTGTTTGGCATGGTGCTTATGTTTTGTGGGTGATGTTGGCAGTGATGGCTTAGCTGGCGGCGCCACCCGTGAAGGTATTACTTGTTGTGTGACTGAGGACTTTGGAAGGAAAATCGAACATACGCTGGATACTGCTACGAATATAAAAACTATAATCGCCAGTCCAGGGATTAGAACTGCCTTGTGGGCAAATACACCTTCCGGTGCTGGAGTCTCTGCCATTTGCTTTAGAAGGTCTAGCGTTAGCCTGCAGTCCGTAGTTGCATCGTGGGTGTCATCCTGGTTGGTTCTGGGCAGTTTTTGCCATTTATATTGTCCTGCATACTTGCCGGATGTATGACGCTCTCCCCAAAAGCTCGTGTAGACAAGCATTACGCAGTAAAGCCTGAAGTCGAACTCCGGAATTCCATTAATTTGGCAGCTCTGGTTGAGCAACCGGCAATCAAATTCAGCGTTATAAGCGAGTACCTTCTTTCCTCTCAACGCACCGCAAATGTGGGAGTGAATGTCGGCGAGAGTTGGGGCATCTTTTAGCATTTCCATAGTGATTCCAGTGATATCTGTTATCACTGGGTCGAGCTTTTTCACGCCTTTTGGCTTGACGAGGGAATTTATGATGACTTTGCCGGTATGATCAATGATACCAATCTGAATTACCTGATCTTTTTTCTTGATGCCGGTTGTTTCGGTGTCCAGAATAAAAAATCCTTCTTTCAACAACTTCTGAGCTATTTTGATGGACTCTGCTCGATCTTTGGGATGCGGGTGATCGGGAAGATTCTTGTGCATTGTTTTTTTGCTTTCAAAGGTTGCGGACTGCACTCGCTGATGAGGAAGGTGTCTCAAATCAGCACCATTTCAGTGGTTTTGCTATTGCTGGTAGGGTGATGCAGATGTGGAAAGGCTTGAGGCTTGTTGGTCCTGCATGCTAACAAACGTCCATGAGGCATAGGTGCAGCCGCATAGCGTTATAAATCCTATCACAACCAGTCCAATGCGATTCTCTCGGTTCGATGCAAGTCCTATTTGTAGCACTTCTATGCCTTTTACAATCAAGTAAACACCCAGTAGGTAGGTGATGATTTGAAGCATTCCAGTCATTGGGGGTCTCCTTTTCATTTTAAGCAGCCAAATCCAATTACATATCTTTGATTCTATTGGATGGCAGTGCAATATATCTGCAGTCATCGCAAAAGTTGGGAGTGGTCGGGTTGACCGGCATTTAAGTCGACCTACAAGCACTGATTATGAATCCTGAAGCCTGTTTCCCAAAGATGTGTCAATTAAAGGTCAGTGGCGAAAACAACTGTCGACTAGGAGCATCAAAACTTGCATTCAAAATATTCATCTTGATTACACGGTGAAGGTTCTTCAATCCTTGGGGATAGTTTCGTGAACACGGCTTTGGTGATATGCTGATCACTCGTCTCCTCTGTATTGAGTGCAATAGGCGGAAATTTAGTGATCAGAAAATGGGAAATAGGCAATTTCAGGTCTATAGAAGCTAATTGCGAGTTGGAGCTAAAACCATTCACGCTTTTCGTCGGTCCGAACAGTGGCGGCAAGAGCAATGTATTCAGATCAATCCTGTTGATCACACAAACCCTTCGTAATGTCCACACAGATAGGACCTTGGTTCTCAATGGCGGGCTTGTCAAGTTGGGGCGTTTTTCGGACCTGCTCAATCAATCTAGTCAACGAGATGAATTGTTTATCGGCGCTACGGTTGATGCTATTAACAAGGAAGTTGGTTCGGATCTGGGCGCCGACAGAACGGGCTTGATGACTGCGAAGTTTGCTGCTACGTTCATGCAGGCAGAGCAATCGGCTTTGCCTGAATCGGAGTATGCTCCAATGGTGCACAGCTCGGAGATTGTAGGCTGTTCCAGAGACGACTCCGTTGCAAGTGCTTTCGCATTTTTGCGGGAGGCTGATTTGGAGATGGCACTGGACGTCAAGGAAAAATCCATTCTTAGATTTGGGCTAGAGGTGCACGGCAAAGGCGCTACCGAGTTTCGAAATGACGTTGATCTCAGAAAGACAAGCCTTGATACCTTCGGCTGTATAATGTCTCACTTTCTTCCGCGGTTTCCAGGAATTGCTATCGACAGCAACTCTCTTAGCGCTGAGCATCTCGCATCGGAACTTATCGAGCTAGAACAAAGTGATACGGAACGGACTCTTGAATCCTGTTTTGTACCTATCCTATGGCGTGTTCTTGGCCGAGAATTTCGATGGATACTCGTTGGACACGAAAGGGAAGATTGGGACGATGATGTTTTTCAGGTAAATTATGATGCACAAGAATTTGAAAATATCTTGCTCGAAGATCTGTCTAAGAATTTTCATTCTTTAGATGAGCACAGTCAAAAGAGAGTTCGCTGCATATTGGAAGATAATCGCAATATTCTAGAGAGGGCTTGCGTTGATTTCTTTCAGAGTGAAGTTGGAAAAACAGGCGTACAGGATTATGTGCAACTCAATTTTCCGCGCAGAGTTAGTGATGCAATTGAAGGCGTTGAAGACTACTTTAAATATAGGATAAAGTATTTGGGACCCCTTAGAGACGATCCCAGAGCACATTACCCCGTCAGCGATATACCATACCCATTCGATCCTACACCGGTGGGGATTAAAGGTGAGTACACTGCTGCCACTTTGCATGCATTTCGTCGGATT
>JAIEPM010000454.1 GCA_019748395.1 Candidatus Obscuribacterales bacterium
AATGCTGCTTTCTCCTTTCTCTGGGCTAGTTCGAGTGAATCAAGCGCGTCCTATTTAGGGATCATACCCCTTGAAGCTCCTTATCAGACAGAAATTAATCTCCTGAAGGCTTTAGCAAGCGATGATTTGATAACGCAAGAGGGGTCGCCGACCGGACTCACCACAACTTTTGGGGCTTGGAATCAGTTTGCCGGGATTACAAAGATCAAGCGGATTGAAAGATCTTTTCAATCGAGCCATTGCTTCGAGGTCGCTATCGGTAAATGCAACCGGCATCTCAAGCAGTTTTTCGATGCCGATGCCGTGCTCTCCCGACAGAGTTCCACCCAGATGAACACAGAGTTCCAAAATTTCTCTGGATGCAATCAAAACATTTTTGACTTCCTCTTCCTTGCTGCGATCATAAAGCAAGGCCGGATGAAGGTTTCCGTCTCCAGCATGATATATATTGGAGACTATCACTCCATATTTTTTTCCAATCAGGTCAATGGACACAATAGCTTCTTTCAACTTAGAACGAGGAATAACCCCATCCAGAACATAAGCATGAGGCGCTAGCCGTCCGAGCGCAGCAAACGCGCTTTTACGAGCTTTCCAGATCAATGCACGCTCTTTTTCATCAGCCGCCCATTTTGTTTCGATACTGCCCTTTGCGCTTATAATTCGCTCTACATTTTCGCGCTGCATTTTGATAATTGCAGGCGGTCCATCAAGCTCGACAATCAGCAGTGCACCGGCATCTAGATTCAAGCCAAGATGCCATGACTCCTCAACACATCCAAATGAAAGTCGATCGATCATTTCCATGGCAGCAGGTATTATACCGGCCGCGATTATTTCAGAAACCGCCTCACCACCGCTTTCCAGCGAGTCGAAATAGGCAAGCAAAGTTTGCACACCCTCGACCCTGGGAGTCAGACGTAAATATGCTTCAGTTGCGATTCCTAATGTCCCCTCCGAACCAACCAAGACCCCGAGGAGATCAAGCGAAAGACTGTCTCTAAAGGCGCCACCAAGAGTAGTGACATCACCGTTAGGCAAAACAAATTTCACGCCGAGCACATGGCTTGTGGTCATGCCGTATTTCAAACAGTGCGCACCACCGGCATTTTCTGCAAGATTGCCGCCGATTGTGGAAGCAACCTGACTTGAGGGATCAGGAGCAAAGTAAAGTCCGAAAGCTTCGGCAGCTTTTGAAACGGAAAGATTGGGAACACCAACCTGAACATGAGCCATGCGTTCTTCCGGGTCAATTTTAAGAACACGGTTCATCCGGGTCATGGCAATACTTATGCCGCCCATAATTGCAGTAGCACCGCCCGAAAGCCCTGTACCTGCACCGCGTGGAGTAAAGGGTACTTTATAACGATTAGCCAGTTTCAAAACTTCGCTCAGCTCTTCAGTCGAGCCGGGCAAAACCACGAGGTCGGGTTTTGCCCGATCGAGAGTTTCAGCATCGCTTTCATAAAGAGAAAGATCCACGTCTGAACTGAGAACGTGGTAGTCACCCACGATCTGCGCCAGTTCAACAGCCAATTGCTTGAGTTCGCTCACCGACCCTGCAAGGTTTCTTTATCACCAACAGTATACTTGAATCCGTCGCCGCCGTAATTCTGTGTAAAGGTACCGACTTTAGGCACAAATTGACGCCTGGAGCCCGGCGGATACTGAAGCAGGTTTATATCGCCATCAAGCGACTTCACTGTCTGGAAAACAATTACATTGAAAAGTACATTCGTGCTTTTTTGCTGCACCTGGATATTTTGTATATGTCCATCCCGGGTCACGACATATGCCACCTGACAGAGCAGGGGTGGGCTATGCCGGAATCCAAGCTTGGCCAGGAAATTGAATCTTGTATAAATGGCTTCAGCTACGCGTTTATGCCACATATCCCAGGCAAGCTGCATTTCAGGCGAGCTGTCCGGGTCTTGCCCGCGGGTTTGCTGTTGCATGGGCGCGGCAGGCGGCGGCAAATTGGGCATAGGCTCGCCTTCACCGTCAAACGGATTAAAGCGGGGCTGCTGCGGCTGCATGGCTCTTTGCCCCTGATCTCCGACATTGCCCCTGAGCGGTGGATTCGGCTTGCGCGGCGTGTCCATCTTATACATATCGCTGGGAGCTGAAATTTCAGACTTCTCTTCGTCGGAAGAAAATGGATCGTCAGCCTGATTACCTATGTCGCTGCGACTGAGCCCGGTGTTTTCCTTCTCGCCTTCCTTTGAAACATTGCCTTTCAAAACATCGCAAAAAGCAGCAGGCAATGCAAAGCTGCAAAGCAATGTCAGGCCGATCGTTAAAGAAGCGAGTCTAGTAAAAAGTAGGGGCATAGGCAGATCTCAAGTATCTTCTATTAATCTAAACCATAGATGAGCAAAAAGTAAATGTTGATTACACGAAAGCAGTTCAATTCTACTAACTTGAAAGCTCAGTCTGAGGAATCAATTCTCAGATAGGGCGAAGAAAGAGGCTAGCGGTTAATATATCTGAAGAGGAAATTGGGGTTCAGCATGGCAAAATCAATTGTAGACAGCCACGCCCATCTGGGCTGGGACTCTTTCAAGGAAGATCGCAACGAAGTCATCGAAAGAGCATTCGCCAGCGGTATTTCTCAGATAGTACAAGCCGGAGTTGACTTTAACGGTCTTCCCGAATGTCTGCAGATTGCCGAAAGATACCCGAATATATGGAACGGAGTCGGCTTGCATCCTCATGAAGCAAAACACTGGGACGGCAATTCGGCCGACATCATCAGAGATGCATTCAAGCACAAATCAATTGTCGCTATCGGCGAATGCGGGCTGGACTATTATTACGACCATAGTGAAAGAGATGTTCAAATCAGTGTATTTAAAGAACAGGTAAAACTGGCAAAAGAACTGAACAAACCTCTGATTATCCACAGCCGTGATGCCTGGCAGGAAACTTTTGAGGTCCTTAAAACAACGGGCAAAGGTGAAGTAAGAGGAGTTTTCCATTGCTTCACGGGCGGTCCGGCGCAAATACCCGAAATCAAGGACCTTGATTTTTATGTTTCATTTTCGGGAATTCTAACTTTTAAGAGCGCTAAAGATATTCAAGCCGCAGCTCCGCTTGTCGCTGATGATCGATTTCTTCTGGAAACAGATTCCCCTTATCTGGCGCCGGAAGGCAAACGAGGCAAGCGAAACGAACCTTCATTCATCTGGATTACGGCTGAAAAACTTGCAGCCTTGAGGGGTGCAAGCCTCGAAGAAACTGCCGAAAAAGCTTCAAGAAACACAAGAGCACTTTTTGCGTTAGCGGAGTCGATTAACTGAGAGCTGAATAAGAAGCTGCGTTTTCAAGCAGCCCTGTGTCGAGAACGCTTTTCAGCCTTGTTTTCAAGAAAAAATGCTGCAGATCCTGATGCTGCCACCATTTGCAGTATCATAAAAAGTGATCGAACTGTGAACGCAGCGCGGGTTTTACGCTAGCGATATCAACATTTTGCCTGGTTTAGTGTATAAGAGTAGAAGGTTTGAATTGGAATCAACTTTCCCGGCATGGCAAAAATTCTTTTAGTCGAAGACGAAAAAGATCTCGCACAATTGATCTCCGGTTGGTTGCAGAGAGAGCATCATCTCGTTGAGATTCTGGACAACGGAATTGACGCGCTGGCAACAATTCAGATGAATAAGTACGACGTGATTATTCTTGACATTATGCTGCCGGGCATGAGCGGTCTGGAGATTTGTAAACAATATCGCAAAAGTCGAGGCGTGACGCCGATACTTCTGGTGACTGCCAAGAGTTCGATTGAAGACAAAGAAACCGGGCTAGACGCCGGAGCAGACGACTACATAACAAAGCCGTTTGCTTTGAAAGAACTGGCGGCTCGCGTGCGAGCATTGTTAAGACGAGGGCAAAGCCTGCCGAGCAATCAGCTCACAATCAAAGACATAGTAATCGACCCGGTTGATTACACGGTTACAAAAGCCGGTCAGCAAATTCATCTGCTTCCGCAAGAATTCAGATTGCTGGAGTTTCTGGCAAGACACCCAAATCAAGTTTTCAGTGCCGAAGATTTACTGGCAAGTGTCTGGGAGTCAGAC
>JAIEPM010000323.1 GCA_019748395.1 Candidatus Obscuribacterales bacterium
TCGACATCCCTGCCATTAAGATACCATACATACGACTGGTAAGGCAAGGGTATAGTCAAGCTGTTAGCATCTTTCTTTTATAGGGATCAATGCCTTGTCAGCGCACGGATTCAAGACTCTGAGCAGTGCCTTTTTAATTCAGGTTTTTATAATCGCAGTTTTTGCTGCTCTATTCGGTTTGCAGGATTTAAGCTCCATCCAGCTTCGGCAGGCCGGCATCGAGCCTGAACTTCTCTCAACTGTCGGCGGCGCTTTTCAACGTTATGCAGTCTGGCTTTTTCTTGCAGCTATGAGCATTTTGCTTTTGCCATTGAAAGACCGAAGTTTATTCAGCAACCCACCCCGGCGTTCGGACCTTCTTGTTTACAGCTGTCTTGGCTTCTTCCTTTTCGTTCTGGTTTTGACTCGCGCCTTGCAGTTTCCGCTTAGCGGCGACGATTCATATATAGGTTATCGCTATTCATATAATTGGGCCAATTCCCTGGGGCTCTATTTCAACCCAGGCGAAAAGCTCATGGGTATGACTTCTCATCTGCACTTGTTTATTTTGAGCGTTTTTTCTCGTTTGCTGAGAATCGAAGACATCTCTTTAATTTCGCAGAACTTCAATCTTTTTTTGCAGATTTGCAACTATTACCTGCTTTTCTATCTGGGTCGCCAGCTCAATGAAAATCGCTATTGGGCTCTGGCTGCAGCAGCTGTTTATGCTCTAAGTAGCTATCAAATAAGTGAATGTTTTTTCGGCAAAGAAAGTTCGCTCGTCACTACATTATTGCTTTTGTCTTTATTCGCTTTCCATTTCGGTCGGGAAAATTTGCGGGCCTGGCTTGCCGCACTATTGATTCTTACAAGACCTGAAGGTGGGCTCTGGCTGCTGAGCAATTTATTGATCTCATTTAGAAAATTTGGCTTGCGCGCCTGGAAGAGCTGGATTTTGCCCCTGCTTTTTCTTGCGCTCTTTGCTGCCTTGCTTTTTTATTTTTTCGGAGGAATAGTACCGCACGGATTTATCGGAAAATCCAAAATGTACGCCCATCGAGATGCTTTTACCGCTTTCTTCATTCTTCTGCGCCGTTTCGGCTATGGCTCCTTTTGTCCTGAATTTACTTTCCCAATGCTCGATCCGCTCTTTAGAGCCGCACACCTGTATATGGCTCTTTACGGCGGTTTTATCGCAATACTTGCTTCTCTCAAGTTTTTAGAGCATCCCACTTTGCGCTATTACACATGGAATGCTTTTGCTTTCTTTCTTTTATTCTCGCTTAGCAATCCATGCATGTTTGATTGGTATCACTGCTGGTTCTCGCTCATTCCATGCTTTCTGGTTCCGGAACTTTCACTGCGTTTATTTACGTTTATAAAATCCAGGCCGGCGAAACTTGAGCTTTTGCTTTCCTGTCTGATCTGTTTTTATATGGGTGCTGTGCAGATTTCTCAGCTTTTTACTCGCCCCACTCCGGGCCTGCCAGCAGTCACTTTCTATATCAATGATTCCTTTCGCCGCTTGCTGATTTACAAAGAAGCTGCGCTCTATTTGAATTCTTTAGAGAAAAAAGACAAAGTCTGCGCGGTTGTTGAGCTGGGCATTTTTGCTTATTACTACAAGGGCAAAGTTCTGGATCTTGGCGCTCTGGTTTCGCCTGAAATCTTGCCGTATTTCCCTGTTTCGCCTGAATTTTTCATGCCGGGCTCAAACTATGCTATTCCGATTAAAGCAATAAATGACTTGAAGCCTGATTACTTGCTTACAGATGGAAGCTTTGGCGGCGCCGGGATCATGAAAGACAGCGAGTTTTTGAAAAACTACAAGCTGCTCAAATTCTATGACTTTCCACTCTGGAGCAAAGGTGTTTATTTATACGAGAGGAACTGAGGGCTTTTCCGGCTTTCCGATTGTTCCTGAGAGGCTCGGTTTATCGCTCTATTTCCAGGATTTGCGTTGCAGACAGATTTGAGGATTGCTATGCTCTTAGCCTATGACTCAAGAATCCAACTTTGCACCGGAAGCGCCCTGTCCCATCGGCATCGCTCAAACCCTTGCCTTTGTTCTTAAACATATTCAGAGGCCGGCTTCAATTCTGGAAGTCGGCGCAGGGAAAGGACAGCTGGCGCATTATCTGCAAAAAGAAGGGTTTGAGTTGCTGGCAATAGACGCCGACCCGCAGGCTGTCGAGTCGGCTCGCTCTCTTGGAATAAATGTTCAGGAAGCTGAGTTTTTGAACTTTCAGTCAAAGCAACAATACGATGCTCTTATTTTTTCGCGCTCTTTTCATCACATTCAACCGCTTGAGAAAACGCTTGCCAAATGCAAGAGCCTTCTGAAGCCGGGTGGGCTTTTGTTGCTTGAGGAATTTGCAGCTGAAGAGATGGACGAACAAACTGCGCTCTGGTTTTTTGGTTTAGTGCTTCTTGTAAGCAGGCGTAACCCGGAGCGAAAAATGCACGGTCCGAAGCTTGAAAACTTTGAGATTCCAAAAGATGTTATGAAAAGCTGGAACGAACATCACTTCGGCAAGCACCATGTAGCAAGCGCAGCTCAGATGAGAGCCGCAGTTGCCGGAGAGCTCGAAATTCTAGTTGAAGAAAGAGGTCCATACCTCTATCTGTACTTCTGGGAATACTTGAGTCCGCAGGAAGCTGAAGACATTCTGCGCTGGGAAGAACGGCTCTGCAGCCGGGGCTTTTTGCAAAGCATCGGCTATCGGATAGTTGCCGCAAAAGCAGCTCAATAAAGCTTTTTCAGTGCATTCACGCAGGCTTCGTTTTCGTCGGGCAGCCCGATTGTGATTCTGAAACAATGCGGCAAGCCGAATGCCGTGAGGGGGCGAATCGCCACGCCGTGACGCAGCATGCCTTCATGAATTTGCTTTACCTTCTCCGGTCCGGACGTCGGCAGCATGATGAAGTTTGTGGACGACGGCACATATTCCCAGCCGAGCTTTTCAAATTCGTTTGTGAGATAGCGCATGCCCTCATCGTTGTTTTCGAGGACGCCGCCGAGATACGTCGTGTCTTTGATAGCTGCTGTCGCCGCAACCTGACCGAGCATGTTCGGCTCAAAGGGCAGTTTGACTTTGTTGATGTAGTTGATGAGGTATTCGTGTCCCATTCCGTAGCCGACACGAAGCCCAGCCATCGCATAAGCTTTTGAGAAAGATCTGAGGGTAAGAACATTGTCATAGCGGTACGTCATTGAGTCGGGGAATTCGGCGATGCCCATTGTGAATTCGAAATAGGCTTCGTCTAGTATTACAAGAACATGGTCTGGAACTTTTTGTATGAAGTTTTCAAACTCGGCACGGGAGAACATTGTGCCTGTGGGGTTATTGGGGTTGCAGAGATAAACCAGTTTCGTCTTTTCAGTCACGGCTTCGGCGATGGCGTCGAGGTCGAACTTGTAGTCCTTAAGTGGAACCTTGACCAGTTTGACACCCTGCGAATTTACGAGCACATAAATGCCGATGAAAGTTCCTTCTGAAGTAACCACTTCGTCATCGCCGTGCAAAAAGGCTCGCACGATGTTTGCCATGATGCTTTCAGAGCCGCTGCCGACAACGACATTCTCGGCTTTGACTCTATAAACTTCTGCAAGAGTTTCGCGTAATTTGAAACCGCCCGATTCAGGATAGCGATTGATTTCAGGCAGGGCTTTGGCAATGGCGTCCAGAGCGCTTTTCGGAGGACCCAGCGGGTTCTCGTTCGATGCCAGGTTTATGAATCGCTCGATTCCCAGTTCGGCTTTGAGAGCATCAGCAGGGCGTCCCGGTTGGTAAGCGTTGAGTGCCTCGATATGTGGCGGCACTAGCCTCTTGGGCACTGTGGCAGCTTCGATTCTTGCTGAGTTTGCGCTGGAACTTGATTCGTTCATCCACCAGAGCCGCTGGATCGTGTTCATGACAAGGACACCTTATACTAACATCGTGAGGTAGAGCGTGTTAACCAAAAGCTCATAAAGTTTGATACAAGCTGTAATGCGGTTACAGTAGCACCAAGCTATGGTCACCTCAAGGGTTTTGACCACAGTAACTTCGGTTATCAGAAAGGTCTAATCGAGATATCTCCTGACAGCTCTAA
>JAIEPM010000314.1 GCA_019748395.1 Candidatus Obscuribacterales bacterium
AAGCTGCAATTCAAGCTTGTTGCTGCTTTTGAGCATTTCCTTGAGTTCGTCCAGCATCATTCCGTATTGGTTGTTTGCTGAAGCCAGATTGGCAATTCTTGCCAGCTGGGGAAAACGCTCTTTGATTTTCTGAACCCAGTCCAATGCTTCAAAGCCACGCCAGCCAAGGTCTCTCAGGGAGAACTCGGCTGTTGCCTGCTTGATTGCATCGTCGGGATTGCGGCTCCACTGTCCGCTGACGAAGGGTGCTGTCATTTGTTTTTGAGGGAGAGAGAATTGAAAGCGGCATTTCTGCCGAAACTGACTTGGGTTGAGAGCAAAGCGCCGTGGCGCTTTTGCTTAAGCTGCTTCGATTTCCGTTTTTGCTTGTTTTGGAGCTTATCCTGCGGAGAATTTGCTTTGTGGAGAATGATTCTTTGAGCCTGCGAAAAAACGGACTTGCAATCAAGCGGCTGTTTCATGATTTGAAGCCGGTTTTCCGCTCTGAAAGACTTATTCCTGCGGGAGATACAGCCCTTATTTCCCGGCTTTGACGATTTGGATTTAGGATTATTTCTGATTGACTTAAAGCTAGGTGCGCTTCGCTAGTCTTTTATCTGCAGCTGAGCTTTCTCGTTTTTTGCTTTTCGCTGCTTAGCGGCGAGAGCCGCTCCAGTCACTGTTTGGCGATGAATAGGATTTGATCTGGTTGCCGCCATTTTCTTTGGCAGCAGCCAGTGTTTTTTCAGCTGCGCCGATCCAGGCTCTCAGGTCCATTTTGTTATTGTAGGAAGCGAAGGAAACGCTGAGTGTCGAGCGGAAAGCACCGCCGGGAGCGAACTGTTGTATCTGTGCAAATTCCTGGACGATTTGAGTGCTTATTCTTTCGACTTGCAGATCATCCAGATTCTCCAGGATAACAGCGAAGCGATCTCCGGCGATTCGGCCGATTAGCGAGGCGTTTCTCAGTGATTTGCTCAGCAAACGTCCGAGGGTGCCGATTACTTTATCGCCGACTGCGTAACCGAATCGATCGTTGACAATGTGCATGGAATCAATATCTATGAGCAAAAGAGTCAGGGAAAAGCGGTGCGAATCCGGTTTTGCCAGTTCTCCTGCTTTTTCCATGAAAGCTCCGAAATTGAGACATCCGCTCAATCCGTCGCGGTCTATCAAACGCTTGAGAGTGCGTGCTTTTTCCAGGCGTCCTGAAACTGCAGCTGCCAAAAGTTGCGGCGCGATTGGTTTGATCAAGTGGTCGTCGCCGCCGATGCGTGCGCTTCTTATGTGCATGTCGAGAGCGTTTTCAGTAGTCAAAAATACCACCGGCAAGGCCGCGTAGCGGTCGTTTTGTCTGATGTATTGAGCAAGCTCAAAGCCGCTTATCGAGCCGAGCATAACGTCGAGAAGTACCAGATCCGGCTCGGTTTTCAGGAAAGTCTCTTCAAATTTGCTTGGGTCTTGCAAGGATGTGACGTTGTATCCGGCTGAATCAAGAGTCAGTTTGATAAATTCGGCCTGATCCGGGTCGTCCTCTACCGATAGAATCTTGTATTTCTCGGGCTGGTCGCGCTCCAGCAAGTGTTCGATTTTGCGCAATATCTCATTTTCATCGAAAGGGTGTTCAAAAAATCCGTCGGCGCCGCTGCGTATTGCTGCTACTTTGTCCAGAAAACCGGCTTGCTGGCTGAGGAAAATAATCGGCGGTCTTTCGCCGCCCGGGCAAGAGCGCACCAGGCTTGCAAGTTCGTAGCCGTTACCGTCGGGCAGCGGCAGGCTTATAACCAGAGAATCGGGCAGTCTTTTCATAATGATTTCTCTGGCAGAGCTGCAGCTGAGCGCTGTTTGTATTTGTACGCCGTGCTCTTCTAGTTCTCTTGTGAATTTGTGCAGGCTGGCTTGATTGTTCTCCACAAAGAGCAGGAGGGCTTTTTCTTTTTTAGCCGCTTCGAATGCCGGGGGGATAGATTCGGCTTGTTGATCCTGGGCTGGAACTTCGTCATTTTCAATTGCGTTGTAAATTGAGGCGACAAGTAAGAGCATTTTGTCGACATTTTCTTTGCTGATTGCTTGTTTTTCAAAAAGCAGCCGATCGCAAAGTTCTTCACCTTGAAGTCCAAAGCGGGTCACTTGCTCGAAGCCATAAACACCGCCTGAGCCGGCGCACCAGTGAAAAAGGTGCCTTGCTTCGCGAAGCAAATTCAAATCGTCCGGCCGACCGGGCATATGTTCGATGAGCACACGCAGAGTCTCAAGTCTCTCTTGTGAGCGATCCATGAACTGACTGCGAAGCGTGTTGTATTTTTTTTGCCATTCGTGCATAGCAATTTCCTTTTGAAACTCGATTATCAGAGGCTTGACGTGCAAGCTAACGCGGCTTTACAACGGCCCGATTACCGCCTGATTCCTTGGCGATTTTCAGCGATTCTTGCGCTGCCGCCAGCCATTCACCTACAGACATGCCCTGCTCAAGTACCGAAACGCCGCCGCTGCAGGTGACTGTGACAGGCCTTCCTCGCACAATCTGGGGAGTGCCGCTTATTGCTGCCAGTACCTGTGACGATATGCTCTGGAGCTGCTGGGGATTTAAGTGCTCAAGCACAATCGCAAATTGATCATTGCCGAAGCGGGCTATCAGATCAGTGTTTCGAAAGCCTTTGAGAAGCATGTTGGCTATGTTCGAAATGATTCGATCACCGGCGGCGTAGCCTAATTTTTCATTGAGCATTTTCATATTGTCTACATCAATCATCATCATTGCCGGAGCACTGCGATAACCGTCGAGAGTCGCCAGTTTTTGAGCTCTTTCCATGAAACTGCCGTAATTCAAGCAGCGAGTCAGACCATCTCGATCAATCAGACGTTTTAGAGATCTTGCTCTTTCAAGACGGCTGGCAACAGTGGCAATCAGGAGTTGCGGCGCTACCGGTTTGATCAGGTGTTCGTCACCGCCGGCGATGGCGCTTCTGATATGCTGGTGCAATTTGTTTTGAGTGGTCATGAATACAATGGGTAAGGTGGCAAAACGGTCATTTTGCCTTATGTACTTAGCCAGTTCAAAGCCTGTAACTTCACCGAGCACCACGTCCAGAATTACCAGATCGGGCTCGAATGATAAAAAATGCTCTTCAAAAAGCTTGGGATCTGATATATGGAGTACCTTATAATCAGCTGATTCCAGGGTGAGTTTGATAAAGTTTGCCTGGTCAGGATCGTCCTCGACTGAGAGAATTTTGTAGCTCTCGTTTCGTTCGCGATCGAGCAAATTGTTGAGCTTATCAATCAAATCTATGAGCTCGGAAGGGTATTCGAAGAAAGCATCGGCGCCGACTCGAATTGCCTGTACTTTGTCCAGGAAAGCCGCTTGCTGACCGATGATCAAAATTATCGGAGTGTTGCCTGCTTCCAGCCCGCGAACATACTCGACAAGTTCGTATCCGTTTGAGTCCATCAAAGGAGTGCCGACGATTAGAACATCCGGAAGACGCTCTGAAACAGCTTCTTTCAGTTCAGCGGCTGTGGCGAATGGCTCGACAAGCAGACCTCTTTCTTCCAGAGTTTGACGAATCGGCGCCAGATTGCCGACGTTGTTGTCCACCAGAATCGCGAATTTGCGGTTGTTAGGAATGTGCGAGAGCCTTGTCGAGCGGCGAATTTCTGCAGTCGGGCGACTTATTACCGGAGCAACCAGTGCTGTTTGTTCAATGTTGCCGGGAGCGGCGCTCAAAGGGGGAGCTGCGAATCCGCCGAGCACTTTAGTTGTTTCAGCGCCGCCCGGACTGCCTGCGGCTCCGCTTTGTACGGGCAGTGGACCTGTGTTGCGATTTAGTGCCGTGCCGTCCTGACCGGCACTGGGATTTGCGTTGAAGCTGCCGCTGTTTTTTTGCGTGCTGCTTGCCGGTGGTGCTGTGCTTGTCGGTGGATTCAAGATCGAATTAAAGCTCCCGCTTGCCGATGTCGCAGCGTTGCCCGCTTCCTGAATTCCTTTCATGAGCGCACCGGGTGGAATCAACAATTCTGCTGTGTTGCGCATGTTCGGCTGATAATGTTCGGTTGTGCTTTGTGGGCTTGGAACCGAAGCCAGCAACTGTTCGACAGT
>JAIEPM010000207.1 GCA_019748395.1 Candidatus Obscuribacterales bacterium
CAGCGCACAAGATGCTTTGGAACCCGGTAAATCAAAAATTGCCCGTTGTCATACTATACGCGTGAATAGACCGGGCGGAAAGAAGAAAAGCGGCGTCAGACAGGGCAACCCGGAAGATTGAATCTTCCAGGCCCCCTGTCTTCGATACGCCGCTTAACTTCAGTCTTCGCAGCCGCCGCAGTTGTGAGCTCCTTCACCGACAGGGATCGCAAGACCCTGCTGGATGAAGCTCTTCGCCTGAGCGGTGCAGTAAATCTGAACTTCCTTCAACGAAACCGGAGCGTCCAGCCTGCTGAAGCAGTGAGCAACAGCAGCCTTCAGCTTGTGACCCATGCCTTTCATGTTGAGGCAGGAGCCGGTGCCGCGATTGGGCGCAAAGGGGATGGTGACCCGGACTGCGTTAAGCCGAATCGCCTCTTCGATGCACTGCACGAAAACATCGAAAGCCGTACCGGCACAGAACTGGTCATGCCGACCGAGTCCGGAAACCAGCACATGGCGGCTCGAGCTTGCAGTGCTACCAGGCAGCTCGGTGTCGAGCAGAAGCTTCTCGCCGCGCTTGCCTTCAAAACCACTGTCCTTGATGGCGGCTTTGATGAAGTCCCCGACACCGGAGCTTTTCGTGTGAAGGTCACGCGGCACGTTCATGCCGCAGAGAACCGGAACCAGGACGAGATCTGTGGAAATCTCATCGATGGACTTACGCCCCATGACGGCGGCGAAGGTGAAATTGGGCATTTCTGCCACTTGCGGCTGAGAAGGAGCGACCTCGGCAGCTGCAGTTAACTTTGTGCGGATGTGCTTGATCATGGCAAATCCTCCTTTGAGGTGCGAGACCAGGGCGCCAAAACCCAAGCCTCGAGTCAATCCCAGTCATCACGTCTGATGCATGGGAAACAGAAACTTGTCCATATTTGCTCAGCAATTACACGTGCGATCACCTGTTCACCACGAAGTGGCTAGCGCTTTGTTTCAAAAAACGGCTTTTTTACAGGGCTGGACGGTACTTGCTTGAGACAGTTTGGGACGGAAATATAACAAGGCAAACTAAGAGAACTCTTGAGTCTCATTCAATGACTCCGGGCTTAAAAGGCGCTAAATCAGCATTTCTGCCTATCTTTGCCTGGCTGGAGGCTCCGCAAGCATGCGGGAACTACCACCGCAAGCCGTTCAGCAAAGGCTGTTTCCGGCTTAGTGAACAAATCATGAATCCTAGCGCAGTTGTCATAGGGGATTATTTTGAGGCTGTTAACTATTGTTTGCATTTTCGTGGAATGTAGACACTTGAGTGGAGGACTTTCGCATGAATCCAGGGTCCAGACTAATTGGTTATTTCCGTGTATCCAAACGGGACGATCTCTATACTTGCGAGGACCCTCAAAAGCTGGAGAGCTTTTGCACAAAGAAGGGAGCTTCGATTGTCAGCACCGAAAGCGAAGTTTCTGCAGGAAATCAAATAGTTAGAGTTGGGCTCTGGAAAGCACTTCGCAAAATGCTTTGCAGCCAATGCGAACCCAGGCAAATGCCCATGCTCAATCAATACGAAGATTGGATGCGGGAGTTAAATAAGTCATGCAGTTGCAAAAGCGCCAAGCCCTGCGACGGTATCGTAGTCACCGACATGAGAGCCGTTACGACGGATATGGCTCAAGGAGCCCGATTCACTCTGGACTTATGCGCAGCCGGAAAACATCTTGTCAGTCTGGCTGAAGAAAAATGCCTGAGCTGCTGCAATCCTCAGGCTGTGGCATTCCTGCGCAAAAGCATCTTGCCCTGAGAGCTGATTGGCAGCTGCTGAAGCCGGGAGCAGAAGGCTCCTTAATCCGGCGTCAAAGGCTCGCACAATTCTACATAAAACGCTGCGCTAGCCTGGCGTAGTCAAGAGAAGATGAATCCTTGCAAATATAGCTTTTGTTCAGGATTCCAAGATAAGGCAAACACCCACCCCATAAATCCGCGAGAAGCTGTTTCCACAAAGGCTTTTTGCAAAATCGACAATTCAAGAAAAGAGGGAGCTTAGCGCTAAGCCCGGGCTTCTCAAGATGTAACGTGCCGTTACTATCACTCGGTACTGCTGCCCCGGATACATAGACTGACCTTATCCCTCTCCACTCCACTATCGGTCCACCCAGAACAAGCAAACGACTTCCTCCCAAACAAACCTAGTTGAACCCTGCAAGCGCAAAGTGCCTTACAGGGTTCAACTGCTTTCTTCGATGTCGTCAAACGACATTTCGCACCCGGACGCAAGAGCATGCGGACATCCCCTGGAGAGGGACGATGACCGCTTGTTTTTTGCATTCACAACTTCAGAACCCTGGAGAAAAGTATGCTTAATGTATTCACTCGCCTCAAGCAGTGCCTTTTGCTGCCACTGCTCGTGCTCTGCCTCAGCCTCTTCAGCCAATCCGCCAAGGCCGCGGAAACCTGGCTGCCGAACAACTTCGACGCAGGCACGCATGTTTATCTCGACCCGGCCCTCGCCAACCACCGCCAGTTCCCCGTCTCGCTCGCCGGCGTCGAACAGAAGCTCAAGGACGCCGGTAAGGCGCAGGGCTTCCAGTTCTACCTCGTCATGGTCCAACAGGGGACCGAGCCCAACGGCAGCACGCGAGGTCAGAAATTCGGAGCCTGGAAGCTCGACCAGTTCGCCTCTTCGGTGGCGAGCAAGCTCAACCACGACGACTATGTGATCGTCCTGGTTGTCCGCTCGGCCGACGACCCGCTCAAGTTCTCGCTGGCTGCGCAGGGCGGCAACCGCATCCAGAAGTACGGCATGGGTCCCAACTGGATGAACGCCACGAACGGCCCGCTAAACGCCAACCGCCCGACTTATCTGCCCAACGACCCGGGTGGATACGCGCTGGCGATCGCCAATGACGTCAACAACGGCGCCGCAAGCTACGAAGCTGCCATCAAGCAGCGCGAAGCCGACGCGAAAGCCGCTGCCGAACGCGAGCGTGAGCGTCAGATTGCCGAAGCCGAACGCGCCAAGCAGGAAGCCATCGACGCTCAACGGCGCGCCGAAGAGAACGCGGCTTTCCGCGCGGCCCTGCCCGGCAAAATCATCGCCTGGGGCACACCCCTGTCCGTGCTGCTGACCTTCGTGATTGCTTTCGCCCTGACCGGCAGCCGTCGCAAGCGCCTCCAGGCTGCGATTGCGGACTGGGAAAACAAGTTCAACAATTCCAACACGAACTACCTGCAGCTGCGTGAGGCTTACTTCGGCTTCTTGCAGAGCAACGGCACCGACTGGTCGAAGAAATTCACCGGCACGACCCTTGCGACTTACACGGCTGCGGTCAAGAAATATGCGGACCTCTCGGCTCGCATTCAGGTCGCGCAGAACATGCTGGACCAGGCTCGTCGCTCGGTCAAAGTCACTCTGCTCTCGCCGCTCCTGGGCGTGAAAGTCACCGGTCCGATGCTCGTCGGCTTCGGTGGCGCCTGCCTGCTCTTCGCCGTCAACTGGCAATGGGCGGTTCTGCTCGGCGGCTTCAGCATCATCGCCGGACTGGCTTACAGCGCTTACCTCTCGCTGAAGGCGCAGAACGAAGGCAACGACCTGCTCACCAAGAACCCGGTCACGGTCACCGGCAACGAGCTGCCCATCGAAGAGCGCAGCTTCTTCGGCTCGATCATGGAAGAGACCAAGTACGAGCAACCGGCAGCGCTGCTCGACGACATGGCGCAGCTCTTCAGCAATACCAACAAGGCGCTGGCTTCAATCAAAGCCGGCTTCGACGGCGCCCGTAAGAACCGCGACGACATCGACGGTCTGACCAAGAAGATCGAGGAAGGCAAGTCGCGACTGCAAGCGGCTGCTCTCAACTTCGATCCTTACGAGAAGACCTTCGGCGAAATCAAGGCGGACACGGACAAGTTCCTGCAAATTCTCACCAGCGACCCGATGTCTGCTTTCGAGCAGTCGGAGGAAGTCGAGAAGGTGGCCGAAGCGCTGCTTCAGAAGATCGACGCCGCGATCAAAGCCAAGGAATCGCTGGCTGCCACCGAGAAAGTGATCCGCACGGCCGAAGCCCGCACCGCTGAAGTGCGCGCGCAGAACGCCGACTACAGCTACCCGG
>JAIEPM010000445.1 GCA_019748395.1 Candidatus Obscuribacterales bacterium
CAGGAATTTTGCGGACTTCCATACCTTCCGGATTGTATTCCTTGTATGTTTGCGAAAACATGAATTGCAAACAGGTCCACGGTTCAGCAAAATCGCCCTGTTTGAAAGAAACATCTTCCAGAGCCTTAGGCTGGTCTGACGGACCAAGAATATCGAGCGGTTTGATCGTCGGTCTGAGATAGCGCATGAAGGGCGATATCAAAAGCCCGAACGTGGCGGCAAGTGGTATTGCCGCTAAAAATGATCGTCTTGTTGTTCCCTCTGCCATTATCTCTACCTCAAATTGGGCCTATGGAATGATTCTACTGCTCTTTAGTCTCGCTCTTACCGGCATCCGCGGCAGGTGCATCCGCTTTGGCAGCGCCCTCAGCCTTCTTCTCGGATTCAGCAGAGTTCTTATCCTGAGCCGGAGCGGCAGTCTCAGTAGATTTAGCTTCTTCAGCAGGAGCTTCCTTCTCGGCAGAGCCTTGAGTCGGAGCAGGTGCAGCGGCGGGCGCAGCAGCCTGAGTTCCGGCAGCGGCAACTACAGTGGGCTCACCGCTCACGTGGAAGTTACGCACATACTGAACCAGCTTACGAATATATTCGTGGTCGAACTTGACGTTCTTCTTTTTATCTTCTTTGCCGAGGAAATTCGGCATGCCTTCCCATTTAATACCGTTAGCAATGTGATCGAAAAGAGTATCGTCTGTTCGGTCATAAAAACGGCGGAAAGTTGTGAAGTTAGCCGGGCTTGGTTCCAGGTTTCTGGCCAGCGGACCTTCACCATCACCCTTGGTACCGTGGCAAACTGCACAGTTTGAACCGAATACCGGGTTGATTTCGTCAATCTGGGCCTGGCTCAAGGGCGGACAAGCCAGAGATCTTGTATAGAAAACCAGGTTCCAGGTTTCACGAACACTGAGCTTGCCTTGCATTTTGTGCGGGTCGTTGCCATAGGTGAGAGCTTTATACAGCTCTACAGGCTTCTTGCCCGACATGGCACGATTGTCATTGAGAGCCGGTCCTTTATCTGCTATTCCGGCGCCGTCCGCACCGTGACAGCTGGCGCAATTTTGCTTGTCGAAAACCAGCTTGCCGTCAGGTATCGACGGTCTGTCATCCGGATAAACGACAAAATCATGAGGTGCGGCTGTCTGCTGCTCGCTGACCATCTTGTCGCCGCTCGGCAGCTTAACTTCCTCTCCGCAGGAGCTAAGCAGAGCGATCATTGGCAGTAGAGGCAGAATCTTAGTAAATTTCATTTCTTGATGCCCTTTTCCTAATAACCAAAGAAGGGGACCCATGAGGTCATAGCCCAGATAACGATAAATGCGAAAGCGACTATAAGTGCCAGAGGCGGTGCGCCCTCGCCAACGCGATATTCGGCAACTTCTTCGTAATGTTCGGTTTCTGCTGGTTTAGTTTCGTCAGCCACGAGAATATCTCCTTAATTACTCAGCCTGCGTTTTGGCTCGAGCCAGTTCAACTCTGCTTCTTGCCAGGCTGGCAGGACTGTTTTCATCGCCATCATCAAGCATGTCGAATTTAGTTGATTCCATATCATCAAATTCGCCATTCCGGAACGCCCACCACATTGCTGCCATGGCAACAATGAAGAAGAGCATACAGATGCCGTAGGCGACATATACGCCTGCTGAGAGTCCAGCCTGGTTCAGAATGCAGTTGGGGCACATGTTTACTCGTCCTCGTCTCCACCGGATTTGGGTTCATATACTTGGTTGGAGAGTCTCGGCAACTTGGTCGGCTCAACTTTATTGAGTTGGCTGATATCGTTGATGGTGACTTCCGTTTGTTCGGGAAGAGTTTTCAGATAAGCAACCAGATACCACATTTGCTCTTCGGACAGAATTTCGCCGAAGTGCGGCATACGTGTACCGGGAACACCTTCACGCACCCGGAAGAACCAGAATGCATCGGGATATTGCTTGTAGAAAGGACGTGTGAAGTTGGCAGGCTTCTTGTCTAGAGTAATGGCATTAGGTCCATTGCCTCTGCCTTCAAGACCGTGGCAAACTGCACAGTTCTGTGTATAGATACCGCGACCGGCGTTGGCTGCCGCATCGGATTCGGTATCAACTTTTTTGCGAGCGACGAACTGCTCATATTCTTCCGGTGCTTGCACAAATGTGCTGACTTTACGGTTGTTACCCAGCGATTGCAGGTAAGCGACCAGGTCGTTCATGTCACGGTCGGTCAGGTAGCTGAAGCTGGGCATAATCGAGCCGGGCTTAACGGCACGAGGTTGTACCAGGTGAGCTTTCTGCCATTCGGAAGCCATGCGCAGGCCTTCGTTAGTAAGGTCCGGACCGGTACGGGCGGTGCCCAACTGGTGCGGTGTTTCATTTACGTAGTCACCGGCTTTAACAAGAGGTCCATAACCTCTGTCTTGCAAACGTGTGAATTGCGTATGGCAATAAACACAACCCTCGCGGATATAAATCTGGCGGCCGCGAGCAGGGTCGGCAACTGCGTTGAACTCTGTGTTTTTGTATGTATTTGCCGAGCTGGTGAGCTTTGGATTAAAGAGCACCATCGGCAGTAGCACTGTAGCGACGATAATGGCGAAGAAGGTAATGATGATACCTGATGCGCCGAGGCGGTAACCGTTCATTATGCCTTCACCTCCTGAACCTTAGCTTTGACGGCAGAGCCGGGGGCCGGGCTGTAGAGGGTCTTCCATGTGTTGTAAGCAAAGAGCAGTTGACCCAAAACGATCATGATGCCGCTAATCGAACGCAGGATCCAGTAAGGTTTGAGTTCAGTCCCCCAGATATCAATCGGAATGGCATGGTGCCAGCCGGCCGATTGAATAAGACCAGCGATTGTGAGCGATGTCATCATCAAGCCGAAGCCGGCTGTTTTCAGCCACCAGTGGGCTCTGATCAAACCTTGATCATGCCATTCTCTACCGGTGAGCCTGGGCAATCCATAATATATAGATGCTGTTGTGATGAATGAGAATGTTCCCAGCAGTGCCAGATGGGCGTGACCCACAACCCACTGCGTGAAATGCAGGTACCAGTTAACCCAGCGAGTAGCCTGGAATGGACCCTGAGTACAGGTAATCAAATAGAAAATGTTGGATGTGAGCACGAAGCGCAGCGGCAGGTCCGTTACGCACATATGCCATTTCCCTTTCATCGTCATAAAGAAGTTGGTCAAGACCGTCATAACGGGGACCAGCAAAAAGATTGACGAAATAATGGCGATAGCCTTCAACCATTCAGGCACCGGCGACTGAGTGATATGGTGAGTGCCTGTCGGTGCGTAGAACAGAGCGATCCCCCAGAAACCCAACATCGACAGACCGTGGCTGTAAAGCGGGTTCTGAGTGATTCTGGGCAAAAGGTAATACATCATGCCGACACCGACAGTGGTGAACCACATGCCGAGAATGTTGTGACCGTAGAACCAGCCGACGATAGCATCGTTCAAGCCGGGCAATGATACAAAGGTTCTTTGACCGATGATCCATACAAGAGGGAACCAAAAAAGTGCCCCCAGGAAATACCAGAGGGACACATAAAGCTTTTTGATTTTGCGGTTGACCACAGTCATATATAGATTGAGCGCGGTACAAATCAACGCCACTACTACCAGACAGTCGAGAACAGCACCAAGCTCTGCATATTCACGACCTTCGGTAAAACCATTCAGCAATGTGCAAAGAGCTCCAACCATCAAAAGGTTCCATGCCCACATTGTGAAGTTGCCGAGCTTCTCGCTCCAGAGTTTCGACTTGGTTAGCGATGGAACCATATAAAACATCGAACCGACGTATCCCATCGACAACCAGCCGACCGCAACGGTGTTTACGTGGAACATGCGCAAGTGCGGCATCGACAATTGCGGATAGCCGTGGACAAGGTCGGGGAAAGAGAATTCCAGACCGGCAAGCATGCCGGCTCCCATCCCGAGAATGGACCAGAAAATCGCTGAGAGCAGGAAGTTGCGCGCGGCGCTTCCTTCTCTGTCGCTTAAGAGCCTGTCAACTAACATGAACTAACCCCTGCTAAGTTCCGTGGTAAGACCAGATCCGGCTAAAAAATCTTTGCTGGCTGGTGGGCTTGAAAGATTTCTCGAACCGGGCAAATTTTTGTCCCTACTTGATTC
>JAIEPM010000300.1 GCA_019748395.1 Candidatus Obscuribacterales bacterium
ATCCGGACAGAACCCTTCTGGCCATGGGTGTATCGAATATTTGCTCAAGCTTGATTGGCGGTTTGACGATTATTCCTGGCATCATTAAAAGTACAACCTGCATTGTGTCGGGCGGACGCACTGCCTGGATCAATTTTTACAACGCCCTATTCCTGATTGCATTCTTAGCACTCGGTGCAAGTTTGATTAATTTGATCCCGCTTGCCGCTCTTTCTGCAGTTCTTGTGCACATCGGTTACAAACTGGCTGGTCCGCACAAATGGAAGTATGTGGCTTCAGTCGGCAAAGAGCAATTACTGGTTTTCATCACAACAATTTTTGTGACTCTGCAAGTCGACTTGCTGCTTGGCATATTTGCAGGCATGCTGGTCAAGCTTCTGGTAGTGGCATTTTATGCCTGTCGTACGGCTATTCAAAAACATGAATCACTTCCTCAGTCAGTGCGTTCAATTTTCAAAAACCCTGTGGCTGAGACCTGTAGTAAGAACGGTGTTTATTACGTCAAGCTTAATGCACCGCTCACCTGTTTCAACTCGCTGAAACTTAGAGCTGTTCTGGATCAAATTCCAGAGCATGCTCAGGCTGTGCAAGTTGAGATCGGACCGGAAGTGTCTTTGATTGATCACTCGGTAAGTCTTTACTTGCAAAGTTTAAAAGGTGATTTGAACAGATTGGGACGAAAAATGGAAATTAAGGGAGCAGAAGCTTTGCATTCCAATTCTGCAGAGCCGACATCTTTCAAATACAGGGAAACTCCCAGGGCTCGCCTGGCAGCAGGTTTCTGAGTCTCAGCTTTAGATTTCAGTGTCTCTTGTCAGGCGATTAATTTCGGTGAATCGCCTGACTTAGTCAGCAAAGTCGGTCATCCGGCGGGCATGGCTTATCACGGCGCGATCACATTTGAATGTTAATCTGGACTTAGCCTGGACCGTGGCTGTGTTTTAAGATCGTCAATTCTATATTTCATTTCTTGCTCCCGCAGCAGCTTATTGTGCTGCGCATATTTTTGATTTTGGCTAGAGGTTAACGTTCCAAGTTATGGAAGATCTTGCAATCGAAGAGAACGTTGCTACGTCAACGACAGGGTTTGAGGAAAAACCGGAAAACGGTATCAAAGGTCTGAAGCACTGGAAGCATGACATGCTTGCCGGATTAGTAGTAGCGCTTGTTTCAGTTCCACTCTCAATCGGCATAGCAATCGCTTCCGGAGTTCCGCCCATCTGCGGTATCACTTCCGAGATTATCGCCGGTCTTGTATTCCCGTTCATCGGCGGTGCTTACGTAACAGTCAGCGGGCCGGCGGCAGGTCTAGCTCCTGTGATTATGAGTTCGATATTGCAGCTTGGCCATAACGATCCTGTGATCGGCTATCATCGAGTAATTTGTGTAATCATGATGGTTGGTCTATTTCAGATCGTTTTGACCTTCATGAAAGCTGCTAAGTTCAGCCACTTATTTCCGAGCGCAGCCATACAGGGCATGCTGACCTCGATTGGAATGATGCTGGCGATGAAGCAGATTCCCAACTTCATCGGACACAAGTATCTCACGCATGAGTTTTTCGACATGGTCATGGAAACTCCTTCAGAAATCGTGCATGTCGACTGGACTGTGCTTTGTACTTCACTCTTTTGCTTAGTTGTATTGTTCTTGTTGAGTTCACTAAAAACAAAATTCTTGAAGTTGGTGCCGCCTCAGTTAATCGTTGTTGTAATCGGCGCGGCAATTGCTTCCTTTGTACATATTGATCCTAAATTCCTCGTACACGCTCCTGCAAATCCGTTTGAACACGGCATCGTCGTTCCTGATTTTGCCGCCCTCTTTGCAGATCGAAGTATTTGGGGTGCAATATTCTCTTGTGTTTTGCTCCTTGCCTTTGTGGACGGAACTGAATCGCTTGCAACAATTCATGCCGTCGACAGAATCGATCCGTTTCATCGCAAATCCAATCCGGATAAAACTTTGCTGGCCATGGGTATCTCGAACATTTGCTCGGCGCTGATAGGCGGTATCACGATTATTCCGGGTATTATCAAAAGCACTACCTGTATTGTTTCCGGAGCCCGCACCGCCTGGATCAATTTCTATAATGCGCTTTTTTTGATCGCTTTTCTAGTTTACGGCGCCAAAATGATTGACATGATCCCCCTTGGTGCTCTGTCGGCAGTTTTAGTGCATATCGGTTATAAGCTAGCCGGACCTCACAAATGGCGGTATATTGCTTCTATCGGCAAAGAGCAATTGCTGGTTTATCTCTGCACAATTCTGGTTACCCTGAAAACAGATCTGCTGATCGGCATTTTTGCCGGAATGCTTGTTAAAGCGCTTATTGTTATTTTTTATGTTTGTCGCTCTTCTGCTTCTTCAGCTCTTCTTTCCGATCTCATGGCCGTTTTCAAGTCACCGGTTTTGGAGAACAATATTTTCGGCAACGAAATGTATTTGCTACTGCAAGGACCACTTACCTGCTTCAATTCTCTCTGGCTGCGTAAAATTCTTGACAGTGTGCCGCAAGACGTTGAGAAAGTCCGCGTTCAACTTGGATCTGGAGTGAGCGTCGTCGATCATTCAGTAAGCTTATATCTGTTAACTACCAAGGGAGATCTGGCACGCGCCGGAAAAACCATGGAAATTGTCGGATTGGAAGCTTTGCAATCATGTTCGGCAGAACCCACAGCTTTTAAGTTCAGACAAAAGAAACTTGATGCAAGTGTAGCCAGCGCCTAAGTTCGGTTTTATCCGACTTTCGGCAGGCGTACCGTGAATTTACTTCCTTTTCCGGGGCTGCTTTGCACGTCGATTTCGGCACGGTGAAGCTCGAGGGTTGCTTTTACGATCGCAAGGCCCAGTCCTGAGCCGCCCGAGCCGCCGGATTCACGAGAACGCGATTGATCAACTCGATAAAAACGGTCGAAAATGCGGTCGATTTTTTCCGGAGCTATGCCGATGCCGTTATCTTCAATAGTGATTGCAACTTTATTGCCTTCAAGGCTTGCAGAAAGGGTGACCTTGCCTCCAGCATCGGTGTATTTGATTGCATTGGAAAGTAGATTTGAAATCATGATTTTTAATGCGTGTCTGTTGCCTCGAATGCCGGCCTCAGGAACTCGGCTGCGGCTGAGTTCGATTCCTTTCGATTTTGCCAGTTCCATGACTTCCTCATAAGCCGGATCAATAATCTCACCGATGCTCATCAACTCTTTGGGCAAATCGGAAATCGGATTGTCGATTTTGGCAAGAAAGATAAGGTCTGAAGCCAGTTCTTTCATGCGATTACTGGCGCGGCTGATTATGCTGAGAATATCCAGGCTGATCCCATTTTCTTTGAGGATTTCCTCCAGAGTTTGCAAGCTGGCTTCGACGACTGTTACTGGCGTGATAAATTCATGTCCGGCATCGGCGACAAAAGTTTTCAAAACAAGGATGCTGTCTTCCACCGGTTTCAGAGCCAGTCCTGCAAAAAAGTACCCGGCAAGAGCAACTGTTATTGATAAGAACGGAAAGATCCAGAGCATCGTAAATCCGAATTGACGGACAGCATTGTCTCGGGCATTCGTACTCATTTGAATCTGCAAATAACCGACAAGCTTGTTCTCAGTGCGCAATTCTTCGAAATTAGAGCGACGCGAATCCTTTTCGCCCTTGCTGATCACCGAAAATTCGCCTTCCCGCAAACTGGTGTTGCCGGTCAATCCGTAAGACTCGACAAGCTTGCCGTTTTTGTCGAAAATCTGGATGCCTGCAGGGATAGTCAGGTGCTCTTCTTTTGCAGCCAATGCCCAGTTCGTTAATGAGGGTCCTTTTTGCTGAAACTCAACTGCAGGCAAAATTTCAAAGAGCAAATCTTCGATTTCTTCGTCAAGAGCCTTGCTCAGTCCGGAATAGAAAACCAGAAGAGCTGCCGAGCCTCCCATGCCGTAAATCAATAAAAATAGAACTACAAAAAGGAAGGTCAGCTTGAGTCTTAGAGATTGAATCATTGCTTGCCGACCTAAATTTCCAGCTTATAACCAACTCCGTAGACATTGGTAATTATGGATTGTTCTTGCGGATTGTCGAGTTTTTTGCGAATGCGTTTTATATGGCCTCTGACAGTATCAAGCATCGCCGGTGTGT
>JAIEPM010000068.1 GCA_019748395.1 Candidatus Obscuribacterales bacterium
GCACGCATTCTTTTACGAATATTGACTGGTCGGTCATCAAAGTGATCTGGCACTCTTTAGGTACGATTGCTTGAATGCGAGGCAAGGCTTCTTTTATGCGGTTTACAACAGAAAGTGTTGAAGCATCTCCGTTTTTCAATATCGAGAAAAGTACGGCTCGCCGCCCGTCTTTGTTTACGATATTCAATTGCGGCTGATAGCCGTCATGAGCGTTGGCGACATCACGAAGATAAACAACCGCTCCTTTGTACGACTTCAGAGGAATATTGTTCAAATGATCCAGAACTTTTGGAATATTATTCAGGGTCATAATATATTCGTAAGTGCCCATCTTCGCCGTTCCGCTGGGGGCGATAATGCTCTGCGAATTCACTACTTGCACCACGTCGTTAGCGGATAAGCCCGTAGCAACAAGTGCACTCGGGTTCAAGTCAATCATCACCTGTCTGTACTTGCCGCCGTAAGGAAAGGGAATCGTTGCTCCCTGAATTGTGGCCAGCTGGTTTCGGACGAAGTTGTTGGCAATATCAAACAACTCTGCTTCAGACAGAGTTTTGCTGCCGATTTGCAGCTGTATTACAGGAACGTCGGTGGCGCTTGAAACTGTGACGAATGGCGGTGTGATACCGGGCGGGAGATAGTCGAGAACAGCATTGCCGACGGCTGTCACTGTGGCGACTGCTTCGCCGATATCAGATCCTTTATGCAAATATACTTTAATCACGGACATCCCGGAAAGCGACATGGACTCCATGCGTTCAATGCCGTTAACTGTTGAAGTAAGCCAGGTCTCAGTTACGGTTGTGACTAAATTCTCTATGTAATATGGCGACATGCCTGTGTAAGTCCAGATGCAGCTTACGATCGGAACATCGATCGAAGGAAAAATATCGACTGCCATTTGGGCGATCGAAAGCACGCCGAAAATTGCAATTGTGATCGCCATCACAATAAATGTATGAGGTCTGGTCAGAGCAAGGCGAACAATCCACATGATTTAGACCACTGCCTCCTCTACCGGGACTGCTTTATTCGTTCTTTTGGAAAGACTGAAGATTAAGGGTACGAAAAGTAAAGTCGAGAAAGTGGCTACAGCCAGTCCGCCAATCACGGCGCGCCCGATCGGTGCATTTTGCGAACCGCCTTCGCCTGCGCCGATTGCCATGGGAATCATCCCGATGATCATGGCGGTGGCAGTCATCATCACAGGGCGGAATCGCTGGTAACCGGCATTGAGAGCCGCGTTGAAACCGTCGAAGCCCTCGGCTTTTTGCTCATTGGCAAAAGTAACCATAAGAATGCTGTTTGCAGATGCAACTCCGATCGTCATGATCGCACCCATTAAGGCTGGGATACTGAATGTGGTTTGAGTGACAAAAAGACTCCAGATTATGCCGCTCAGCGCTCCGGGAATTGCCATCAAGATTATGAGCGGGTCCGTCCAGGACTGAAAGTTGACGACCAGCAAGAGATAAACAAGAACTACTGAAAAAGCCAGACCGGCAATCAGAGCCACAAAAGCCATATTCATGCTGAAGACCTGGCCGGCCAGGAAAATGAAACTGCCTCGTTGCAGACCTTTTTTGTATTTTTCAAGGATCTTTTTGATGTCGCTTGAAATGCCTCCGAGATCCCGGTCCTGGCAGTCTGCGTAGATATCGAAACATGGCTGAACGTTTAAGTGATTTACAACCAGCGGTGTGCTGCTGCGAACCGGTACGGCTAAATTCGTTAAAACCGGCGGTTGTTCGGGTTCTTGCGATGGTTGAGATGGACTTATCGGCAAAATGCGCAAATCGTCTATTTTTGAAATCTTGCTTTGCGGAACAATTGTCGAAAGATTGTAGTTAATGCGATTCTTCTGGTTCAGCCAGAAGTTGGGATTGGTTTGAAATGAAGAACTAAGTGAAGTGAGAAAGGAATTTGAAATATCTTCCTGTGTTATGCCCATTTGGCGGGCTCGAGTTCTGTCGACCTGCCATTCTATATGAGGCGCATTTTGAATTTGGTGAATACAAACATCGGCTGCCCCGACTACTTCCTGCACTTCCTTTTTGATCTTCAAGGCCAGCTGGTAGTTGAATTCTTTTCTCATGCCGAAAACTTTTATGTCAATTGGAGCAGGCAAGCCCGCATTCAATATTTGTGTGACGATGTCGGCCGGCTGAAAATAGAAATTGAGCTCGGGGAATTTCTGTTTCATCATGGCGCGCAGCTGTTTTTGATACCAGGAAGTTCTGTGTTTTCTTTTCTCGGCAAGGGTAATTAAAATTTCTCCGTCTGATTCGCTGACAGTCTGGCTGTCGGAAAGAGCATAGTTAATGCCGCTTACCGGTAAGCCCATGTTGTCGATGATCAGCTCGACTTCCTCTTTGGGAATTAGATTGCGAATTGCAGTTTCGACTCTTTTGAAAATGCGCTCGGTTTCCTCAACTCGTGTTCCAGCCGCGGCAATGACATGCAGGCGCAGCTGTCCGCCGTCGATGCTGGGGAAATAATCCCTGCCGATTACCGGCAAAATGCAAAACGAAAGAGCGTAAAAGCCGAGAAACATGCTAAGTACCGTTCGTGGATGCTTGAGTGCCCATTCCAGAGCTATTCTGTATTTTTCTCGAAGCCCTTCAAAAGCACCGTCAATCGCTATATGTATTGCTGAGAATATATTCTTTGCTTTCTTTGAATCTTCTTCGCCGCCCTCATGTTCGTGCGCCAATAGATACTTCGACATCAGGGGGACTACCGTGCGTGAAAGTCCATAAGAAGCCATCATCGCCAGCGTCACGGCCAGACCTAGAGGTACGAAAAGCGAGCGAGAAGGCTCTGTTAAAAAGACGAGCGGCACAAAAACAATACAGATAGACATTGTTGAAACCAAGGCCGGCAAAGCCACTTGCTGAGCACCATCTAAAATGGCTGTGACGATGTCTTTGCCCATGGCCATATTGCGATGGACGTTTTCGATTTCTACGGTTGCGTCATCAACCAGCATACCTACAGCCAGTGCCAATCCACCAAGTGTCATGGAGTTTATTGTTTGTCCGCATATATTCAATCCAATCATTGCAGCTAGAATTGCCAGAGGTATTGAAGTGGCGACAATTAGTGTACTGCGCCAGCTGCCGAGCAAGGCAAGGATCATGAGTGCAGTCAGACCGGCAGCGGTGCATGCTTCTCTAACGACTTCGTCTACGCATTCACGAACAAAGGTGGATTGGTCCGTCAATATTTCTACCAGGCACTCAGGCGGCACAAGCGAGCGAATGCGCGGCAAGGCTTCTTTAATCGCGTCGACCACGCTTAAAGTGGATGCGTCGCCGTTTTTCAATATATTGAAAAGCACGGCACGCTTGCCGTCTATATTCACTATATTCAATTGCGGTTGATTGCCGTCGTGTACTGTTGCCACGTCTCTTAAGTAAACAACAGCTCCTTTGTAAGACTTTACCGGAATGTCGTTCAGCTGTTCGATTGCGTCCGGAACATCATTCAAGTTGATAATGTATTCATAGCTGCCCATTTTAGTGGTGCCGGTCGGATGAATTACATTTTGAGCATTCACGGCGTTTACAATCGCCGAAGGAGATAGTCCTGTTGCATAAAGTGCTTGCGGGTTGAGATCCACCATCACTTGTCTGTACTTGCCGCCATAGGGGAAGGGAATTTTTGCTCCCTGAATAGTGGCAAGCTGCCCGCGAATCAAGTTGTTGGCAATATCGAAAAGCCTGGCTTCCGACAGCTTGTTGCTGCGAATTCCAAGTTGCAAAACAGGAACATCAGTTGCGCTTGAGGCCGTCACGAAAGGTGGACTGATGCCGCGGGGCAGTTGTCGTAAAATTGCCGTGCCGACTGAGCCGACCATGGCTACGTCTTCGCCGATATTGGTGCCTTTGTTCAAGTAAACTTTGACTACGGAAAGACCGCTCAAAGAAATGGACTCCATACGCTGAATTCCATTTAGCGTGGATGTCAGAGCTCGTTCATTGACTGTAGTGACAAGGTTCTCCATGAAATAAGGCGACATGCCCGTATAAGTCCAGGCGCAACTGACAATGGGAATGTCGATATCGGGAAAGATATCGATAGCCATTTTTTTGATTGAAATGATGCCGAACATGAGAATAGCCA
>JAIEPM010000312.1 GCA_019748395.1 Candidatus Obscuribacterales bacterium
CGAGAGCAGCAAGGCAAAGAGCCTCAGTGAAAAATATGGGCAGTCAAGCTCAAGCTATCAACGAGTTGAAAGCTTCCAATGCCCGGATCCAAATTCAATCAAAATAATTTGCGATAAGAAAAGCGAAGGTTATCTGGTTTTGACCGATGTTTACTACCCCGGTTGGCAAGTTTACGTGGACGGAGAAAAGGCTGAAATCGAAAGAGCCAATTTCGCTTTTCGTGCAGTCAAATTAAGCGCCGGCAAGCACGAGCTTCGCTTTGAGTATGAACCTCTCTCTTTCCGGGCGGCCTGCATTCTATTCCTTCTTGGATTGATTTCTGCTGTATTCTTTTCACTGCTGAAAAATCGCAGATCAAAGAGTTAGGGGAGAGACCCTGTGCTGGATAAACTATTCAAGATTACTGAGCGCGGCAGCACAGTAAAAACGGAAGTCCTGGGCGGCATGACCACCTTCATGACAATGGCCTATATCATAGTGGTGAACCCGGCAATTCTAAGTTTTGCCGGTTTTCCGGTGGAACCGGCCACGATTGCCACGATTTGCACTTCCATATTCGGCTGCTTACTCATGGCTTTCTATGCAAACCTGCCTCTGGCGGTCGCACCTTATATGGGCGAGAATGCCTTCATCGCATTTGGGCTTGCAGCAATGCACATAAGCTGGCAACAGAGACTGGGTGCTGTTTTCATTAGTGGACTGCTGTTCTTATTAATGGCAGTTTTGAAAATTCGCCCCTGGCTGGCAGCGGCGATTTCATTCAGTATGAAGCAGAGCTTTGCAGCCGGCATCGGACTTTTTCTCACTTTCATCGGACTTTATGAAACAGGCATTGTTGTGAGCGGAGCAAAAGGCCTGCCTGTGGAAGCGCTGGTCATCCCGGGCAGCGCTTTACTCAAAGGACCGGAAGTGCCGGTAAAAATCGGCGACTTTCACGACCCTAAAGTTTTGCTGGCTGTTTTCGGCTTCATTTTGATCTGCGCTTTGCTGCAACGTCGCGTCAAAGGCGCAATCTTAATCGGCATTGCCGTGACAGCCGCGATCGGTTGTTTCCTGGGATTCGGGGAAACGCCGCAGGCTGTTTTTGCCATGCCTTTTCAGGGGTCCTATTCACTTGATGCGATTGCCTTCAAAATGGATTTGCCTGGAATACTAAAGCTAAGTTATATGCCTATTTTACTAACTTTATTTTTGATGAGCTTTCTTGACACTCTCGGAACACTTGTCGGGGTTGGTTCCGCAGGCAATATGCTGGACAAGGATGGTAACTTTCCTGAAATTGAAAAACCGATGATCGTGGATGCGGCGGCCTGCACATTCAGCTCAATAATCGGATCATCCACAAGCGGTGCCTTCATCGAATCTGCAGCAGGAATCAGGGAAGGCGCAAGAACCGGACTGGCAGCGCTTGTTATAGCAGGATTTTTCACACTGTCTCTCTTTTTCTTGCCGCTAATTACACCACTGCAAAAACTAACTTTTGCCTACGCACCAGCTTTGATGGCAGTCGGCTTATTAATGATAAGTTCAATCAGCAGGATTAATCTGGAAGACCTGAGCGAAGCTGTTCCGGCATTCACGACAATAATCATTATTATTTTCAGCTACAACATTGCAAACGGACTGACTGCCGGGCTCGTTCTTTACCCGCTTTTCAAAATTTTTGCAGGCAAGCACTATGAGATCCATCCAGGTTCTTACCTGATGGCAGCACTTTGTTTGATTTACTATGTTTTCGGATTGCCGCATTGAAATCCGCGAACTTCAATTTTTGCTTTTGCCGCTGCCGATAAGCCAGAGAGCGCTTGCCACAGCTTTACGTACACTGAAGTCTTTGTCGTTTTTCAAAACCTGTAATAAAGAATCAATCGCCGCAGAGTCTTTGAGTTCACCAAGAGCATCGGCGGAAGCTTCTCTGACCGAAGCCTCACTATCACTCAAACTCTGCAAGAGCGAGGATACGACCCTTTGTTCGCCGATACGTCCAAGAGAGCGTGCCGCGACAGCTTTCAACATCCAATCTTTCTCATCGCTTAAAGTAAGCAATAATACATCGACTGCATCATGGTGCCTGATTTTACCAAGCGCCATCGCCGCGCTGCCGCGCACCATCCAGATTTCGTCGGGGTCTGCCAGAATATCGACAAGGGTTTTGATCGTCAATTCAAGTTCATTTTGAGAAACAGCATGCTCTTCGCCGTTGCCGGAAAGAGGCTCTTTCTTTTCAAGAATCTCAGCAAGTGCACTGATGCAGGCTTCTCTCATGCGCCAGTCGGGGTCTTTTAATGCAGCCAGCAAATTATCCACCGCACACGGATCGCCGATTTCACCAAGAGCCCGCGCCGCAGCAGCTCTAACCAGATTATTCAAATCGGCAAGAGCCTCTCCCAGTGCTGCAACTGCTCGGGAGTCTTTTATTTCGCCAAGAGCATTTACCGCGACAAGACGAACCCACCAGCCGGAATCCTGCACGGCGGCAAGCAAAGCTTCGACAGCTTTCTCGTCTGCAATTTTTCGCAAAACATGCCCTTCTTTCATCTCTTTAAGAGCACGAGTAGCAGCGCGTCTGACCGCATCGTTCTCATCTGCAAGAGACTTGATCAATGCATCTATAACCCGTGGATTTTCAATGCGCCCGAGCGCCTCAAACTTACCGATTTTATGGAAAGCAATAGCAGCATGGTGCCTGACACTTTCGTTTTCATCAATCAAGCCGTGCAATATAAGAGCTGAAAGAGCTTCTCCAGATCCCAGCTCACCCATTGCCCAGGCGGCGGCACCACGCACCAGACAATCACTGTCTTTGATTGTTGGAAGCAAGGAGTCCAATGCCTGCACGGAACGCAGCTCACCAATAGCCCTCACGGCAAAGCCTCTGACCCTGGCATCATTATCCTGCAAAGCAAGAGTCAGTGCCGGCAAGGCCTCAAAATCGCCAATCTGTCCAAGCGCAGCGGCAGCAGCTGTACGTACGGACCAGTCCGGATCTTTGACTGCCTGAGAAAGCGCCGCGACTGCTCTTGAATCCTTAATTTCAGCAAGAGCCCTTGCAGAATAAGCACGTACTTTTTCGTCACTGTCGGAAAGTTCTCGAATCAGTTCTTCAACAGCGGCATCTTTGATAATTGAAAGCGCCGAGCCGGCATAAGAACGCACTCGCTCATCTTGTTTTTGCATGGAAGCCTGCAAATCAATAATTTCATCAAGCGCCAGAGCTGCAGCCAGCCGTACCCGTTGCTCGGAATCTTGCAAGGCCTGCACCAGACTATCTAGAGCACGCTGGTCTTTGATCTCTCCAAGGGCTCTTGCGGCCTGACTGCGAACCTGACTGTCGGCATCTTCCAGAGCTGCGGCCAGAGCATCCGTGCAAGCAGGATTCTTGATTTCCACAAGCGCCCGCAGCGCAGCATCGCGAACATCTTCACTCTCATCTTTTAAAGCATGAACAAGCACATCCAGAGAACGAGGATCTTTCACTTCACCAAGCGCAAGTGCCGAGGCATAACGCACCGAGGTGGCAACGTCTCTGATCCCCAGGCTAAGCACTGAAAGTGCAGAGGGATCTTTAATCTCTCCCAGAGCATGAGCAATGCCATAGCGAACATCCTCACTTTCATCGTTAAAAGCATTTATTAAGGACGGCAGCGCGCGCGCATCACGTATTTCACCAAGCGCAATCGCAGCCGCTTCGCGTACAAAAGAATCCGGGTCGGCAAGAGCCGCGATCAAAGCATCAAGCGCCTGCGCATCACCCAATTCTCCAAGCGCCTCTGCTGCTTGCAAGCGCACGCCGCTGTCCTTCTCTTGCAAAGCCTGCACCAGTGCTTCCAGAGCCCGTAAGTCCTTAACTTTACGCAAAGCCTCGGCCGCAGCCATATGTACTTCCGAATCAGCATTGCTCAAGGCACCGATTAAAGCTTCAACAGCTCGAGCATCACCAAGTTCACCTAGCGCCCAGGCCGCGTCACGGCAGACCCAGCTGCTCTCATCGCCGATGGCATCAAGCAAAGCCTGAACTGCTCTTTGATCTTGCAAGCGCCCGAGTGCTTGCGCGGCATAGGCTCGCACCCGCTCATCTTCATCCTTGAGAGTTTCTACTAAAGCTTCAAGAGCACGACTATCGGCAATAACACCAAGTGCTTCGGCTGCATCTG
>JAIEPM010000071.1 GCA_019748395.1 Candidatus Obscuribacterales bacterium
ACAATGGCATCAATCTTCGTTCCTTCAGGGTCCATTCCCCATTTGGAGCTCATCGCTATTCTTGCGCCCAGCGTAATGAAGCTTGTGTAGATATTGTTTGCCTGCGATATGACTTCGCGAGCATGTCGCTCTCGCATCACTTCATGTTCTGATTGTTGAAGCAGAAATGCCAGTACAACTACGAAGGCGTATTGAAAAATCAGCGGCACCGCGATCAGCAGCAGTACTTTGTGCGCGATTTTACTGTCTTTTGACAACCCGAATTTCATGCTGTTCATTATAGTCGATTTCTATCTTTAATCGGACAAAAACGTCTGAATTAGACTATTCGCGAATCATCCGAGTGATTGATCGCTTCTGAATGCCGAAAACTTCTTCGGGCATTGAGTTCCGGCTACTTTTAAATCGCTCGCAACAAAGACCGAAAGGATGAAGCCGAAAAATGCAGCTCGGCATAAATTGGTAGCCGTTGATTTCGAGAGAAGAAAATGGATCCAAACAGTTTGATTCCACACTATCCGGCGCTGCCCTTTCCAGCGCCGCTCTGGCTTTTGCAAACGCTTCTGGTGCTGGGGTTTTTCTTGCATTTGATTCCAATGAATCTTGTGCTTGGTGGCGGACTCGGTGCCTCCTTGTTTTTGTTTATTGGAAGGAAAAATCAATCTTCCTATTCTTTTCGAATAGGTCATAGCCTGGCATCGGCTTTGCCGCTTTTCATTTCCTTTGCAATTACGCAGGGCATCGTGCCGCTTTTGTTTTTGCAGTTGCTCTACGGTCCGATGTTTTACACTTCTTCGATACTTATGGCGGCGCCCTGGTTCTCCATAATCTTTTTCCTCTTAATTGCTTATTACTCGTCTTATCTGGTTATCTATCGCTACTTACATCGCAGTGATTCCGGAGTGAAAGCTCCACTAATCCTCTTTTGTGCAAGCCTCATATTCATAGGCATTGCGTATCTGTTCGCGAGCAACATGACTTTGATGCTTCAACCGGAGAAGTGGTTGAGCATTTATCAGCATAATGCTCAGGGTCTGAACTTGCCGCATGACAGGCAGATTCTTCCGCGACTTCTGCACTCTCTAGTTGGCGCTCTTGCGGTCGGGGGGCTGGCTGTGGGCTGCTTTGGACTTTCAAACAAAAGCGATAAAAACTATGCCGACTGGTTGATTAAGAAAGGCTCGCTTATTTTTCTTCTTTTCAGTCTTCTGCAAATTCCAGTGGGTTTGCAGTTTCTTTCATCTTTGCCGCCGACTCTGCAAGCTAAGTTTCTTGGACAGGACCAGTTAGGAAGCATTGTTTTTGCTTCGTCAATGGGGCTGGCTCTTCTTTCAATATTATCGGCGGCATTCACGCTCAGTCAGGCTTCCAGGGTGGCTTTCAAGGCTACTATTCTGTTTGCAACATTGACTATCTTCGATATGGTCATGACCCGGCATCTTCTGCGAACTTTCAGTCTGGCAAATTACATCAGTCCGGAAAAGGTTCCCGTCAATACACAGTGGGATTTGCTGGGCATCTTCGTCCTTTCTGCAGTCGGCTTGATCATATATCTGGTCTGGCTTCTCCGTTTGCTCGTGAGTTCAAACGCTGCTGCTGCAAGAGCAATTATCGAAAATACAGAGACTTCGCTTGAGAGTGGAAGAGCATAGGTGACTGAAATGAATGAACAAGTTTGCAGCCAAAAAAAATGCCGAAATCTCAGCCGAGCCGATTTCCTTGGGCTGGCGGTTCCGACCTTTGCGGCTTTCTGGACGATGATGGCTGGTTATCCAATTTATCGTTATCTTTTGCCGAAGCCGGGAGAGGGCGAAGCCCAAAGTAAAGTCGGCAGCGTTACTCTTGGTGCGGTCGGCGAAGTTCCTGCCGGTACAGGAAAAAACTTTCGTTTCGGCAGCACTCCGGCAATTATCACTCATACGGAGGACGGTGAGTTTCACGCTTTTAAGGCGATTTGTACTCATCTGGGATGCACCGTGCAGTTTAGAGAAGATACGGATCAAATCTGGTGCGCCTGTCATGGCGGCTGCTATGACCCGACCAGCGGCAAGAATATTGCAGGTCCACCGCCCAAGCCGCTGGAGCCACTGAAGGTGGCTGTTGTAGATGGAAAAATAGTTGTATCACAAGGCTGAGGCGGGAATAAAAAGTGACTAGCGAAAGCAGCAGAATAACAGGACTTAGAGCATGGCTTGAGACACGTCTCCGGCTGAGCGAAGGCTTAAAACTCGCCGAGAAAAAGGAAGTCCCGATACATAAACACTCGGTCTGGTATTACATGGGCGGCATCGCTTTGATGCTGCTTCTGGTCCAGTTTGCAAGCGGCATACTTTTGATGGTCTATTACATTCCCGGTATTGAGTCTGCTCATGCTTGCATCTTGAAGATCAATTCTCAGGTAGATTTTGGCTGGTTCTTTCGTTCTTTGCACAGCTGGGGGGCAAACTTTTTAATTCTTGTACTTTTTGCTCATTTGTTCAGTTGCTATTTTATGAAGGCTTATCGCAAGCCCAGGGAAATTACCTGGATCTCAGGACTTTTGCTTCTGGGCATTAGCATGGCTTTCGGCTTCACCGGCTATCTATTGCCATGGGATGACGTCTCCTTTTTTGCCACAAAAATTGGGCTTGATATAGCTTCAAAAATGCCTGTGATTGGTGAACATCTGGCCTCTTTGTTGCGGGGTGGCGATGCTATAGGACAAGCGACACTCTCCCGCTTCTTTATGATTCACGTAGCTGCTTTACCGGTTTTGCTTCTGGCGCTACTGGGCGGGCATTTGTTGTTGGTGCAAGTACACGGCATGTCCGAGCCTGAGTCTTTTAAGAAACTTGAGACTGAGAAGAAAAGCTATGAGAAGTTTTTCCCGAATTTCTTGCTTAAAGATGTCCTTGTCTGGCTACTGGCATTGAACGCGCTGGCCGCGCTGGTTACGCTTTCGCCCTGGGGCATCGGTCCGGAAGCAGATCCATTTGGTCCGGCGCCTCTGGGCATCAAACCGGAGTGGTATTTTCTTGCCGAGTTTCAGTTTCTCAAGCTTGTTCCGGCAAAATTGGGACCGCTTGAGGGAGAACTGGCCGGCATCGCCTTTATGCTTCTTTTCGCTCTTGGCTTGGTGGCAGCGCCGTTTTACGACAAAGGTGATTCGAAATTGAAATCGAGAATCGCCACTATCTATGGTGTGCTTCTGCTTTTGGGCATGATTATTTTCACTGTTTGGGGAGCCTTCTCATGAATTATCCGGTTTGGGTGGTGCCGCATCTGGGCGGTGGATGGATTATCGGTATCATTGCCATCATCCACGTTTTCATTTCCCACTTTGCTGTCGGCGGTGGTGCTTTTCTGGCGATTACGGAAAAACTGGCTTATGACAGGGCTGATGATCGTATTTATGAATATGTTCGCAAGCACTCCAAATTCTTTGTATTAATTACAACAGTTGCAGGCGCTGTAACCGGTGTTGCTATCTGGTTTGCAGTCAGCCTTGTGAGCCCCGACGGACTTCATATGTTGATTCAGAACTTTACGCTGGCCTGGGCTCTTGAATATGTTTTCTTTGTCGGTGAGTTGGCTACTGCTTTTGCATATTATTACAGCTGGGACAAGCTGAGCAAAAAACAGCATTTGCAGCTTGCTCAAATCTATTTCGGTCTTTCTGTGATGACACTGGCTGTTATTAACGGCGTGCTGACTTTCATGCTGACACCGGGCTCCTGGCTCAAGTCGCATTACTGGCTGGAAGGCGTTATCAATCCCACCTATTTCCCTTCACTAATATTGCGCCTGTTGATTATGTTCGCGATTGCAGGCATGTATGCCATGGTGACTTCCTGCCGATTGAAAGATGAGCACCTGCGCACTTTCATGGTTCGCTTTTGCGCCAAATGGTTATTGCCGGTTTTCATTCTGGGACCGATTATTGGAATCTGGTATCTCTACAGCATCCCGCAAGCTGCTGTTGCCAACATTTTTACCGGCATTCAGTCTTCCGGTATCGGCAATTTTTCGATTCTTGCCAGAGTCCTTTACTTGAGTTTGATTCTTTCCGGAACAATTGTTCTTTTTGCTTTCTTTGGACCATATTTAAATCCGCGCGGCTTCACTTTCAGAATTGCTATCCTTTTCATGATCTGCGGTCTGGCTGTCACCGGCTCGGCTGAAT
>JAIEPM010000376.1 GCA_019748395.1 Candidatus Obscuribacterales bacterium
CGCTGCAGTGGCGATGAGCCAGCCTGCTTTCAAAGAGCAAAATGGCTGGATTTTACACGAATCGTTGCCACCCCCCGGCCTCTTGGAACATCGCTATCTTCGACTCAGTGTTCTTCTCCCGATCGTATGCAAGCATCACATAGGCATCAGCGCAGTCGGGACAGATTTCCAGTGCTTGTTCGGCCAATCTTATTCGTTCCTTTTGCGAGTAGGTTTCCATGGCTGTCCACATGAGGTCCTGGGCTGTTGCAAGAGCTTTCTGGTCGACTGCTGCCACTTGATTCTTCCTCCTTGTACACGATTAGTCATTTGCCAATGATGCTGCTTCCGGAATCCATCTGTAAAGCGTAGCTACTGACACTCCAAGATCTTCCGCAACATCTTTCGGAACCACGCCGGACTGCAGGAGCTTCTTTGCTGATTTGATTTTGCTCTCTGTCATTACACGCTTACGGCCGCCAGCCCGCCCCAGCTTCTTAGCCGCTTCTAGCCCCGCTTTAGTACGTTCAACAATTAACTCACGTTCCATTTGAGCCAAGCTGGCCATAAGGTGGAAGAAAAAGCGTCCCGCACTTGTGGTGGTATCAATATTGTCTTTCACGCTTTTGAAGTTTATGCCTTTTTCTTCCAGCTCTTCTACAAGATCTACTAATTGCTTAACTGTGCGACCCAGCCGGTCTAATTTCCAAACAACCAAGATGTCTCCTGCGCGCAGATGAGAAAGGGCGTCTTCCAACCCTTTGCGATATTTCTGAGCGCCACTTTTCTTGTCAGAGAACACGCGGTCACAACCTGCATCGATTAGTGCCTGCAATTGCAATTCAAGTTTCTGATCTTCTCGCGATACTCTTGCATATCCAATCAGCATTTAAATTTCTCTTCGGCTTCTCAAAACGCCTCTCGATTATGCGATATTGACCAGGCGAATTCAAGAAAGGTTTTTGAGAAGTCGTAAAGCGCCAATTTGCGTGGCGTTGTGTTTGCTTTGACATGTTTCCAAGAAACGCTCGTTTGTGAGAAAGCTTTGCCGAAGATTAGCGAAACTGCATACCCCCGTTTGAACGCTAATCCCACTCGCAAAGAATTACAGCAGCTGTTCACTCCGACACCGGAGGAGAAGGAGTTTGCGTGGAAGAGGACTTCCTCCGAGATACAGACACTGCGGCTACTCACCTGGTTGAAGTTGTTTCAGCGGCTTGGCTATTTTCCCTCTCCGGATGAAATCTCAGCAAGAATCATCGATCACGTTGCGAATGCTGCTGGAGTGGCGCAGTGGCCTGATGCATTGGGAAGCTATGAAGGAAGCTCGCTAAAGTGGGTCCACCATTCACTTGTCCGTGAGTATCTACAGGTTACCGCATATGGAGACGCTGCGCGGAAGGCTGCTCATGAAGCTTGTCTTGAAGCATCAACCACAAGAGATGATTTAGTAGACATTGTGAATGTTGCTATTGAAGAACTCATTCGGCAGCGACATGAGCTACCCGCTTATAGCACTCTTGTCAGAATCGCTCGAACTGCGCGGCAGCGGATCAACAGTGAATATCATCTGCTTGTGTTTCAGCGATTCTCCGAAAAGACGAGAGATACACTGGGCAAACTCTTTGAAGGATCGGGAAAAAAATTCAAGACGGCCTGGGACAGCGTCAAAACCGAACCAAATAATCCGACAGTCAGGCACATGCAGGACTTTCTTAATCATATTGAAACCCTGTCAGAGCACGATTTGCGAGCCGAAGCGTTTGCGGGAATTCCGGCGGTTAAAATAGCGCAGTTTGCCGCTGAGGCTAGATCGTTGGATGTCGCATCGATGCGAGATTTTTCCGAAACCAAACGTCTAACGTTGGCGGGAGCGTTGGTGTTGGCGCAAGTCGGTCGAGCTTATGATGATGTAGCCGATATGTTTATTCGTCTCGTTCAACGATTGCACTCTAGAGCGCGAGAAGCTTTGGTTCAGCACAGGATCGATAAGGTCGGTGAGACGGATAAACTAATAGCAACTCTTCATGAGGTGTCGCTGGCATTCAAGAATGCTGAAAACGAGAGTGAGCGACTAACCGCTATTGAAGCGATTATCGGCGAGGATATTGAGGCGATAATCGCTCGCTGCGAAAAACACGCGGTGCTGGCTGGCAATAATCACTTGCCGCTGCTTTTAAAGTTTTACAAGGGACAGCGATCACCGCTGTTGAACTTTCTGTCAAACGTCAGCTTGGTCTCCACCTCGCAGGATGCTTCCGTAGTTGCGGCAATAGAATTCGTTGTTAGCAATAAATCAAGCCGAACCGAGTGGCTGCCCGCACCGTCCCTGAATCTGTCATTTGCCTCCGACAAGTGGATGGCATTAGTTACCGGCAACAAAAATCCGAATGCCCCATTTGACAAAGTTCATAGGCGCTATCTTGAACTTTGCGTCTTTACCCAAGTGATGAATGAGTTGAAATCGGGCGATTTGTATATCCCGCACAGTGACAGATTTAGAGACTACCGAGATCAGCTCATCGCATGGGAAGATTATGAACGCGAGATCGAGCTTTATGGTCGCCAGTCTGGAATGGAGATCGATCCGAAGCTCTTTATCGCTGCTCTAAAAACCGAGTTTGAAAAATTCGCAGAAGAAGCTGATCGCGGATTCCCGGCTAACGAATATTTGTCATTGGAAAACGGAGAACCTGTACTCAAGAGACTTACGGCCAGGCTAAGTCCATCAGGACAAGACACTTTCGAAGCAACTGTTAGAGAATACATGGAAGAGAATGATGTCTTGAATATTCTATGGGAGACAGAAAACTGGCTTAACTGGACAAAGCATTTTGGTCCGATCTCCGGGCTAGACGCAAAAATCGAAGATCCACGGGAACGGTACGTGATTACTGCGTTTTGCTATGGTTGTAATCTGGGTCCAACACAGACGGCTCGCTCCATTAAACTCGCCGACAGACGACAGATCTCCTTTATTAATCAGCGACACATTACAGAGCAAAAACTAAATGAAGCGATCGTTGAAGTCATTAACGCCTATCGTAACTTTCCTCTCCAACGGCTCTGGGGGCTAGGTAAGACAGGCTCGGCTGATGGAACAAAATGGGACCTTTATCCTCAGAACTTGATGTCCGAGTACCACATACGATATGGGGGATATGGCGGTATTGGTTATTACTTGATTGCCGATTCCTACATTGCTCTGTTCTCCAGATTCAACACTTGCGGATCCTGGGAAGGACACTACATCCTGGACTTCATTACAGAGAATGATTCTGAAGTGAAACCAGACACCGTCCATTCAGATACGCAAGGACAGAGTGAACCGATCTTTGGGTTAGCCTACCTACTCGGAATAAAGCTCATGCCTCGAATTAGAAATTGGAAGAATTTGCATTTCTACAAGCCTGACAAACTTACCGAGTACGAACACATTGGTGCTCTGTTTTCCTCGGAGCCAATCGATTGGAACCTCATCGAAAAGATGCTGCCAGATATGCTGCGGGTTGCTTTGTCTGTTAAAACGGGGAAGATAACTCCGTCTGCGATTCTACGGCGACTTGGCACATACAGCAGGAAGAACAAGCTGTACTTTGCGTTTCGAGAACTTGGCCGGGTCATTCGTACTACGTTCTTGTTGCGTTATATCTCAGACGTTGAGGTAAGGCGAATGATTTCTGTCGCAACAAACAAGAGCGAGCGATTCAATCAATTTGCTGACTTCCTCTTATTCGGCAACAAGGGCGTCATAACAGAAAATGTGAGAGACGAGCAACGAAAAATCATAAAATACAACCACCTGGTGGCAAATTTAGCGATCCTCCACACATTAGTCACCATGAGTGGTGCCCTCGAAAAAATGTCGCGCGACGGGCACGTATTCGATCGGACCGCAGTAGCGTGTCTGAGCCCGTACCAAACTGAGTACATGAATCGGTTCGGAAGCTTCAAGCTGCGGAAGGCAAAAGCGATTTCATCGCTCGAGAGAGCCATGAACATTACGCTGTTCGATGATATCATGCATTCTGTGAATGTATGATAGCGACAAGGTCCTTATACTGAGCCACTTTGCCTTGTGATCTCGCCACGCCAAGAGGAGCGACGGTTCAATACCAGCTAGAGAGCTGCTTTTAAAACGAATGTCATGAGCCCGTTGGGTTTTTTACCAACATCCTTACCGCCGGTCAA
>JAIEPM010000461.1 GCA_019748395.1 Candidatus Obscuribacterales bacterium
AAATCGAAACTAAATCCGGCTAGATTTCAAAAGACTCTCCGGCCGGGTATATTGAGTAAATCATGCCTTGAACGCCGGCCATCTCGCCCTCAGGCGTGCTCGGCAAATCGGATTTGAAGGAGTCGGAGCGACGGTAAACGTGGGCCACACCCGCACCACGCACGGTGGCACGACCATTTTTGATTTCGACGGCGGTGTCTTCGTCCAGCCCAATGCCCTTGACTCCGGCGAGCATTGAAAGACCGACCATCAGGCGATCATGACGTCCACGAGCACCGACATGTGTGTCGACCATATAGCCGGGCAGAAGAGCCAGTCCGTCGGTGATCATCAAAGACATGGATTTCGGCAAACCGTCGGACATACCGCCAGCAATCATGCGCGGCGCCACAAGAGCCGCTCCGGCACTTGTTCCGCCTACGAGTCCGCCTTGAAGCAAAAATGCTCGTATCTGATCTGCCTGAGCTTTCTCAATCAAACGCATCAAGCGCGACTGATCGCCGCCGCTCATGAAAATCGCCGTGGAGTCGGAAGGAATCGGGCTCTTGTCGCCAGGCAGGATAGTCACAGTGTTTTTGACGCCCAGCGCCATGAAGCTGTTAGCCAGATCGTCTGCGGTCTCTTGAGGAGTTGAACTTGAATGCGGCAAAATCACTATTTTCGCGTTGCCTGCACCGGCCAATTCACTGAAGCGTCGCAAGGTACTGTCAGCGGCACCGCCGATCGGATAAAGAGTTCCTTTAAACGCAAATTTATCTTCGGATTTTTCCGAGCTCTCCTTGGCTTCAACCGCAGCATTGCAAAACAGAGCGCCCAGACCAAGCGAGAATGCCCTCCTCCCAACCAAGAATCGTGTAAAAATGCCCATGGCATCACCCTCTTTCTAGAAAATTACCGGCAATGAAAGTCCTTTGCCTTGCCCTCGCGCTCATCCGTGAAATAAAACCAGGATTCTATTTATCAAGAAAAACGTGCCTTCCTCAAGCATTAAAAACAGACGAGAAGTCTGATTTTTTCAATTTATTGCTGTTTCCGGGACTTTAACCCCGGAGGCAAAAGCTAGCGAAGGTTCGCCAGGCTTAGATTAAAGACGAACTGCATAATTATGCAGTTAAATCTGCTTTATTGCACATGGCAGACCTGCTCTTAGCAACCTACACTGTCTGTGGGGTTGTTGGGCCGGATAAGAGAGTTTTCCCTCTAGGATCCGCCCCTATCATGCAGACATCATCAGACATGTTCTGGACCACTTATGTGGATCTAGGCGCAAATGCCCAGAAACTGGGTCATACAGAAATCGCAGACAAAATGCTGGGTGCAGCACTTGAGGAATCAAGACGCCTGGGGCATTTGAACATGCCACCACCAGCAGTGTTCAATAAACTGGCAGCCGCGTTTTATCAAAAGAATGACTTCAAAAAAGCTGAAGCAGTCTACAAAAGCGCATTGGCAACTTATGAGAAGCGTTTGACCGAAGATCATCCGCACTTAAGCAATATTCTTTTGAACTTAGCCGAGCTTTATTTCTCGCAAGGGAAATATGCCATGGCGGAGCCTCTTTTCGAACGCTCGTTAATCGTTGACGAGCGGCGATACAAGGGACTTCATCCCCATATGTATCGGCGCATGCTCAAGCTATCATGGATCTATTGCACGCTCAACAAGCATAGCGACGCTTACGCTCTCTTGAAACGCGCTCAAGAGCTGAAAGAGAGCTGTGAGCAGTTAAACCCTGAAGCCTTTCTGGCTGCAGCCTGCTGAGTACTGAAGTCTTTGAAATCAAAAACGAGCAGCGCCCAGGCGTTGCTCGTTTTTATTCAGTTTCGTTGAGAGATTCAAGATAACAAAGGTCATCCCTGGAGAGATCTACGGCATCAAGAAGATCCGGTCTTCGCTCTTTTGTTCGTTTCAAAGATTGACGACGGCGCCATTTTTCAATCTCTTGATGATTGCCGGAACGCAGAACTTCGGGCACCTCAAGACCACGAAATACCGGAGGCTTGGTGTACTGAGGGGCTTCGAGCAAACCGTCGTTGAATGATTCATGTACAAGTGAAATGCTTTTTCCAATCACACCCGGAACCAGCCTGCCGACAGCATCAATTACAAGCAATGCAGCCAATTCGCCACCGGTCAAAACATAATCACCGACCGAAATTTCCTGACTTGCAAGAGTTCTAATCCGCTCGTCATAACCCTCATAATGTCCGCAGATAATCACAATGTCCTGATTATCGACAAGTGAAGCTGCTATTTCCTGACGGAAGGGCCTGCCCTGCGGAGTCATGAGCAAAACCGGCGCTCCGGGACTTTTTTCTATGCTTTCATAAGCAGCAAAAAACGGCTCGGGTTTCAAAACCATGCCTGCACCGCCGCCATAGGGACTGTCGTCTACTTTTCGATATTTGTCCTGACAGAAGTCGCGCGGATTATAGGCTTTGACCTGTATTTCACCTTTTTCTATGCCTCGTTTGATAATACTGACACCGCAATATTGCTCAATAAGCTCCGGGAAAAGCGTGATGACGTGAAATGCAAGCACCCTGGGTTTCCTTCAATTTCGATTTCAATCAGACCATCAATCAAATAATTGCGAAGTGGCTCATAAGCCGGGTTCTGTTTAGACCGTCATCTATCTGGGAGCTTGATTACTCAAACCCTCTAGCAGCATCGGCACCTCAAGATGGCGGGCCACCATAACCTTGAGATATACCTTCGCCTTGCACCTTTAGCGGGGTTTACCTAGCCAGAGCCTCTCGACTCTGCTGGTGACGCTTTTACCGCACCGTTGCACCCTTACCAGGAAATCCTGGCGGTTTTCATTTCTGTGGCACTATCCTCACGCTCACGCGCACTGGGCATTACCCAGCGACCAGCCCTGCGGCGCCCGGACTTTCCTCATCCTTGCGGACGCGACGGTCTGAACCACTTCGCAGCAAGGATTATACAACAGAGGAATCATTTAACGAGAGTCCGCAAGCGGCAAAGCTATTAGGGTCAATGCAGTGATCGGCATAGGCAGAACAGTTCTGCGCAGCAAAATTAGATTCAACCCATGAAAAGATCCCGGAAAGCTTCCAAACACTGAGCTTCTAGCAATTGTTCGTGCTAGCTCGCTCAAGCCTCAGCTTAAAAACAGGAGATTAGAAAGATAAGTTTCAACACAATCAAAGCAAAAAGAAGCTCCTCAGTTTTAGTTTCAATTATCCATTCCATTTCCTTTTTTCCGGAGCCCAAGAACTCAGATATCTCTCAGCCTGCATCGATCGCTCTCATCCCCCTGTCGCTTCAGCTCGGCAATGATTTCTGACTAGGCTCTATTTAGAGCCGCAAGTTTTTGAAAGGAGCTCCTGATGAGCAATGACTACCTGGTGGAAGAAGCCGCCAAAGAGTCGATGATCAGAAAGTTCTTTCCTTCACTTGGAAGAAAGCTGGAACGCTTTCCGGTTCTTACAAGAAACCTGAGCGGCAAAGTAATCGAAACCGGCGAAACCTATGAACGCCAGATTGCCGTTTTCGATTACAGCTGGCTCGACAAAACCGATAGCGAGAGCCGTTACCGCTTCTATGAGGGCATCAAGGACTTTCGAGGCCCTCTGCCCTCGAGATCCCCAGATCAGCTGCTCAAGGACTTCGTCTATCTTGAAGACGAGCAGATGTATCAAACTACGCCTTACATCTTCCAGAGCGACTGCCCCTGGTCGCTTGAGGAAATGCGGCTCTTAAGCTGGAAGCCATACGGCGCCGGTCGCATCAGCACGTCCTTCGCGGTCTTCCAGATTTTGCTGCTCAGTCAGGGATACAGATGCCTGCTTCTCCGAAAACTTCCAGCCAAAGCAGCGGCCCCTTCGGGCTATCCGCTGCTGATTGGCGCAACCGGCAATTACTGAAAACTCAAACCCACAAGGGTCAGAAAATGAACTTTCTCCGTCACTCCATTTCTTCGGCAATTTCCACCGCCCTTGCGATTGCGATTTACAGCGTCGTCACCGGCGTCCTGGTCGGCTACACGCCGCCGCTTAGCAATCTGATCGAAAACAGCTTGCTGGGCGGTCTCTGCTTCGGCACGGTCTTTGGAGCAGTTCACTTCCGCAAAGCTCCGACTCTGCTTTCCAGTCTTCTCTGCAGCTTCGCTTTTACCGGTGCCTTACTGGCAATCAGCATCTTCGCCGGTACT
>JAIEPM010000153.1 GCA_019748395.1 Candidatus Obscuribacterales bacterium
GGCTCATCGAAGCAGGCGCTCGCAGACAGAAGTGGATCGACCAGGCCCAGAGCCTCAACCTCTACCTGGCAGAACCAAGCGGCAAGAAGCTTGATGAAACATACAAGCTTGCCTGGTTGCGCGGTTTGAAAACCACCTATTACCTGCGCACACGTGGAGCCACCTCGGCAGAAAAATCCACAATCCACACCGGTGCTTTGAATGCAGTCAAAGTTGACAACACATCCTTGCCTGCTCCGGCTCCGCTTCCGAAAGCCTGTTCAATCACAGACCCGGAATGTGAAGCCTGCCAGTAATGGCTTTGGGGGAGCCCTTACTGGGGGAGGGCTCCCCATTCTTTCCCAGATTTGTTTGAGTTCGGTCCAAAAGTTCAGTTCGGCTCTGATCCTTAAATCAGTTTGCCAAATTCACGCGGCACACGTACAATTGTATGGTAGGGGAGTAGGTAGTCCATGCTTAATTTCGACAATATGCCTGTAAAACCGGCAAAAAGCACAGCAGAAAACGCAAGCCCTGGTTTTGCAGCAGTTCCAGCAGCAGCAAAAATCCAGTCGGTCTCAACAGTCGCCAGCACGGCCGCTGACACAGAATCACTTCCTGTGCTCTCATTTGAGCCCAGCACTCCCTCAGTAAATATGAATGCAGGGGCAAGCAATATGCAAACTAAAGAGCTCAAACCAGGCGCTACAGGTCTGGAAGAAATCGCTTTCAAAGCGGCTCGTGTTCGCGTGGACGACAAGAAAATCATCAATTGCCGCGCAGACGTAAACCAACTCGTTCCCTTTAAATATGAATGGGCATGGCAGAAATATCTGGATGCTTGCGCAAACCACTGGATGCCGCAAGAAATCAGCATGAGCCGCGACATTGCACTCTGGAAAGATCCTAACGGACTGAGCCCGGACGAGCGTCAAATCATCAAACGCAACCTCGGATTTTTCGTTACCGCCGACTCACTGGTAGCAAACAATCTGGTGCTGGCAATCTACCGTCACATCACCAATCCGGAATGCCGCCAGTATCTTCTCAGACAGGCTTTTGAAGAAGCTCTACACACACATGCATATCAGTACATTGTCGAAAGTCTCGGACTTGACGAAGGCGAAATTTTCAACATGTATCGCGAAATTCCGTCTATCCACGAAAAAGACGCATTCCAACTTCAGTTCACCTCAGAACTGGCAGATCCTAATTTTTCCACGGGCACATTTGCCGCCGACCAACGCCTTTTGAGAAACTTGATTGGCTATTACATCATCATGGAAGGCATCTTCTTCTATGTCGGCTTCGTGCAAATGCTCAGCTTCGGCCGCCAAAACAAAATGACCGGCGCTTCCGAACAATTCCAGTACATTCTCAGAGACGAATCGATGCACCTCAACTACGGCATCGACGTTATCAACCAGATCAAAAACGAGAATCCGCATCTCTGGACAGCAGAGTTCCAGCAGGAGATTATCGAGCTGATCAAACAAGGTGTAGATCTTGAATACAGGTATGCCGAAGACACAATGCCGCGTGGCGTGCTTGGCTTAAACTGCCAGATGTTCTCTGAATACCTGCGCTTCATCGCCAATCGCCGCTGCCGTCAAATTGGGCTCACAGAACAATTCCCGGGCGCCAAAAATCCCTTCCCCTGGATGAGCGAAATGCTTGATTTGAAGAAAGAGAAAAACTTCTTCGAAACACGCGTTATCGAATACCAAACCGGTGGCGCGCTCAGCTGGGATTAATCACCCCAAGCTTAAAAGCCAGTTTTAATCCGAACCGAACAGAACGCAAAAGCCCCAGCTGCAAAGCTGGGGCTTTTGTTTTAAGTGCTTTTTCTGCTCTTAAATTTCAGCGCAGGCAAAAGCTCCTTTTAAAGCACGCTTCCAACCGGCATATTCAGTAGCGCGACTTTTTTGCGGTGAGAACTCATGGTCAAGAAGCCAGGCAGCAGAAATTTCCGAAGGCTCTTTAATTAAGCCCTGACCAAGAGCCGCCATGGCAGCAGCGCCCCAGGCCGTAGCTTCCACCTGTCCGCTTCGCAATATGGGAATTTCAAGCAGATCGCTTTGAAATTGCAGCATCAGTTTATTTCTGGTGGCACCACCATCAACTCGCAGTTCTTTCATGGCTAATTTGTGCGCCGACATTTGCTCGGCAACATCCTTCACCTGATAAGCCATCGCTTCAAGCGCAGCTCTGACAAGATGAGCTCTCGAACTGCCACGCGTCAGTCCAACTATAGTTCCCCTCACATCTGAATTCCACCAGGGAGTACCAAGTCCGACAAGAGCCGGAACAAAATAAACCCCTTCATTACTTTCAATCGAAGAAGCCAGCTCTTCGGTTTGATCGCTCGATTCTATAATGCCTAGCCCGTCGCGCAGCCATTGAATGGCGGCTCCCGTGATAAAGATGGCACCTTCAACCGCAAAAACAGGCGCTTGCCCCTGCAACTGCCAGGCCACCGTAGTCAAAAGCCCGGGCACCAGATGCGGTGCGGTACCGATATTCACCAGCAAAAATCCACCAGTGCCGTAAGTACATTTAGCCATACCGCTTTGATCACAGCCCTGACCAAAAAGTGCCGCCTGTTGATCGCCAAGAACCCCATGAATAGGAGCTTCAACACCGAGCAACTCTTTCTTGCTCATACCAAAATTTGCATTAGCCGCCTTAATCTCGGGCATCATACGCTTAGGAATATCCATGCGAGCAAGCAAATCATCGTCCCATTTTGCAGTCTGCAAGTTGTATAACATAGTGCGAGAAGCATTGCTTGCTTCCGTCGCGTGCACCTTGCCTCCTGTAATATTCCAGATTAGCCAGCTATCGATATTTCCAAATATTAGCTCACCGCGTTTTGCTCTATCTCTTGCAGTAGGAACATTGTCCAGAATCCACTTAATTTTCGGACCGGAGAAATAAGCGTCCGGCAATAATCCGGTTTTTTGCTTGAACTCATCGGACTCACTGCGCAATTCATTGGCAAAATCTTGAGTGCGGCGACACTGCCAGACGATAGCATTGTAAACCGGCTCACCCGTGTTCCTGTCCCAAACTACGGTGGTTTCACGTTGATTGCTGATTCCAATGCAGGCAATTTCATCGGGAGAAATTCCAGCCGCTTTGACAGCCTCACGAGCACAGGCAAACTGCGAGTCTAATATCTCTTTCGGGTCATGTTCCACCCAGCCCGGCTGCGGAAAATATTGTTTGAATTCTTCCTGAGCAGTCGCAATTGTTTTTCCCTGCGCATCAAATACGATGGCACGCGAGCTGGTGGTGCCCTGATCCAAACTGAGTATGTAGCGCTTCATCGCCCTCACTCCCTATGCTATGAGGCTTACATGTTAGCAAATAGCCGAGTTCTTGATTTCATGAAAGATCCCGCTTGAACCGGGCTTAAGCAGATAAGGCAAGTCAGCCGCCTATGAATGCGGCAATCGCAGCCAGCGCATCTGTATAAGCCTGCAAAGGCTCACGCTCGTCCACATAAGAAGGATCGCTATGCTTGTATGACTCATAAGGCGGAAGATGCACAAACACGATTCCGCGGCAATTTGGCTTCTCCTGCCAGCGATAAAGGCTTCGATAATAAGTCTCATTGCAAACGAAAGTACCGGCATGATGCGAAAGATCGGCAGCAAAGCCGTTCTGATTCAAAAACTGAACGAGACTGCGCAGCGGCAGCCTGCTTTTAATCGCATCCGGTCCGCCTTCATGAATGATCTCATCCTGCCAATCATGCCCATTGTTATCAGGACCCCTGTAATGCCGTTCATTTAAAGCAAATTTTTCCAGACAGATTTTGTCACGACTAGAGGCCAAACCCGACAAAACAAGGGCGAAATCATCATCGGCAGAAGCTTCCACTTCAAGACAGAGCTTCTCAAAAGCATCGGTACAACAAGTAGGCAGCTCAAGCTTGGCAACTTTCACAGCTTCGGAATTTTGATTGAGCTTAACAAAGTCCGGCAAGCGAGACACGGCTTCCCGGCTGGGATTCACGTCAAACGTGTCGAAAGGATCAAAACCTGTGACAATTACCTTCACTTTACATCCGCCGAGAGAGTGTCTCTAAAGCTATAGTGTAGAATGTACTTTGTGAATTTGCCGAAGTGGCGAAATGGCAGACGCAGCTGACTCAAAATCAGCCGGAGCAAACACTCCGTGTCGGTTCGACTCCGAC
>JAIEPM010000613.1 GCA_019748395.1 Candidatus Obscuribacterales bacterium
GGCTGGAACGATTTTGAGACTGCGTTATCCAAAAATTGGAACAGCTCTGACCGGTGCTGGCTTGCTGGGGCGGCTGGGAACGGAATTCGCGCCTTCGGGTGTTCGTTTGACAGTCAATGAGCCGTCTTTACGGACTTCCGGCTCATAGTTCGCCGAACTTTTCCTGAATGGACCTCTCTGTCGCTATACTATGTTTGTAGGCGAGCCGATTCTTGCAGCTAAGGAGCTAATGAGAGTAAACATTTACACGACCGGTCTTGTCGCTTCCGTGCTTGTTCTTGGATTTGTTTTGAGTGCCGCAGTGATTGCCTCTGAGGCTGAGTCCGAGCCGAAACAGTCTGTTGATGCAGCGAGTGACTCGGCCAAAAAAGAAGAGGCGCCCTTCCGTCTTCATGCAGTAAGCAAAAATCAGAAAAATCTGCGTGGAAGCGCTCTTAAAGGGCTGACTCGCACTTTAATGTATCCAATCTCTGCACGTACCCACGAAAACAAACGAGTTGAAACTCCTCGCGCAGAAGCTCGGACTTTAAATGCTTCTGCCGCAAAATCACTTGCAGATTTTGAACTTGAACTGATCGTGGATGAATCGAGCTCGATGCTTCGGAGGGACTGCCCGGGAGATCTTTCGAGATGGGAGTGGTGCGGCGAACAACTTTCAGATCTTTCTCGTCAATTGTCTCCCTATGTTCAGCAGGGCTTTACTCTGGTAACTTTTTCCTCTGATTATGAAGTATTGAAGAATGCTACACCGGAGGATCTGGTCGAGCGTTTCAATAAGCACTTGTTGGATGTCGGTACGCGATTATCTTTGCCGTTAAATAGCCGTCTTAAGCATTATTTTGAAACAAAGAACTCAAGCTCCAAGCCTCTGCTAATCGTTGTGATTACAGATGGAATGCCTCACCCTCGAACGGAGCCTGCTCTGGTTATCGACAGTATCATAGATGCAAGTAAGAGGGTGAAAAACGAGAGAGAATTGACGATCGCGGTTTTTCAAATTGGTCACGACAATCCTGACGGCAAATCATTCGTCAAAGAAATAGATGAGCAGCTCGTTAGTCGCGGTGCTAACCATGATATCGTAAAGTCTTTGCCGTTTGAGGAATTGGAGCGTGTTGGTTTGGTAAATGCACTTGTATCGATGGTTCGTAACTTTGCTGCGGCGTCCGAGGCAGGCCATAGTTTGCAAGACAGTGCGGAGCAGCAGCATTAGTGCGAGTGATTCCTCCTCCGTTCTTGAAATCGTGATCTGTATATCTTATCGAAGTCCTGAAGGAAACTTGCCTCATGCCCGGCAAAGAAAAATCTGGAAAAGTGCTCAAAAATGGCGCAAAAAAGAGTCGAAATGCTCTTGAGATTATCTGCAAGACCAACGACGGTCGGCTCAGCGATTTAGTGCCGATAAGACATTCTCGAATGTTGCTCTCACCGTTTACTTACTATCGAGGCGCGGCGGCGGTGATGGCGGCTGATCTCGCTGCTGAGAAAAATTCTGGAATCTTTGTGCAGTCGTGTGGTGACTGCCATATCTTAAACTTTGGTGCTTTTGCTACTCCGGAACGAAACGTAATTATCGATTTGAATGATTTTGATGAGACTCATCCTGCTCCATTTGAGTGGGATCTAAAACGTCTAGCAGCCAGCATGGTGCTGGCCGTGGCATCTGGACCTCTGCCCGCTGCGCTTGGTCGAGCTGCCGCTTATGATTTGGCTTGCGCCTATCAAAAAGAAATAGCAGCTTACGCCGAAATGAAGCTTCTGGACATATGGTATTCCAAGATTGATTATCAACATTACATCGACACTGCTGTAAATAAAGCGAAGCAAAAGCATCTCTAGAAGGTTCTGGCCAAAGAGCGCCGAAAGTCAGCGCCGGAAGTTCTTGCGCAAAAATTGGTGACTCGAAAAAACGGTCGCTTAAAATTTAGGGAAATGCCACCACTACTTTTTCATCGTCTAGATATTAGCGAGCAAAATGTAGCAAGAACCTACGAACGCTATCTCAACTCATTGCAAGAAGATAAAGTTGCACTGCTGAAGCACTTTGAGATAGTAGATTATGCAACAAAAGTTGTGGGCACCGGCAGTGTCGGTACTTTCTGCGCTGTTGCCTTGCTTGTTGGTCCAAATGATGATCACCTTATACTTCAAGTAAAGGAAGCAAGGCGCTCCGTGCTCGAGCCTTACACCCGTCCCTGTGCGTTCGACAACCAGGGGCAGCGCATTGTTGTTGGGCAGCGAACATTACAGTCGGCAAGTGATATGTTTTTGGGCTGGTCGCTTGGAGAAAATGGTAAGCATTTTTACGTGAGGCAGCTGCGTGATATAAAAATGTCTCCGAATCCAGCCCTCTGGACAAAGCCGCACCTCCCAAAGGTCACTTCATTCGCGGCCAAAATCCTGGCTAAAGCTCATGCCAAATCAGGAGAGGCTGCGGCCATTAGAGACTACATCGGTCGCGGAGACAAATTCGCAAAGGACATAGCCAAATATGCGATTTCATATGCTGCGCAAACGGAATGCGATTACGAGGACTTCTCTAGGGCTTGCGCGTCGGGAATCTTGCCCTGTGTGGAGCAGTAGTCATGATGGTCTTTGGTTGGAATTGAGATGAAATTTTTGGATACGCCGAGACTCAGATTGCGCGAACTAAGTCCGTTGGATGCGTCGCTGATTGTGTCATTTGCCAACAACAAGTCGATAAATCTGTTTCTGGGTTTTGCTTCACTCTCGAGTCAAGCCGGCGTGGATGACTATATAGCTAGAGCTGCTGCTTCGGCTTCTGCAGACCCTCGCTTGAGCTATAAGTTGGCTATGACTATTAAGCCCTCTGATTCTCTAAAAGGATCTTGCTGGCTCGACATCGAGGATTCCGAAAGCAATAATGCCTCGGTTGGTTATTTCGTTTCTGCTGACTGCTGGGGAAACGGCTATGCAACTGAAATGATGAAGGCGCTCATTCGATTTGGCTTCAATAATTTACAGCTGCATCGTATCTATGCTAACTGCGACCAAGGAAATGCTGCCAGTCGCAGGGTCTTAGAAAAGATTGGCATGACTCCAGAGGGGCTTTTGCGACAGCACTGCAAAAGAAGTTATGGCTGGGCAGATGTGCTGATGTATGGAATTTTGCGCTCGGAGTGGACCGATATTGAAGATGCTTAAAGTGCAGATCTCTGGATCTTCTAAGTCTTGAATTTTGCCGGAGAACGACTGTGATACCGGCAGTGGTGCTACCGGTTAGGCTTGCAAAAGTTACTGGTTGGTAAGTGCGCTTCTCAAATCTATCCTCTCCGGTACTTTTCGAAGATTGCTTTAATGGCTGTCGAAGCAATTCAGACTATACTTTACAAGCAAAATTACTCGGATGAGAATGACGGATATAGAAAAGAAATCCATCCTTTTCTCCAGCGAGCTCTGTAGTTCACTAGAGTTTGCCCAAACTTGACCGCATACCCAAGACGAATGGAAATCCAGAACATGAAGAAAATTATTGGAATCATTTTATCTCTGGCAGCCGCTAGCAATATGTCGGCGCTCGCTCAATCGACTGACGCCAGCTCGTCTTCGGCTCAGCGTCCGCGTATCGGTCTGGCTCTTGGTGGTGGCGGCTCACGCGGAGCGGCTCATGTTGGAGTTCTTAAAGTTTTGAAGGAAGAGAACATTCCAATCGATATGATCGCCGGGACGAGTATCGGTTCTGTAGTGGGCGGCTTTTATGCTGCCGGGATGCCGGTTGAGCAAATTGCCCAGGTTTTTGAGAAGAACAAATTCACTAAAGAATTTACGCCGATGCCCGCCTTGCGCATAGCACTGGTGCCGACTACCTTGATGATGCACGCTGTGGGATTCAAGTCCTACGACGGACTCTACTGGGGCTGGGTTTTCAGAAAGTATGCGGAAAAGACTATTGGCTCTAATAAAAAGATCGAGGACCTGAGCATCCCCTATGCTGCCGTAGTTACTGATGTTGTAACCGGGAAGAGCTGCCGGCTCACCAGCGGTGACGTGGCTCTGGCTATGCAGGCAAGCACTGCTGTACCGGAGCTGAAGAAGCCTGTTCAAATCAACGATCGTCTCTACTGTGACGGCGGACTTATAAATAACGTCCCTGTGAATCATGTGCGCGAAATGGGCGCCAACTTCGTGATAGCTGTTAACATCGACGAACACCTGAAAGACG
>JAIEPM010000607.1 GCA_019748395.1 Candidatus Obscuribacterales bacterium
AATACTAATCCCAGGCATCGAGAGGAAATCATCAGTCGAGCCAGGCAAAGCGGCTACTCGGACATTCAAATCTGGGTATTAGACGTACCCCTGGAAATTTGCCTGGAACGCAATCGTCAGCGAAACAGACAGGTACCTGAAGAAATCGTCAGTAAAATGCACGGAACATTAAACGGCCCTGGAAGACCGAAAAAACATGAGGGCCGGATCGTGATTGTCAGACCCGGCGAAAAAGCGGGAGAATTTCGCTTTTTCCTGCCCAGATAACAGAAAGTCCGACTCGAAAGCCGGACTTGCAGATTTTCATTAGCTCAACCAGTCTACTTCAGTCTTCAACAGAGCCAAAAAGCATGCGGAGCTCAGCCACAGGGTCAATATCAGCAAGTGAAACAGCATCATCTTCAGATTCGGAGTTTTCCTGAAGGGGAAGAGCCACTGCAGGGACAATAGCATCGGGGTCAAAAAGCACAAGGTCCGGAAGATTGCCGCTTACTTTGTCCAGAAGTCCTTTCAAAGCATCAGCTTCGCCCTCTGCAGTCACAAACTCCAGCGAGAACTTTTCTCTAACGCTCATTCCTTTGCCTGACATTGTAATTAACCCTCAAGCCCCTCTCTTGACATTAAAGAATACTCAGCAAAGTTGACAAACTTGTGACACTCCCATGCCAGAATTATGAAAAGGATAAGCAATCCATGACTTAATCCTAAGAAGCAGTTCTGAGGATAACTTGAACAAGATCAGGAATTTACCGGCATCGGCCTGGATCACACTGGCGCTTCTGGCTGCATCGGTAGAACCAATTGTTGCCAAATTCGCCTTCCGGCTGAATGCAGAGCCCCTTCAATTAATAGCCCTGAAAAACATCCTGGGAGCATTTTTTGTACTGCCTCTTTTGCTGAAATGGCTCCGCAAGGGTCAAGGTTCAGGGGCCGGGCAAATGGCTTTTGCAGGACTGCTCCTCTTTGCGACAAATTCACTGACCTTGCTTTCCCTGCAACGGCTTTCGGTGGTTCTCCTGATCACAATCGTGACCTGCGTGCCTGCCCTTGTAGCTATACTCAACAGCATGATCGGGCGAGATCGCCTCGGTCCGAAATTCTGGCTGGGCTTCCTAATGTGCTTTGGCGGAATCGTGCTGACTCTGGACTTCAAAGACATCAGCCTGAACCTGGACGGGGTTATATATGCTCTTGCAGCCGCAGTCAGCTCTAGCATTTACAGAGTTCGCATGGAGATTATTTGCGAAAGGGAAAATCCAGCAAGCGCAGCAGCAATAAGCTATTTCAGCCAGGGACTCGCCAGTCTGGCCATACTGCCCTGGGCGCTGCCGTTTGCTGCTTCCACAGTCTTTTTTGGCTGCTGGATTGGAATTTCAGCCGCCCTCGCCAATATCGCCTTTGTTTATGCCTTAAACATGGTCGGAGCCACCAGAATTTCAGTTTTGACCATGACTCAGCGCCAGCTGCTGATTATCGCCGCCGCAGTGCTTTTACATGAGACTGTCACTAATATACAGATACTGGGCATTGCCCTTGTGATGACTGGCATTCAACTGGCCCAAGTTCAGCGTCAGTTATCGAAATGCAGTCCGGCGGAAATGCCGGCAAGCAAAAAGGCGACTGACGAATCAGTCGCCAATTAATTCAAGAAAAAGCGGCTTAAATCGAACCGGTAAAAGGCAGAATGCCCAGGGCTCTGGCTCGCTTGATTGCCAGAGTGATTGCTCTCTGGTTTTTAGCGTTGCAGCCGGTAATGCGGCGGGGCAGAACTTTGCCATTTTCGGTGATGAACTTGCGCAAGAGATTCACATCTTTGTAATCGATGAAATCAATCTTGTTGGCAACGATCGGGTCGAGCTTGCGTTTACGCGGACCACCATCTGAATAATCTCTCGACCGTTTTTGGGGCTTCATCCCTTCTCTCCTTTCTCATACAAGCCGGCTGACTAAAAAGCGCGCTCCAGGCATGCACCTGAGAAACTGCAGCTTTACCGCTTGCGATATATCTCTCGGACAGATTTTAGCAGCAAGTCATAGCTAGTGTTGCTGATTCAGCAAAAAAGATTGCAGAGGGGAAACACCAGCAGCAAAGGAATCCGGAGCCCAGGCTCAAACTCTCTTGAGATCCCCGAAAGCAGACGGAACACTCAAATACTCCAGCAGCAGTGAGTTTCAGCCGAGCTTGCCTGCAAAAAAGGAATTATTCAAAGCACAATGAAATGATCATCTTTAAGGCAGCCCCGGCTGAATGAGCAACTTTTTAACAGCTTTGGTCCTGAAAAATAGTCTCTCTGACTCCAGATCAATAAGAACCTAATGAATGACACCAGCAGCGATACTAAAGGCGAAATCGCCGCGACTTCTGCCGCAAGTGAAATTGCATCGCTGCAAGCACAGCTTCGCGGGCACTGATATGATGCTTTAAGGAAAACATATGCAAAGCACCAGACTATGCCTATCTTTGCTTGTCATTTTCACTGTGAGCGCCTGCTCGCCGGTTCAAAATTGGATTAAAGAAAGTCTTCTGAAAAATGATGATGCCGCAGTGAAAGAAGCCCTGAACACTGCTCATCCGGTCGGGGTTAGTTTCGATGTGACAATGGACGGCGGCAAGCATCAACAGATCAGCCTGTTTTTCAACGGCAGCGGTTTGGCCAGAGTGATAGGGCTGAATGATAAAGCAGAGAAAACTTTGATTGATTTTGCCGGCCAGGAAATAAGCAGGCACGATTTCGAAAGCGACAAATACGAAAGCGAAAAGCTGGATCCGTCGGTTTTTCCCTGCATTTTAGGCGGCAGGGATGCTTTGCTCAGGCAGGCAAAATGCATCGGCACAGGCTATCGCAAAGGATTTCCCTACCATCGATGGACCCGGCAAAATATGAATTACGAATGGGAGATCTGGACTGATGATCGCGACAGCTTTCCCATTTACTTTCGCTCAATCAAAAACGGCGAAGTAACTACCTGGACACTGATAAACGCCTGGATAGATGAAAGTACAAAAGACAAAGCCACATTTTTCACACTCGAAGCCGACCCGGTCCCTGCGGCTCCAAACCCGGAAGAACTGGACTTGCAGGCAAAAGCAAAAGCTGAAGCAGAGGAGAAAGAAAAGCTGTTAAGGCTAAGACCGAAACGCAAATCAGGGAAACATCGAAATTTCAAGAACTGAAAACAAAGAATTTCAATCACGCAGCTCAAATGAAAGGCTGATTCAAACGAGCTTTCGTGAAACCTTCAAAACCCTGCTTGGCAATCCCGCAGATTATGTCGACTTGAATTTAACTGATTAATTTGCAGAAAATGCATGCGGGAAGCGCATCCCCAAACTCTTGCTGTGCAGGGCTTTACAGTTCATGAGAATATTCTGATCCAGAGAGCGATCATATATCCGTTTATCCACACTTTTTCATCGTAAATTGCATCTGGTTAGAACATTGAATTTCTCCATTGGCAACACCAATAGTATTCTCCAGCAGCAGTTCCAGCGGCAGGCCCGGAAAATTTTTCTGTGCCCTTTTCTTGCTGGCGCTTCTTTTCTTTTGCCGCATTAAAGTTTGCCGGGCAGCAATTCTGAACGAAGGCGGCAGTCAGAGCGCCCAAATAGAGTACAACGAGGAGCTCAGGGACGACTCCGCGTCGCCGGCGCTCGATTTAGTGGACGCCCTGAACCAGTCCCTGATGAATAATCCAAGAGCAGCAGCAATTCGCTCGCAATTCGGCATCGTTCAAGCCGGATACGCAGAAGCAACACAAACGCCCAATCCGTTTTTCTTTTTCGACCGCGGTCTGGTAGCAGAACAGGTTAACAGACTCGGGCCGATACTCACGGTGGAAGCGCCCTGGAAATTGCTTTTCAGACTAATTATTCAAAAGCGTTTGCTCGAGCAAAGTAAATTCGATTTGCTCGCCAGACTGTGGCAGCTCAGAGCTGAAGTCAGGAGCGCCTACACGGAACTTGTGCTCGCCCAGGAAACATTGAAAACACTGAGCGAACTTTATGAACTTTCGGCCAAACTGGAAGATGCAGTCAGGAAACGTTATATGGCTGGCGCTGTACCGGAGCTGGACGTGCTCAAAGCCGGACTTCTAACAACTCAAAGCTCGGTGGAAAGAATTGTCGGAATTCAAAGACTGATTAAAGCCAAACAGCATCTCAACGTCATCCTTGGAAAGAGACTGGACAGTCCGCT
>JAIEPM010000313.1 GCA_019748395.1 Candidatus Obscuribacterales bacterium
TGTCCTTCTTTTGACTCAATGCTTCCACGGAATGTCCGAGGAAGCGTCTACTCCTTATGAAAGGTTCGTTCTAAATGCAAAAACTATTCGTACGTAATTTGTCTTTCAACACCGTTGAACCGGATCTCAATGCTCTTTTCAGCAACTATGGTGACGTAGTTTCAGCCAAAATCGCTTTTGACCGCGAAACCGGCAGAGGTCGTGGCTTTGGCTTTGTTGAAATGTCCACACAAAAATCAGCCGAAGACGCTATCGCCGGGCTCGATAACAAAGAATTCCACGGGCGTGTAATTCACGTTGTCGTTTCCGAACCACGTGAGCGCAGAGAAACAACTTACAGCAACAATCGCTGGTAAGAACTACAGTCATTCAAAATCAGAGCTGGACAGGCTGCTTTAATCAGCCTGTCCCTTTGAGCTTGGAGTAGCGTTTCCATAAAACAGCCAGTACGACGGCCGAGAGAAATTCCACTGCCAGAACTGTGCAGGGTGCGTAGAGCTCGCAAGCAATTTTGCTCCACAGACCGCTAATCAGCGCTCCTGCACATACAACCAGAACCCACATATAAAATGGAAAACCAATAAACAGAAACACTGCAATCGCTAAAGTTGTCGAACTGGCCGGCACCGCAGCTTGACTGTAAAGTACTGAGTCACCCGGCTCCAGGGCCTTGGTATTCAAATAATTGCTTGTCATAATTCATCTTTTCTCTTCTTCTTTAGTTCTTTTCTTTGTTTTTCTGCTTCTAGTTTAGAATGCAGCCGGTTAAGAAGTCTTTATAGTCAAGATAAACTCTGAGCGAACAGTAGCTTAACTGTTCGGGTCCGCCGCCGCCGCCGTTCGGGCGGCTTAGAATCGGGGTCTTTCGGGCCCCGCTTAGCGGACAAAAACAATGCGGCTGATTGTGGATAAAACGAGAACTCGCTCATTTGATTCATTGTTCCGACTTCTGTTGATCATGCTTATGGCTCTGCCCGTATACGCTTATTCTGCTGAAGAAATTCCAGTTTTCTTCGTAAGCGATCGTAAGCCCGAGAAAAGTACAAAAGAGGAATCTGCACAGGACCAGCTCATTGCCGGTCAACATCTAAAATTCGGTGTCGCCAATGTGAGCTTTACGGATGGCGACAGCTCTGCACCCAGAAAATCAAAAAACTTTTCGGTTTGCGAACAACAATCCATTTCCATGAATTTTGGAGCAGCCAAAGCCAAACCTGTTAACAGCAGCCTTTTCACCGATGAATTCCTGGGTCGCTTTCGAGAATTCTTGAATAAGAGCAACTCCAGGAGTTTCATTCTCTATATACATGGATGCTGTATGTCGGAAAAATTGAGCTTTTGCAGCGCCGGAGAACTGGCTGAATCCACTCAATTGCCTGTGCTCATTTTCGACTGGGCCTCGCCTGGAGTTGCAGAAGCACCTCTAGCACCGGAGTTTAACAGCTATCGTCGTTCCGAAAGAGTGCTTGAAATAAGTCAGCATAATATCCACGACCTTTTTTCTGCAATTGCGACTCATCTACCCGACTACAAAATGATAGTAGTTGCTCACAGCATGGGCAACCGACTGATCTTGAATGAGCTGAACAGACAGAGTGCAAACAATTTGCAAATTGAGCAGCTTCATTTAGTCAGACCGGACCTCAGCCTTCCAGCCTATCTTCTGGACGAAGAACACTATTGCAGCCTGGCCAAGCAGGTTTATATTTACCTGGCCAACAACGATGCCTGGTTGAAAATCTCGCAGTCCTTCAGTGCCGATGTTCCCCGACTGGGAAGTCCCGACAAATTTCTAAACATTGCAATTAAACACGGCATGTCTTTAGATTCGCCGTCAAACAGATATTTCCTTGACATCAGCCCCCTGAAATTGAGCCATGACATTCCATACGAACTGGTCGACAGCGTGATCGCAAGGGGAGCCACAGAGGGCTCCGAATCTTTCATTTTCGAAGCACAAAAGCTCACTGTGCCCAGCGAAAAGTTCCTGCTTGTCAAAAAAGCAAAAAGCTCAAAGAGCTTGATCGAGCACGCCAACGCTTGCTACGTCGAAACTAAAACTACGAAATTTGACGAGCAGACCGAGAAAAAAGGTGAATCAGATTCCAACAATCGGAACTCAGGCAGGATATAATTCCGGCTCATAAAAGAGCGTTTCGAATCGAAAAGAGCAGCAATGAAATATATTCTTCCGACCCTGGCAATCGCATGCAGTCTCATAAACACGACACCGGGAGCAGATGCCGGTGAGCGAACTAATATGCGCGGTGAACGCTACGGAGAAATTCTTCTCGGCAAAGGAGGACTGCTCATTCCAAGCGAATTCGACGTATATAACACAATCGGGCTCAATGACTGCCCGGAAGAATTGTGGTCAAAACTTGATCCCGAGAAAATCAAAAAAGAAACCGGAGTAAAAGCAGTCAAACTCAACGGACCGCGCTATTGGGTGATTGACGGTCTCACAGGCAGCACATTAGTAAGCAAGGTACAGCGCAATTTCGGCGGCATCGAAATGCGCCACGCCGGAACACTTGAGCTTTCAATCAAAGACAAGCTGAGCCTCGGCAAAGCATACGCAACCCATAAAGTTGCACGCAAAACCATCTGGGTTTTCAAAGCAGGCCGCCCGGTTTATCAGCTGATTAACCCGGATGGCGAAGTTTATTTCATGCAATCTTTTAGTGTTCAAAAGGAAAAACAAAAGCTTGATAGCCTCGAGCAATTAGGAAGCAAACTCAAGCTACCAGAGGGCTGGAAGTTCCGTACGCTAAATCTCAAGAAAGACTTTGAGCTGAAAGCCATAAACGGAATTGCATATGTGCTTCAAGACAATCTGGAGAACACATACCAAAAATCCTCAGCAAAAATCTCGGATGATCTCTAAAGCTGCCCGCAGAGTTTGATTCATTCAAAACCCTCTGTTGTACCTTCGCTCCAGCGCTTCCTGAACCAGACTATGCCTTTATCACTGGGATAAAGCTTCTCCCCGACATCAATTGTTGATGATTGCCTGGGATGCGAGATCACTACAGATTTGTCCTGCAATAAAATTTTCTTGGACTGATAATCCAGAATTAAAGCCAGCGCATTTCGAAGGACTGGAATTGTAACGAATCGCTGATATGCCCTGACATATAGCAGAGTGTTCTCCAGATCAATCGGCACAAAAGCAATGAACTGGTAAAACCTACCTGGAAGGATTTGAAGCGACCAGATATTTGGGAATTTGAAAATGAAGTGACTCTGCTTCAACCGAAGTTTAATCGAATCGTCATCCAACTCAAAATTACGATCATTGTCTTGGAGCTTGAAACCACGCCCGATCGTGCTCGCGTGAATATAGGGAAGGTGAGCATAATCAAGCTGGTTCTCAATACACCTGGTGATATGGCAGGGCCAGCTGCTCGTATACTGGCTCCAGCTCAATCCCTCATCGAGTTCCTCAAACCAGGGTGGATGAGATTCAGCCTGCTCCGCCGGTCCATACCACAACCATATAAAACCGTGGCTCTCCAGACAGGGCATGCTGCGGCATCTTAAATTCGCCGCGGGCTTGCCTGTCTCAGGCACCAGAATGCAGCTTCCGTCGGAAGCAAATTCAAAACCATGAAAGGCGCAGGCAAGAACACCATTTTTTACGGAGCCCAGACTGAGCTTCACCGAGCGGTGCGGACATGAATCATCCATGACCGAAGCCTTTCCGTCCCTGTCCCGCCAGACCACAAGCTCCCGGCCGAATCGTCTGATTGCCGTCGGCTTATTCCCTTTCACTTCATCCGAACTTATGGCGGCATACCAGCCGCTATAAAAATCCACCAAAGAGCCTCCCGCGTCATATCTTTCCAGAACAATTCTAGCTAGCTGATTCAGTTAAAAATGACCCTGATAGTCAGGGTACAAAAGTTTCACATTTTTGAATCAGAACTGACCCAAAACTGACCCAAGCTTGCTATCTCAACTCAGTAAATTAAGGACGTTGGGACTGAGGGCAAGGCAAATGGCAGTTTTGGAAGCGAATCTCGATGTTCTCTTTCTTTCAAACCCTTTTATCGGGGAAAGCGCTGCGCCGCAGAACATCACGGCCGAACAAATCTACAAACTCATAAAGAATGGCTCCTTCGGTTATGGTCGCAAGCAAATAAGCGACACCTTCCTGGCTGCAGGCGGTAAGAACGCAGCCGGTCAGCCTGAAAGCATTAAAAACATCATCGCGCTCTGCCTG
>JAIEPM010000457.1 GCA_019748395.1 Candidatus Obscuribacterales bacterium
GGCACCCTTGACTTTAATGAGGTCATGGAAGCTGTTGCCGATATCTTTTTGTCGACCTGGAAGCCGACCAGTCTTGCTATTCTGGTCTGGGACCATGATCTAGAAACAGTTAGCGAAAAGCTGTTCTATGGCGCAGACCGCCAGCTGCTCGGCGAAGCTGCTGATGAGTATGCCCGGGTTCTTGAGCATTCCGGAACTTTCGACGATAAAGTTGTCGGTATTTTTGAGAGTGAAAATCCGGCTGATTCAGAGCTTTGCTATGTTCGGATTCAGAAAGACGGACAAATTTGTGCCGCCATTTTGATGGCAGGAGCAGGCTGCCCGGCGGCTGAAATTGAAAAGAAACTCGATGAATTGCCCTTTTATGTAGCGATTGCCAATGCCTGGGAAATACGTGAAATCAAGCTGGAAAATGAACGCTTGCGAAGTCGCTATGACGATCTTGAAGATCAAAATGCCAGCTTAGAAGACCAAACCCGCAAAATGATTCAAGATCTGACTGTAAAAGATGCTTTGCGATTTCGAACCATGGAGCGAGATAAGTTGCTTTATGAAATCAGCAGTGCTGTGAGAAGTTCTGTAGAGATTCAGCAGGTCTTGCAAAACGCTGTAAATAATCTTGGGCAAAAGTTCGATTTGAGCCGTTGTCTGATATTGCGTCCATCATCTCAGGGCGATCAGCTCTTCGTTTACGAATATCACAATGTTTCGGAAGAATCCGTCCAAGACCGATTCTTTTCGCCGGCCGGACAGGACTTTGTTCGTTCAATCATGAGCAAAACCGCGCCCTGTGAACTTGGTGATATGGAAGACGGGCAGAGTTATGGCTTTGATATCGAGTTTTTGAAATCCTTCGCTTTTCTTTCAGGATTAATTGTTCCCTTAATCATGCGTACTCGTACTATTGGTGCAATCTTCCTGCAAGATTGCAAAATGCCTCGTCCCTGGAGTATCGATGATCTCACCTTTTTTGGCGCGCTTGCAGACCAGCTTTCAGTTGCTGTAGAAAACGCCGACTTGCATGAAGAAAAGAAATTGCAAGCAGTTACAGACGGGCTGACCGGAATTTCAAATCGTCGCAATTTTAATGATTGTTTTTACAAGGAGTTTGAGCGGGCCAGGCGCTACGCAGAACCCATGACCCTTGCTGTTTTTGACCTTGATTTCCTCAAGAAAATCAACGACAGTTACGGGCACACAGCGGGCGATGATGCTATAAAGGCAGTAGCATCTGTTCTCTCGCGCTCGTCGCGCTCCATTGATATTGCAGCACGCTACGGCGGAGAAGAATTTTGTCTTTTGCTTCCCAATACACTTTTAGAGGAGTCGGTCACAATCGCCGAAAGAATCAGGAAATTAATAAATGAGACCGAAATTCCGGGAGTTGGAAATATATCTGCCTCAATTGGAGTAGCAAACTTCCCTCTTCATGCAAGTGATCCCGATGATTTGTTCAAAAGAGCCGACGAAGCACTATATAAAGCTAAGGAGCAGGGGCGAAATCGAGTATGTGTTTATGACAGCGAGCAAAAGTGAACTGAAGCATCCGGCAGTTTTTTAGGAATCCCTTTCAATTAGAGTTTGAATTTACAGGAGAATCGAGATGGGTTTTATTGACGACGTAGTAAAAGGCGTTAATTCCGGCATCAAGCAGGTGGGCGACGGCATCAACAAAATACAAAGCAAGTCGCAAGAGATGATGCAAAATGTTTCAACCCAAAATCGCATCACTGCTCTTGAAGCAAAAAAAGCAGTGGCTCTTACAAATCTTGGAAAGCTCGTATATGACAAATATGAGAAAGGTGATGAAGTCGGCGATGATGTTTTGAAGCGAAAAACTACTGAAATAGCAGAGTTTGAAAAGGAAATGGAGATCTTAAAAGCCGAACTTGAAGCATACAAAGAAGCTCATGATCCGGATCAACCGCAATCTTCCAAGAGTGAACGCATGGCAGGCTACGGTCATACTCCCGGATTTACCTGTCCTCATTGCGAAGCTCCTGCCAATCAAGAAAAACTTTTTTGCGCATTCTGCGGCGGCGATCTGAAAGGCGGCATGAAAAAAGACAAGCCCCCTGCAGAACCTGGCGAAAACAAGGCTGACGGCGAAGTCTAAGCTCTAAAGTCGTCTAGAATCAGGTCCTGAAATGAAGCCCGGATTTATCAAAAAATCCGGGCTTCATAAATTGATTTTTGTTTCGGCGCGGAACTAAACGCGCGAGCTCTTACCGCAATCCGGACAGAAGAAGAAGGACGGGCTGAGCTTGGCACCGCAATGCTGACACTCGCGCAAGCCGTCTGTTTCGGAGCGATCTTCAGTTGGATAACGCCCGGCCATTATTTCCTTATACTGACCGCCTTCGGACCATTGTTTGATTTCTTTGGCACGATAGATAGGCAACGGATGTGAAAGGCGCATTTCATACATGAGCTTGTAGAACTTATTGAGCGTGCTGTAATCAAAGTCTTCGTATGAGCCGCCCTGACGCAAGAATTCTTTGGCATCGGTTTGCTCGTAAACAGTTTTTGAACCGCCTGCAAGTTTCATGTGCAGATTAATACAGGTGTCTACATCCTGCAAAACAAGCAGCTCGGCTCGGTCGGCGGTGAGTTCGGCTTTGCGCGCCCAGTCCGAGAGAGACATCATAATCGCCATCGAAACAAGCGGACCGGCAAGACCAATATATTTTCCAAGAATATCAAGCAAGAAATAAGCCAGGCTTCGATATAAAACGTGTCCGGCTTTCACATGCCCCAGTTCGTGTCCGAGCACGCCCATCAGTTCTTCTTCGGTCAGCAAATCCACAAGTTCGGAGTGCATAACGATAAAAGGACGCTCGGCTCCGAAGGTCCAGGCATTAACAGTGAAATGATTCATCAAGAAAAGATCGGGCTCGTGCATGTCGAGAATGTCGCAGGCTTCTTTAAACAGGCGATGAATTTTGTGACATTGCTTTGTGGTTACATGAATGGCCTGACCCATGAGCATGATGCGGAACATTCTCTCCACACCGAGCTCCATAAACTTTTTGAGGACAGTATCCAGAACCGGTACTTTTCGGAGAGCTTCCAGGGCAGCGCGGTCTGCCGGGTGTTCGAAAGCAGTCGAGCTGAGGCGCGGAAATCGGCGCCTGGTTGTTTCGTTAACTGTGCTCATGATTTCTCCAGTTGATCTGCAAGGTATGCTAAATACCTTTCTACCCGATTTGGCAGATCATTGCTTAGGGTTTTTCCCGGTCGAATTAAAATAATGACTTTTGTAATATGACCGGTGCCGGGTTTAGGAAATGTCGAGCAATTCCAGTCCGCGACCGGCAATTATTGCCATCTTGTCTTTGATGCTGACTGCTGAGGCCGCTTCCAGGGTTTCGAAAGATTCTTTGACTTTCATTCTGACCGGATCGGTCAGAGAAACCAGCGTGACCATGTCTTTGCCGTTCTTGGCCCGACCCAAAACTACGGCTGTGTCGTTTTTCACAGCCAGTGCTACGGCATCGACAGGCAATTCACATGCTCCCACTATACTCAGATCTTCTTTCCCTGCTTGCAGAGCCAGTATTGTTCCTTTCAAGTTCTCATCAACACATGACACGTAAATGAGATCGCCGCCGGGCATAACCAGGTCCCGAATTGCAAGATTCGGCATTTTTCTTGAGCCAATCAGGCTGGGGCTTTCGTCCATTTTGAAAAGATTGAGATCGTTGAGTCCGGCTAGAAGTAGTCGTCCGGAATCAGCCAGTGCCTTGCGCGCCGGAGCGGGAAGGTTAATTGTCGAAGCGAATTTGATACTGTCCTCAGTGACTCGATAACGGCTGAGGCTCGAGCCTTTTTCCGTTGCCGAAAGGAGATAAGCTGTTTGCAAACTTCGATCATATGCAAGAGCTGTGCCTGCTGCTTTAGTTGTGCTGATCAGCTCGCCTGGTTTGTTAATTGAACGAATCGTCAGTGAGTCCCTTGATAAACAAAGGAAGGTTCTGCCTATGCTGATCATTGAGCGAATTGTGCTTGGTATGGCAACCGATTCGACTAATTGCGGATGGCGAACGTCCTTCAAGTCATAAAGTTTCAACTCGGCACAAGCTAGCACTGCCGAATTTCCATCCAGGACCAAAGCCGAGGCCGGCAATCTTGGAATTGTATGACTGTATGAAAATTGCCATCCTAGTTTGCTGACGTTCAAAACCTGGACGCCGCCCCAGTCTGTGGCGATATAGGCGTCTTTATCTTTGACGGCAATATGTGCGCTTGG
>JAIEPM010000538.1 GCA_019748395.1 Candidatus Obscuribacterales bacterium
ATTCGATGATCCTTCATCGGAAATTATTGCAGTGCAGTAAATTGACTTAGTCCATGACTCAAAATTTGCGATACAAAGCGTAACGCTCGCAAGCGCTTGGCACAGAGCACTTTCCGGAATTCAGCGTTGTCATTAACAGACATTAGTAAATATCTTTCTCTTAATTCGTTTTGAACTGTCTCGTTTCGTCTATATAAGATGCGCTTTGTCTTGACTTGAGGCAAAGGCTCACAACCATTACACAGACGGCATTTCGAGCCTCGACATCAAAACAAATTAACGCTTCGATAAACGAAGCATATACAGCCTCATTTCACTGCACGAAGTAGTGGGATCACCTAGTCAAGAACAGCTTCCGCACTTTGCAAGCAATTTCCGAAGCTCAAACCCGGAATTTCAGGCCGTGCCTGTAGCTTGGAGATTCACCCCGTTATAGCGATTCATGGCTACTTGAACGCCTTCTTTCATCCAGACTTCGATAGCTTCTACCGCCAGTGATATCACTTTGAAATAAAGTTCGCGTTCGCTCTCGGGAAATTCGGAAAGCACGTAAGACGCGCGCAGCGAGCCACCGGGGTCCGGACCGACTCCGATTTTTAAACGATGAAAGTCCTTATTTCCAAGCATTTCAATAATTGATTCAACGCCATGCTGCCCACCGGCACCCCCACCTCGAGCCATTCTTATGACTCCAAGCGGCAAGGAAACATCATCATGAGCAACCAGAATTTCATTTCTATCAAGCTTGTAGAAATTCACAATGGCTTGCGCGGCTTTCCCGGAGAGATTCATATAAGTTTGAGGTTTCGCCAGTATCAAAGAGTTGCCCTGCCAGTTACATTTGCAAAAATCAGAATGCATCTGCTTGTTGGCAGCAAAACTTGCACCACATTTGATGGCAAGCTTTTCAAGACAGATGAATCCGGCATTATGTCTCGTCATTTCATAACGAGCCTCCGGATTTCCAAGCCCCATAATCAACTTAAGCGCCATCAGCAAATTATGTCCTTACTATATTGATTAGCTCCCTGCTCAGACTTTTGCCCACAGCTACTGCTTGAAGACCGGATCCAAAAGCAATCGAAGCACAAGAGTTCATTTTATACCTAGTCTCAAAGAGAGCTCGTCTTGCCCGTCAGCTTTGCAGAGCAAGAAACGAATAAAGCATTCCGGATGAGTGCTGTTTTAGCGACCGGCGACGTCACTACCATCATGGAGTTTCAAGTCCGTTTCGATACTAATTTTATTTCATTCTCTCTCGGCTCTAGCCAGAAAAGGGGATTGTTTCTAAGTCTGTGTCTCTTCTGAACTAAAGAAAAGCCTCAAATCGGTGAAAAGATTCAGCATTAATAGAAGCATTTGCGAACAAAAGGACTTCTTTCTAGATAGAATTTGCAACTGAGCGGACGATCCGCCCCACTGCGTTTTTCAACACTCACTTCCCGGATGCAATTTCAGATGACTCAGAAATCTCCCGAAAAAGAAAACTTTCCTTACTTGCCGCACACAAAAGATGATCGCGAGCAAATGCTGCGGAGCATCGGTGCCAGAACATTTGAAGAGCTTCTCAGTCACATTCCCCAGGAAATAAGAGTCAAAGAACTGAATATTGCTCCAGGCTTGAGCGAGCTTGAGCTCAGCGACTATGTTCGCAAGCTGGCAGAGAAGAACAAATCCTGCTCTCAGGTTTCGTCATTCCTGGGCGGCGGCGTTTATCGACGTTATGTACCGGCAGCAGTCCCATCGATGGTGTCACGCTCGGAATTCGCAACTGCTTATACTCCGTATCAGCCTGAAGTAAGCCAGGGAACACTGCAAGCAATTTATGAATTTCAAACAGCAATTTGTTTATTGACCGGTATGGAAGTGGCAAACGCTTCCGTTTACGACGGTCCTAACGCCTGCGCCGAAGCGGCTTTAATGGCCACACGCCTCAATAACAGAAACAAAACATTGCTTGCAGGCTCGCTAAACCCGGAATATGCGCAAGTGACAAAAACATATCTTGAAACTTGCGGCTTAGAAACAGAAAGTCTGCCTGTCGATGCAGCCTGCCTTGATGCATCAAAAATCAACTTTGAAAATGTATCTGCGCTGGTTGTTCAATATCCAAATTATTTTGGAGCTCTTGAAGAACTGGACAAGCTTGCTGATGCCGCACACGCCGGCGGCGCGCTTCTGGTTGTGGTCAGCGACCCGATCAACCTCGGACTTCTGGAAGCACCCGGTAATTTTGGAGCCGATATTGTTGTTGGCGATGCCCAGCAATGTGGTAACGGTCTTTCTTTCGGCGGACCTTCTGCCGGTTTCATGGCAACAAGAAATCAGTACGTGCGTCAGTTGCCGGGACGACTTTGCGGAATGACAGTGGACAGCCGCGGACAGAGAGCTTTCACTTTAACTTTGCAAACCAGAGAGCAACATATTCGCAGAGCCAAAGCCACATCCAATATTTGCACAAACCAGAGTTTGAACGCGCTCACCATGCTTGTTTATTTAACGATGATGGGACCGCGCGGCTTGTACGAACTGTCTGAGATCGGCATTCTCAGAGCGCACAAATTGCAGGAAAGCCTCTGCCAGATCAAAGGCATCAAGCTGAAATTTGCGGCGCCTTTTATGAACGAGTTTTTGCTGGAACTGGATAAACCGGTAGAAGCGGTTCTCTCTGCAATGAAGGAAAAAGGCATCCTGGCTGGAATTCACCCTGCCAAAGATTTCCCGACCCTGAAAAACTGCTTGCTCGTTGCTTGCACCGAGATGACTTCAGTCGCAGAAATCGAACGTTACGTCGAAACAATGAATGCGATATACACGGGAATTGAAGCTGCGCCGAAGAAAAGCGCGGAAGTAGCAGGATGTTGCTAAGCTGATTGCAGAGGAATTGAACTTGTCTCAAATCGATACGGAGTCGAAGAACACTGTGAGCGTTACAGAAGGCGAAGCACAAAGCAAGCCAAACCCCGCCGGGGAACCTGGCAAAACACCAAGCAACGCGAATCCTGTTTTAGGTTTTGCCAAAGAACTTGTTGAACTTGTGCTTGTAACTCTGGTTTTGTTGATTGCAATTCGCTGGGCATTTGCAGAAGCTCGCTACATTCCTTCAAGCTCGATGGAACCAACTTTGCAAATAAACGACCGCATTCTTGTCGAAAAGATTTCAGGTCATATGCGCAAACCTTATCAGCGCGGTGAAATTCTGGTTTTCTATCCGCCGCCGTCGGAAATGCCCGAGCACAAAGATCTGAGCAATGATCCGCTTTCAGTGCTCGGTCGCTTAACCGGCTTACCTTTTCTTCCTTACGAACCGGCTTTCATCAAAAGAGTAGTCGGTTTGCCGGGCGACACGCTCAGAGTCGTGCGCGGTGTGGGCGTATATATCAACGGTCAACTTCTCGATGAACCATACATCAAAGAAAAGCCGAACTATGATTTGAAAAATATGGGTGACATCGGCATGACAGGTCGCATCGCTTATGACGGTCGCCCGCAATTAAGTGCCGAACAGGCAGCGCAGCCGATTGTAATCGGCAAGGATCAGCTTTTCATGATGGGCGACAACCGAAACAACAGCCAGGATAGCCATGTCTGGGGTTTCCTCGACCAGAACCGTGTTATCGGCAGAGCTTTTCTCGTATTCTGGCGAAAGCTCGATCCGCCGCCTTATCCGATGACTCTGCAATCCGGAGATCCGGACTCGGGACACTGAGCAGAATTTGCTGCCGAAGCAGAGTTAAAGCTTCCGTCCTATAATTAAGGGAGCTTGAGGAAAGTTCTAGATGGACAAGAATGAGCTTGATACAGAAGCTCCGCCCGCTAATCTTGAGCAAGTCCCTTCCCTGCCGGACAGCAGCCGCAATGATGCTTCAACGGCGAAACTTTTGCCTGCGCCAAGCATCGATGCCGCTTCAGCCGGCTCAGCTAAAAGCGGAGCAGCAAAATCCAAGGGTTTCTTGAGAGAAAGCCTGGAAATGATTGCAATGACTCTTGCGCTCCTGATTTTTATCAGAACTGCTCTTGCAGAAGCACGCTACATTCCTTCCGGTTCTATGGAACCAAGCTTGCAAATAAACGACAGGGTGCTTGTGGAAAAAGTTTCGGCCTGGACTATGCGGCCGATTGAAAGAGGAGACATTCTGGTTTTCTATCCTCCCGCAATCGAGCTGGGAGGGCAGGATATCAGTTATGAACCCCTGCATTTTCTGGGCAGGCTGACAGGGCTGCCATTCCTTCCTATAGATACTGCATATATT
>JAIEPM010000091.1 GCA_019748395.1 Candidatus Obscuribacterales bacterium
CCTCTAAGAGATCTGTACTTATTAGAAAGTTCAGAACTTTACAACCACATAAGACTCTTAACTGTTACAGGTCCTTTTCTTTAGTTTAAGGCATCCCCTTTTTCTTTTTCAGTGAGTAGTAACTCCGCCCAAAGAAGCCAGAACAGAGCAAGAACAGTTTTTCAGCAGCAAAAAGCTGCCGTTCTTCAAGTCTGCTCGGCTCTCCTGAGTAACTGCGTCCGGCTAGCTTTCTGAGCACTCACTGGCCACAGAACACGAAATTTGCCCGGATCTGGGGACCGGGCTCAGAGCAACGCAAGAGTTTTGCGCTGCTCTTTCTAACACTCTTTTCCGAAAGGAAATTGCCACCATGAATTCTCGCAAAATCACTTTCCTGGGGCTGACGCTCCTGCTTCTTGCCACCGGGACCTTCTTCGGCGTCCGCGCCCTGCTCAATCACACGCCCGCCAAGCCCGCGGTCGTCTCAAGCTGGGAGCCGCAAATCCCCGGAGCGCCGCCGCTCCTGCTCATGAACGAGAGCAGCGGCCAGCTCAGCAACATCGTGCATCGCGACCCGAAGAGCAATGAGATCACCAGTGTCGAGGTCGGCTACAACGACGGTCGCACCGGTGTTTACAGCTTCCAGAACGGCAAGCTGCGAAGCTACAAGGGCTTCGACGACAGCAAGCGGCTGAGCTTCGAAGGCGACTACGACCTGAACGGGCTCCTGGACAACTACCGGTCCTACCGGAGCGACGGTTCTGTCGCCACGCGCTTCCAGCGGCTGCTGGACGGCACGGAAGAGCACATCTTCTACAACAAAAAGGGTCTGGCAATCAAAACGGTCAGCACCGCCCGCGATGGCAGCCAGACGATCACCGAGCGCCCTGACCCGAGCAAACCCGCTACGGTCAAGACCGTCAAGGCCGAAGCTGCCGAACAGGGCTACGGTCCGATCAGCACTGAAGACGGACAGAGCTTCCGCCTGAAAGTCAAAACCATCGGTGCTCGCGTCAGCGAATGGGAGTCTCGCGACGTCAAAGGCAACCTGCAGCACAGCGGCAAAGTCAACGACAAGGGCGAGATCGAATTAACCATCTACGTGCAGGGCAAGGCCGCCATGAAGCAAGTCTGGAGCTGCGTCGGTGAGGACTGGGCTCGACGCATCTATGCGCTTCGGCGCATCGAGGGCTTCGGCTCCGACGGCAGCATCGCCGCCGTGATCACTTTGCGCGCCGACGGCAAAACGCCTGAACGCTCCGATCGCTATTACAACGGCAGCAAGCAGAGCTCGGACTACTTCGACGAGCGAGGCTTCAACATTGCCAGCGAGAGCTACGACAGCAACGGCAATCCGTACTACCGCAACGAGATCCCGCCTCAATACCGCAGGCAGGCTCAGCTTCCTCCGCAACTACTGAGCGAGCCGCAGGACGCCTCCGGTCCCTGCTACCGCTTGCAAGGTGTTCCTTACGCCAGCCCGGTGCCGGCGGAAGGTTACACCGTTAATCCGCTCTTCGTGCTGCCCAACTAAGCAGCCGGAGAAAAAACACAGGCAAAGCCGCGGCGGGCTCTAAAACCCGCCCGGCTTTCTGCCGCTTCCCAAGGGAACTCTCATGTCTTCTAAAAGCAAGGCAATCGCAGCACTGCTGCTGCTGGCACTTGTGTTCTCCGGTGGATTTTACGCCGGACTCAAGTATGCCGAACCCCAAACCATCGCCGGCAACGGCGAGCTGGTGGCGGTGCAGGAAATCGAGACTGTTTTCACGCCCTACCAAAACGGACTGGGCGCTTACCTGAACTTCCTTTCGAAAGCGAAGCAGAGCGTACTGATCGCCTGCTACGGCTTCACTGAAGCAGACATTGTCGACAAGCTCATCGAGCTTAAAAACAAGAATGTTTCGGTGAAGCTTCTGCTCGACCGCAGTCAGTCTGCCGGTCCGTATCAGAAAGTGCAAATCGAACGCTTGCGCAAAGCAGGCATCGAGGTCGTGGTCGGCACCTCTGAAAAGTCCGGTCAAATCATGCACAACAAGTTCACGATCGTGGACGGCGAGTGGGTCGAAGACGGCAGCTGGAACTACAGCAACAGCGCCGACAAACAAGCCAACACGCAGAACTACGTGCATTCGAAGAAACGCGCAGAACTCTTCACCGAGTACTGGCAGCGCATGTATCGCTTCATGTCCAAGCAAGGTCAATCTCACTGAGGTCCTTTACACGCAAAACTGCGTAGTCAGGAAACCCACTAACTATGAAATTTTCTCGACCGGCGATCATCCACAACCCTGTGGGTGGTTCAGCCAGACCCGAAATGATCAGTGCTCTTGTAGCTGCGTTCGCAGCACAGGGCATCACCGGCTGCCGGCTTTACCCAACCGGTCCTGAGCCGCAATCCGCCAACACGAACGCACACGCCGCCATCGCCGAAGGTGCGGACCTTCTGATTGCCGTCGGCGGTGACGGCACGGTCAAAGAAGTTGCAAGCGCCGCCATGTTTCACGAGCTGCCGATGGCAGCTTATCAAGGCGGCACCGGCAATCAATTCGCCAACTACTTCTACCCGCGCCTGCCCGCGGCCGACTTCTGCAAAATGCTGATCGAAGGTGAGCCGCAGAAACTCGACGTTCTCGAGCTGAGACTCTGGAAAGACAGCAGCAACGGCGACGGAACGCAGCAGAGCAGTACGCAGTTCTGCATCGTCGGTGCTTGCAGCGGCAGCATCGCCGAAGCCATTTCGAAAGCGCCTCGCTTCTGGAAACGCATCTTCGGCAAATTAGTCTACTTCTGGCGAGTAGTCCTGGCCTGCCTCAATCCGAAGCGAGACAAAATCAAGCTCTACTTCAAAGGCGGCGAGACTCACGAGCAGGAGCTCTTGACTCTGGCGATCTTCAACGTCGACCGCACGCCGCTTCTGGAGCTTGCACCAGCCTGCAACGCCAGCGACGGTCTTGTGGACCTGGTTTGTTTTGAAGCCAAAAACGTATTCCAGATTCTCTCAACCTGCTTCTGGCTGCTTCTGAAGCGTCCATTCAAAACTCCCTACTTCAAGCACCGACGAGTCGAAGAACTGAGCATCAGAGCCGAAAAACCCATCCACTTCAACGTCGACGGCGAGGAAGAAGATGCCGCAGCCATCGACGTGAAAGTCTTGCCGGGAGCGCTGCGCATGATTGTTTCGGCTTGAGCCGTCAATCGAAAACAGCAGCTTCCAGCACCAAGCAACTAAGAAACGGGCTCCGGTTGGCACCGGAGCCCCTGCATCAAGACCGATATTCAGGAGTCAATATGAAGAAGAACATGGCCCGCACTCTCTCTCAGCACGCGCTTCGCTACGACGACGACAACGTTCGTTCGAAGGGCAAGTTGCAGGCTCTTTCCCGAGTGCGCCCGCAAGATCTCGTTTACATCGAAAACGAGGAAAGCCACGAGAATCATCTTGATTCCAAAGTCGAGCAGCGTCTCGACCGCCTGCCCAAGCGCGAGCGCATGCGCATCAAGGGCCGCCGCTCTCGCTGCCTGGACACGCGCATTTTGAAGAACTTCCTCAACTCGCGTCTCGGGCAACCCTGGGACGAGGTCTACAGCGAAATCTGCCAGGTCAACCGTCTCGACAACTTCAATCAGTGGGAACTGCGCCGCGAAATCGACCGCCTGGTCGAGACCAAGGTCATCCTCGTGGACGGCAAGCCAAAAGACCCAAGCGGTCTTTGCCTCTTCAGCGATTTCTGGGTGGAGCCGAAAAGCGGACTGCTCATGGGAGTCGAAGACACGCCCCGCCCCAAGTGGAAGCGTCAATTCATCTTCCCGCAGGTTTTCGTCGACGCCTGGACCCGCTACGTGAAAGTGGACGACATCTGGTACGAAGTCCGCCTGGCACCAATTCCGGTGGCACCTCAGAAGGCCGCTCGCGACATCGTTTTTCGCGAGTGGGTCCTGATTAATCCCAACGCGCAAGCATAGCTCCACAAGTTCAAGAACGAGTGGGGCGGGCTTCTTTACGCGGCTTCGCGCCGCCAGCTGAGCAAGAAGGAAATCCGTAAGCTCAAAGCCAAACTCTCTGACTGAGCCTGAGCGCTCAGCAGTTTTTTTCACTAACTCTTTCTGAAGGATTGAATCCATGAACAAAAACACTCCAATCACAAGCTATCCGCCGACTCGCCGGGTCGAGCAAGTCGACCTTTACCCTGTCGCCGACCCCTTCCGCTGGCTCGAAGATGACCGTTCTGCCGAAACCGCCGCCTGGGTGGACGCGCAGAACGCAGTCACCTTCG
>JAIEPM010000012.1 GCA_019748395.1 Candidatus Obscuribacterales bacterium
AGCGAAGCCCGGTTTCTATCACTTCTCTTTCCAGGCAGCCTGCGCTGACCGTGCCTGTGCTTCTGCCGTCTTCGATGATCAGCATGCGAGCGCCCGGTCTTCTGTAAGCTGAGCCGCTTACGCTCAGAACGGTTGCCAGGCAGGCTTGCTTTTTCTCGCTTTCTGCCGCCTTGTATGCGGCAAGTATTGATTCTAATTCAGCCATTCTTCCGCTGGGCTCCTAAACTATTTCGCGTAACTAGGCTTCGATTTTGCTTCCGAGCAGTTCGAGGAATTTTTTCATCCATTGCGGGTGACCCGGCCAGGCGACTGCCGAAACTAGATTGCCTTCGACATGTGCATTGTCTGCTGTTTCTGCTGCCGGAAGCCATGAAGCACCGGCTCTTTCGATCTCCGGCTGCACGGCAAAATAGCCGGTGCACTTTCGTCCTGAAAGTACTCCCGCAGCGCTCAAAATTTGCGGACCATGACAGATTGCCGCTACCGGTTTATTGCTGTTGAAAAAATGGCGGACAATTTCCAGTACTCTTTGATTCAAGCGCAAGTATTCCGGTGCCCGTCCGCCTGGAATCACAAGTGCATCGTATTTGCTTTCGTCGACTTTGTCGAAGTCTGCATTCAGGCTGAATAGATGACCAGGCTTTTCAGAATAAGTTTGATCTCCCTCGAAGTCATGAATGGCCGTTTTCACACGTTCTCCGCTTTTGCGATCCGGGCAGACCGCGTCAACCTGATGACCGACCATGCTGAGGATCTGGAAGGGCACCATTACTTCATAATCTTCGACGAAGTCGCCAACTATCATGAGGATTTTCTTGCTTGCCATGTTCTCTCCGTTTTTTCTTGAGGACTCGATTTCTTAAAGAATTTTGTCCAGCGTAATCGGTAATTCTCGAACTCGCTTGCCTGTAGCGTGGAAAACTGCATTAGCCACGGCTGCGGCGACGCCGATCACCGCAATTTCGCCGACGCCTTTAGCTCCAATTGGATTGATAATTGAATCATTTTCGTCGACGAAAATGATCTCGATATTGGGTATGTCCGCGTGTACCGGGATATGATACTCGGCAAGGTCGGCGTTTATTATGCGCCCACTGCGTTTGTCGCGCACGATTTCTTCGCTTAAGGCCATGCCGATACCATATATGACACCGCCTTTGATCTGGCTGCCTGCAGTTTTGGGATTTATGATTTTTCCGGCGCCGACCGCGGATACAAACCTTGTAACTCGAATTGTGCAAAGCTCCGGGTCTACTTCCACTTCGGCAAAGTGAGCCCCAAAGGAATGTTTTGAGTATTTGTCGGCTCTCTCGTCGGGCGCGGCCGAGGCCAGTGCTTCAATTGCTTTGCCGCCGTTTCTGCTGAGCAGTTCTTTGAAAGTTTCGCCTTTCTCAATTTGAGATTTTAAGTATAGTCCAGCTTCTCTGACCTGAATGTCGGCGGCTTGAGCGCCATACAAGGGTGAGCCCTTATCTGCTATAGCCAGTTCGCAAAGCTCTTTGACGGCTTTGAGAGCTGCAGCCTGCACGGCGCTGCCGATCGAGGCTGCAGTCATCGAGCCTCCGGACATCGGCGCTTCCGGCATTTCCGTATCGCCGAGTTCGGCGCGCAGCATGGAGATGGGCAAGTCCAGTATGTCGGCTGCGATCTGGCTCATGATCGTGTATGTGCCCGTTCCGATGTCTTGCGTTCCGGATTTTACAATGGCAGTGCCATCTGCATTTACAATAACTTTTGCCTGGGATTTCATTCTGTAGGTCGGATGAGATGCCGTAGCCATGCCCCAGCCGACTAATTTGTTGCCTCGCTTCATTGAGCCGGCTTTCTGTTTGCGTTTTTCCCAGCCGAAATGAGCGGCACCCTGCTCGTAGCACTCTTTTAGTGATTTGCTGGACCAGGGCAGATTCTCGTGCTCGTCTTTTTCAGCATAGTTAAGCATTCTGAATTTCAGCGGGTCTATATTGAGTTCATAAGCCAGCTCATCCATGGCCGATTCAAGTGCATAAACTCCCGGACACTCTCCCGGTGCTCTCATCCAGGTTGGTTTGCTGATGTCGAGCGGAACGACCTTCAAATTGGTGATTACGGTCGGGCAGGAGTAAAGCCTTGTTGTAATGTCGGCGCAGTCTTCAACAAAATCAGCAAAGCGACAGTTTTCCGAGCTGCTTTCATGTTTAATTGCACAGAGCTTGCCGTCTTTTCCTGCGCCAAGCGTCAGTTTTTGCACGGTGCGAGGGCGGAAGCCGGTTCCTCCATATGTATTGGCACGGCTCAGTGCCAGTTGCACCGGTCGCTTACAAATTCTGGCTGCTGCTGCTGCAAGGACAGTCCCCGACCAGGTACTCAGTTTCGTTCCGAAACCGCCGCCCAGGAATGACGTAGTCACTCTTACATTCTCAGCGGGTATGCCGAAAGCTTTTGCCAGTTTATTTCTGCAGTTGAAGATTGCTTGAGTGCTTTCAAAGATATGTAATTTGTCGCCGTCCCAGGCCGCCGTGCTGGAATGTGTTTCCATCGATGTGTGGATTACGGGCGGCGTGATGTAAGTCTCTTCGATTGTTTTTGCAGCTGTTTTAATTGCTTTTGGCCAGTCGCCTCGTTTCGTACCGGATTCTTTTTTCGAGCCGGGAGCTCGGGCTTTGCTGAGAGCGGCATCCATTTCGACTTCGCATTTAGACGGCTCATATTCGACTTTGACGAGGCTGGCTGCATGTGCAGCCGTTTCCAGGCTGTCTGCGACGACAATGCCGATATTCTGGCGGTCGTGATAGATGTTTTGATCTTGCAGGAGGTGCAGCGAATCATCGAAATCGGCAATGGGTTTTGCTGGAATCTTGGGCGCATTTTTATAGCTGAGTACAAGCCTCACTCCCGCCAGTTTCTCAGCCGCCGAGCTGTCGATGTTTTTGATTTTGCCTCTGGAAACAGTACTCTGAATTAAGACTGCGTAGGACAGATCTTTTAACTGATACTCGGCAGCGTATTTCGCTTTGCCGGTGACTTTCAGGCGCCCATCCACACGGTCAAGAGGCTTGCCGACATTTGTTTCAATCTTTGTATTTTTCATGAAAGAGCTCCGGCTGTTTTGAGTGCTCTAATAAGCGTGCGCTTTCCCAGCTCAACTTTGAAGGCGTTGTATTTGAGAGTTTTGGCTCCCATAAGTGCAGCTTCGGCTGCTTTCTTAAAGAGAGCTTCCGACGCTTTTTGACCGCACAATATTTTTTCGGCTTCTGCTACTCTCCATGGTTTAGTAGCGACGCCGCCAAGCGCCAGTCTGCATGATTCAATTTTGCCGTCCTCAATCTCAAGCGCAACGGCTGCCGAGCAGAGCGCGAAGGCATAAGATGCCCGGTCTCTAACTTTAAGGTAATAGGATTTCTTAGAGAATGCTTTTATGGGAATCTCGATTTCGGTAATCAGTTCATCATCTTCAAGAACTGATTCTTTCTGAGGATTGGAGCCAGGCCGTAAATGAAAATCTTCGATTGGAATGGAGCGTTTCAGCTTCTTGCTTTCAATGTGAACGATGGCATCAAGAGCAAGCAAAGCTACGCACATATCGGATGCATGAGTGGCAACGCAAGATTCGCTTCCGCCAAGAATCGCATTCATTCTGTTGAAGCCTTCAATAGCTGCACAGCCGGAACCTGGATCTCTTTTGTTGCATGATATTACCAGCGGTGCTGGCCATGTTTCGCAATTGTGGGCTGGCTCCTGAAAGAATCGCTTGTGATAAGACCGGAAACTCTTCCTGAATAAGTTTATGATGGGCAAGCTCGCTGTTGCTGACCAGCGCGCCGATGAATATTGAATCGCCGCGCTTTTCGATTTTTCGCAAATCAAGGCGGCTGATGTCCAGAAGCTCTGTCGTTTGCCAGATGTTCAGTTTCATCAAATCCAGCATTGTAGTGCCGCCTGCGATGAAACTTGTCTTCGCTGAGCTCAATGCAAGCGCCTCTTCAACGTTTTTAGCTCGATTATAGGAGAAGGGATTCATCAGCTCCGCCCTCCGTTTCGTAGTTCCTGAATTGCAGCGATGATATTGGGATAAGCACCGCAGCGGCAGAGATTGCCGCTCATGCATTCTTTCACTTCGGCGTCCGACTTTCCGCAGGGCTCGTTCAGCAAAGCCACTGCCGACATGATCTGGCCGGGCGTGCAATATCCGCATTGGAAGCCGTCGTGTTCGATGAATGCTTCTTGCATCGGATGAAGCTCATCTCCCTTAGCCAGACCTTCGATGGTGGTGATGCGT
>JAIEPM010000389.1 GCA_019748395.1 Candidatus Obscuribacterales bacterium
TTGAAGAGCGAAAACCCGTAGCCCAAAATGATGCTCAAGAAGGAACGCTAACGAAGCTTCAGCGCGAAGCGGATCTTCTAAGAGGCGGAATTTCCGCAGGAGTTGCGCATCGTCTTTCGGAGCCGACTGAACTCTTACGTGATTCTGCAATTGCCTTCGCGGGCGGCTATGCTCTCAAAACGGCTCTAAATGCCGGTGGACCTTGGGGCACTGCCGCAAAAGTTGTAGGTGGTGTTTTCGGTCTTGGAGCCGCTGCAGACGTGGCCCGTCGCACAGCGCCGACAGTAGCTGCAATGGCCGATACATGGAAGTCGGGCAAGAACATGGAATTCAACAAAGTTGTTGTCGCCAATAACCTCGGCACTGCTCTGGTGGATTATTCAACTATGGGTCTTGCAGGCTATGCAGGTTTTAAATCCGCAGGTTCTCCAAAGCTAATTGAGCTCAAAATCGCTGAGATCAATATGCGTCATAAAATCGAGCCTGTGAAATTGAACTATGACCTGGATATTAAAACTCAGAAGACTATTGCTGAACTGGCGAAGGAATCCGGACAAAAGCCTGTCATGCGTCAGACAGTTAATGTCGCAGCTGAGCAAATGCGCGGTGCAGTTAAGGGAGCGGGCTGGAACGAAGCTGAGCTTCTTAAGGTTGATACCCGCAGATTGCTTGCTTCTCTTTCAATGGAGAAACCGACCTTGAACACTAAACCTGGTGTTTCGCCTCTTGAAAAAACGATGCAGAATCTTGATAGAACGATGAATGAAGCTGCGATGAAAGCCGTAAATAGTCTTGACTGGACTGCGCCCAAAGAGCTGCCAAAATTCGGAAAAGAATGGACTAATCCAGGCAATCTTAAATTGCCGAATGATCTGGGAATCAAAGCGTTTGATCCAAAGCAATTTGCAAATACATTTGATATAAAAGCCAGTCGGGTATATCCGATGTTTCCTGTGGTGCCCGTTGATTTGAAATCGGAGCTTAGCTTGCTTCAAGGTCCAAAAGTTGAAGGACTCGGTGCCTTCTTCAAAGCGGATCAGGCTGCTAATGCTGCCCGGGCTGCAGCTGATGGAGCCGTTATAGGCGCTGCTGCCGCTGCCGGCCAAGCCGCTGTGAGAATAGAACAGGCTCCGCCTCCCAGAGAAGTTCTTCAATTGCAAAAAATAGACATCCAGAAGCTTATGCAGCAAATTCCTCAGAAGCCTCAGGCTTTTATTGAAATGCATCATCTGGAAGAGTTGAAGAAAAAATAGCAAGAAAAATTTGAAGCAGCCTGTTGGTGGTGCTTCCTCTACAGGACACCACCTTTTGGGTTACGTAATTCCCGTGTGCCGACTGTGCAAATGCACAGTCTTTAAATGTTAAGCGCAGCTTAATCTGGTAGGTGGTTGACTGGCTGGCATTTAATTCGGCACCTACATCGGGAAATGAATATGCCAGATAATTTGCTTAGCTCGGGAATTGAAAAACACCAGAAAGTCTCGGAAACAACTGGTGAAGATGGAATGATCAATAAGCTTCAAAGGGAGGCTGAACTCCTTAGAGGCGGCGTGGTGATGGGAGTTTCTCATCGCCTGGAACGTCCGGACGAACTGCTGCGGGATGCAACAATATCTCTTGTTGCTGGTTATGCTCTAAAATCGGCTCTGGACGCCGGGGGGCGCTGGGGCACCGCCGCCAAGGTCGCTGGTGGAATATTAGCAATAGGAGCGGCCGGCGATATGGCCAGGCGGGCCGTGCCGACGGTGGGTGCCATAAAAGACACCTGGAATTCGCCCCACAACAGTGAATACAACAAAATTGTAGTTGCGAATAACTTGGGTACGGCACTTGTAGATTATCCCGTGATGGGAGCGGCCGGCTACGCAGGATTTAAACTCGCTGGTTCTTCCAGATTTTCTCTAGTCGCAGATCCGGATAAATATGCGTGCAGAGGTTTACCCCCTGTTCCGGCAGAATCTTTGAAAAGCGTAAACGGCCCGGCGACTGAGGCTCTTCTAAAGAGCAGTATTCCGATAAATGTCGACACCCGAGCTGCAGCTCAGCGGCTGTCGGCAAGTCTACCGGCAACGGATGCTCTTCTAAATAGTGGTGTTCCAATTAATGCCGACAGCAGGGCTGCCGTCCTCAGGCTCTCTGAAGCTAATAGCCTTGCGCATCCGCGTGAACTTAGAACTCTAATTGAAAGAGAGCTTGGTCCGCGTCAGTTGCAGGGCGAGCTGGCTCGTCCGCTCTCAGCTCCAGAGATTGCTGCCCAGCTCAAGTCTTTTGAAGCAGGAAATCAAGTTGCCGGTTCTGCAAGAACTCTTTCTGAGGCCGGAATAAAGCTTAGAGATTGGAGTCAGCTAAAAGTTCTGCCGACAGAGGGCTTAAGTGGTCCGCTAATCAAAGATCCCTCTGTGCTCAATCGACCCGTGCTGCCGCCATCTTTGAGGGAAGCTTCAATGGGCGGCAGGAATGGCAGCAATTCACAATTTGAATGGACGAAATCCGAGCTTCCGCCTTCAAGATTGACAGGACGTATTCCCGGCGTTATAGAAGCTGTGGACTTTTCTCAATTCAATTTGAATACGCGGGCATATGATATGACCGTGATCGGCAGAAGCAGAAGTTTCCTTGTGCCACCGATTGTTCCGGTAGATCTAAAAACCGGAATTTCTTACGACTTGAAGAACGCCACTAAGGCTTCAGACGAAGCCGCTGCGGCAGCAACAATGTCTGTTCTTTCAGGTGCCGCTGCTGTTGGTGCTCTTGAGGCTTTCAGAAAGCACTAAGTTGAAGCATCGCAAGTAAATAAAAAGAGCGTCGAGTTTTTCGACGCCCTTTTTATTTGCTCGTTTTTTCTTGACTTACTTTATGTTCAAGAAGTTTTTGATTCCGTAGCCGATCATATTGGGATTGGCTTTCAGTCTTCGTTTGCAATATGGTCCAGCTACGTTGTCGGTGCCGTAAGGTAAATACATGCGCATCAGCACGCCGGAGCGAGCCAGGTCTGCAAGTTGATCTCTTCTGTTGCCGCCGGCTTTCTCTGCTTTTTCTACAAAGTATTTGCCGCTGACAAAAGCTTGCTGTATTTCTTTGCGCGGAACGCCGAGCAGATGTTGAATCTCAAATTGCTTGGCCGGAGTTCTGGTTGTAAGCACGGCATCTTCAATGAAGTTGTCCATGCAATCAGTGTCGTGTGATGCCAGTTCCACATATACACCACGAGCCAGTAATTCTTTTGCGTACTCGACTGCCAGCTTTTTCATTTCCGGCTTCTGGGTCAAAGCGATTTCGGCCGGTTCATTGTAAATACCGATAACCATGCGAACACGCATGCGCTCATCGAATTTCTTGATGTCTTCTTTTGTTCTGAACAAACGAGACTGAATTACTGTGCCGCAGTTATGATAACCGGCGTTGATCAACGCGTAATAAGTATCAAGATGGAAGTCCGTCCAGCTGTGATCTTCTGCTTCAAGAGTGACACGAAGATCTTTCGCTTTCGCGTGTTTGACTATACTTTCAATGCGGTCGTAAGCTCTGTCCAGTTGCTTCTGTTTATCTGCTGCGGCAGATACCGGTGAGATCACGCTGAACATTGAAGGTTTGAATGAAACAGTCATTTGCTCGAGTGGATTTGAGCAAGCGATTCTGTTATTGGCAATCAGGTCTATCAGCTTCTTATAATTCTCGACTGATTGATCGCAGTCCGATTCAACATGTGCATCTTCGCCGAGTATGTCTATCGTCGAAGCAAAACGGCTTTCCTTGTAAATTTTGTGTGCTTTCGCCAGTGCATCATTCGCGTTTCGTCCGGCGAGATATGGTGCTGCCAACATCATCACAAGCTTCAATGGAAGCGTATCGATCAGGGTTCCCTGGGCTGTTGTCGGAGCTTGCACTGGAGCGCTTGTTTCTTTCACTGGGGTTGCTACGGACATTTTCTTGCACCTATCTAAATTATCTACTTAGGGCGAAAACTTATGCTGGAATTCTCGCTGGAATTACCGGGCATATAGCTTCTATTTTTCTTATTTTTCGAATCATTACCAGCGTGGAAATACGACTAAGGGCGGTGCTGCGCCGGCCGGCGGAGCTTTCTCGTCTCGTAAATTTAGTTCATCTAAGCGAGCTTTATTCCCCGAGGGGCAAACCTTTCAGGACATCGTTACCCGGCTGCTTGCTGCGCAAAAAATCATCAGGAGCTTGCGGCAGGCGCGAAATCATCAATAAGTACGAGGCTGCTCCTTCCGAACTTGCCGGAATTGCCAT
>JAIEPM010000108.1 GCA_019748395.1 Candidatus Obscuribacterales bacterium
GACCAGAATTAAGCCTCGGTGGAATACTTTGAGCCCAGGACGCATTTTCGGAACCGGATGCTTGACGGCTGTCAGGGGGCAATGCTGCTTGCCCTTGCTGACACTGTACCCGATCTCCGCTTACGTTATACTCTTGGGTGCGGAAGGCGTTGGACGTGCCGAATTGCAAATAGGAATTGCCTGTTTCTTAGTTTTTCTGGTGATGGCGGCGCTTATGTATACTCGCCGCATATCTGCTTTATTGGCACTGCCTATAATGGCAGTTGTTATAGCCTCGATTGCCGGAATTGCGCCTGCCGATATTTTGAAGGATGTCATTAATGCCGGAGCATTGAAGTTGCATTCAGCTTACGCAACTACGATGATCGGTGCGATTCTTGCCGAGTTAATCAACAAGCACGGCATCGCGAAAGCCATGGTTCGCTGGGTTGCCGAGTTCTCCGGCGACAGCCCCTTTATTCTGGGTCTCTTGATGACTCTGGTTACGGCTTTGCTATTCTCATCTCTTGGTGGATTGGGTGCCGTGATCATGGTTGGGACTGTGGTACTGCCGGTGATGCTATCTCTGGGTATTTCGGCGGCTGTTGCCGGAGGACTTTTTCTTTTCGGTATCAATTTGGGCGGCATGTTCAATCTGGCCAACTGGGTTCTTTACAAAGACGTTCTGGCTGTCGAGCAAGACCAGATTGTCGGCTTCGTCGTTCCTTTTGCCGGGCTTTTGACAGCCGTTTTAGTCGGCTTTCTAAGCATTGAGCTGCGCCGACTTTCAAATCTCAAGCCTGCCTTAATATCCATGGCGCTGCTTTCGGCTCTCTTTTATCTTCTATCTCAGAAATCCGGATTGCTATCGGCCGCAGCTGTCAAAAGCGGTCCGAGTCAGGAATCTTTCTTAATCGTAGCACTTGTTCTTGGACTATTAGCTCTTAATGCAGTTTACCGGCAGATGAAAAAGCAAGCCGATCTGCCGGGCTTCGCCTTCTTGACTCCGGCTGTGCCTTTGATTCTGGTTCTGGGCTTTCAGTGGGACATAATTTCGGCTTTCTTTGTCGGTATCAGTTTCGGTGTTTTTGCCACCTGGCGAAAAGACTCTGTAAATTTGCTTACGCGCGCCATCATTGAAGGCGCTCAATCCGTTATTCCAGCTGTAATCTTGATGATGGGCATAGGCATGTTGCTCTGCGCCGTCATGCACAAGACCATCGCCACAGCAATTGCGCCCTTGCTGGCAGCCGCAGTCCCAACGCACGCAGTTCCTTATGTGATCGGTTTTACTTTACTGGCGCCGCTGGCTTTATATCGCGGTCCTCTGAGTCTCTGGGGGATGGGCAGCGGCCTGGTTGCTCTCATGCAAAAAAGTACGGCTCTGAGCGGTCAGGCGATTATGGGAATGTTGATGTCCGTAGGTCAGCTTCAAGGGGTTTGCGATCCTACCAATACTCATAACGTCTGGATTGCCACTTATTTAGGAACCGATACACAGGTACTTTTGCGCAAAACAATGCCCTATGTCTGGGTGGCTGTTGTGGGCGGACTTGTTCTTTCGGTTGCACTGGGGTTCGTCAAGCTTTGAGGAGCCGTATATGACACATTCAGTTCGAATCGGCATAGACGTGGGCGGCACTTTTACGCATGCTGTAGCTATTGATGCCGAGACGCTTGAGCTTTTGGGAAAGTCGAAAGTCGCCACTACCCACAGTGCCAAAGAAGGTGTGGCGAAAGGCATTATCGACTCACTAAATCTCTTGTTGAAAAAGGCTGATCTAAACCCTGAGAATGTCAGTTTCATCGCTCACAGTACGACGCAGGCAACTAATGCTTTGCTTGAAGGTGATGTTGCCCCTGTGGGTGTGATAGCCATGGGCAAGGGCTCAAGCGCCTTTCTGGCTCGACTGCACGGCAATGTCGGATCTATCGAACTTGCTAAAGGTCGCTTTCTCAAGACCTACTTTGAATTTATGGACACCAGTGGCGGTCTGGATAAAAAGCGATTGGAAGATTGTCTCAAGCGTCTTCATGAAGCTGGTGCACGCGCAATTGCCGTGAGCGAGGCTTTTAGTGTAGATGACGAGACAAATGAAGAAAAGGCTTTGCAGCTTGCCCGCGAGAAAGGTTTTGTGGCAACTGCAGGCTCTGAAGTGAGCAAGCTTTATGGCTTGAAAGTGCGAACCAGAACCGCCGTTATCAATGCCGCGATGCTGCCGAAAATGATTGAAACCGCCGACATGACGGAATCTAGTGTCAGGGCGGCCGGTATCAAGGCTCCAATAATGATCATGCGCTCCGACGGCGGAGTCATGGATATCGACGCCATGAGAAAACGTCCGATTTTGACTCGACTTTCAGGACCGGCTGCCGGAGTCGCTGCCGCGATGATGTATCTTCGTATTTCAGATGCGATTTTTCTGGAAGTGGGCGGCACCAGCACCGATATTTCCGTTATACGCAACGGCAAAGCTCTGGTAACAGATGCGGAAATCGGCGGGCATCGAGTGTATCTTCGCTCACTTGATGTTAATACACTTGGTGTTGCCGGTGGTTCGATGTTACAGGTTTCCGGCTCGCATATAAAAGATGTCGGACCGCGCAGCGCGCACATCGCCGGGATGAGCTATGTGTCTTTTGTGGATAATTTCCAGAATCCGCAAGTAGAATTGCTCAGTCCTAAAGAAGGCGACCCGGCCGACTATGTTTCCATAAAATCAAGCGGCGGAGTCAGCACGCTTACTCCCACCTGTGCATCGAACTTACTCTCTCTTGTTCCTGAAGGAGACTGTGCCTCCGGCAATAAGGAGCAAATCAGAGCCGCTTTTCAGGCACTGGCCGCTAAAATTGGAAGCAGTCCCGAACTGCTTGCAGAAGAAGTTCTGGACAGGGCTTATGAAAAAATACTGCCGGCTTTGAAAAAATTTGCTGCCGAATACAAATTGGACATGGATTCGGTGACTCTTGTCGGCGGCGGCGGTGGAGCCGCAGCCATTGTTCCTTACGTCGCAAAGAAAATGGGACTGCAACATGCGCTTGCTGAAAATGCCGATGTCGTCTCCGCTATCGGCGTCGCGCTTGCTCTTGTGCGAGAGACTGTCGAGCGGCAAGTAGTATCGCCGAAGCAGGAAGACCTGATTAAAATTCGAGAAGAAGCTTTCAATGCCGTAGCTGCCATGGGAGCAGATCCCTCCTGCATAGAAGTTCATGTGGAAGTCGACCCGCGTGCAAATATTTTGCGTGCCACTGCTTATGGTGCAACAGGTTTGACTGAAGCTCAAAATCAGAACTCGGCCGGCAGTCCCGAAGAGCGTCTGAAGCTGGCTTCCGATTCTTTTCGCTCTAAAGACTCAAAAGTCGAGATACTGGCTGAGACTGAGCATTTTACTGTTTTCGGATGCGAGCAAATTGAACGTAAGTTATTTGGTTTGATTCCGGCTCGCTTGCAATCTGTTAGAGCTATGGATCGCAAGGGCGTAATCCGCTTGAAAATGAAAGATGCTCGTTTGCAAAAAGTTCCCTGTTCCGGGGTAGAAAAAGCGATTGCGGATTTGTCTGAAGAAAATGCTCAATATGGTGATGCCGGAAAGATTATTCCTGATTTCATGATTATTTCCGGTCCTAAAATCATCGATCTTTCCGGCTTGCAGGATACCTGGCAGGTTCAAACTCTGGCTCGCTCCGAATTGACGATGCTGCCCGGCGATTCACCGACAGTAGTACTGGCGGCGATACCATGAGTGCCTCTGAGTCCGAGCCTTCACAGGTAAAGCTGAGAAGCAGATTTATGGAAGGTATCGCCTTATTTAACCAGCGAGAATTTTTTGAATGTCACGAAGTTCTAGAGGAAGTCTGGAAACAGCAAAATGGGGCGGACAAGCAAGTTACCCAGGGCATTATTCAAATTGCGGTCGCTTACTATCATTATTTGCGTGCTAATCGGAATGGGGCTTTGAAGTTGTTGCAGAAGGGCTTGTCTCGTTTGCAACCTTACGGTCCTGAATTTTGCGGTTTGCTACTTGGAGACTTTATTTCAGCGGTCCAATCCGATCAGCTTGCAATATCGGAATCAAAGCCTGTTGAGGAATTGATATTGCCGCAAATTCCAGTCGTTTTGAAGAGCTAGCGCGTGCTATTATTTTTCCTGAGGACTATTGTCAAGCCTGGCGGCTGTTGAAAACTGCCCTGCTTGGCGATTAATCCGGCTAGATTCGGTTTGATTGGTTGAACCCGTGAGCGAAACACTCAGCATTCTTGTCGTTGATGATGAGCCCAGCAATATTGAGCTTATCACTGAAGCGCTTAAA
>JAIEPM010000639.1 GCA_019748395.1 Candidatus Obscuribacterales bacterium
AGACTCCTTGCCAGTTGCTGCATTCACCGCTATGCTTGACATGTATTAATAAATTGTTGGGTCAGCAAGATCGCTTGCGGCGATTCTCTTGCAACTCGAACAAATTAACCGCCCCCCACCAATACTGGAGGACGACCTATGACGCGCATCAAAAATAAATTTGACTACGGTAACGAAATTTTCTTCGTATCGATCTTGGCTCTGGTGTTTGCGCCACATCACTATAAACTCCCCGGCTTAGCGATCCTCTATTTTTTTCTGACAACCGCTGCATTTATCGATTGGAAGAAGAGCACAAAGCGCGTCAGACGTATCACGCGGCGTGTCGCATCCTGCAGCTGCGAGAAAGCCAGAGAGACGATTTCGCACCTACACGTGCCTCAACTGTTGCAGACCAATTGCACCGTATGCGGTGCCGAAGCCGGCTAGTTCAAATCGCCCCAATCAAAGCAACTGCTCAAAACAAATTGCCTGACGCATGACACCTTCCCTTGTGCAATGATGCGAAAACTGATCTACGCGATGACCTCGTCCCTGGACGGTTATATCGCCGGACCTGATGGCGCGATCGACTGGTCGCCGCCGGATGAGGAGCTGTTTCGCTTCCATACCCAGCGAGTAGAGGGCACCGATCTGCAACTCTGCGGACGAAGGCTCTATGAAACAATGCTCTACTGGGAAACCATCGACGAGGGCTCGCTTAACGCAGACCAAATCAAGTTCGCAAAAATTTGGAAGGACCTGCCGAAGCTAGTGTTTTCCACAACGCTCAAGTCTGTGGTGGGCAACTCCAAACTGCTCAGGAACGGTCTGGCCGAGGAAGTCCAGCGGCTCAAAGAACTGCCCGGAAAGGACATCGCCGTAGGCGGTGCCCGACTCGCTCATGCGTGTATGAAACTGAATCTCATTGATGAGTGGCACATCTTCGTCAGCCCGGTTTTGCTCGGCGGCGGAACTCCCTATTTCCCTTCAGTCGACGAAATGGTCAAGCTGGACTTAGTCGAGACAAAGACCTTCGGCTCTCGCATCGCTTACCTTTGCTACAGGCGCGCTTGAAATAGATTTATAAGTTCTCGGCTTCCTCGGTCGCTTCGGAAGGCAAAGAAAGAGCCGTGTTACCACTGCCTTTCGATAGAAACGGCTGGCGCAGTGAAAGCCAGAAGACTTTGTCCGAGCAAATCCTAACTGATGGCGGCCCAGCATTCGGCGACTTATCGTATTCAAAGTCGAGTGTTATTGGTATTATTCCTCCAAATACTTAGACCAGCTTTGAGAAGCGTTGATAGGGGCTCTCATGTTGAAGAAGCATTTGAGCGTTTTAGCCTTAATAGCCGAAAAGCTTGAGTCTAAGAATATTCCGTATCAAGTTACGGGTGGCATTGCCGGAAACATTCACGGGTCCCTACAGCCGCCTCAAGACATCGACCTCGAGGTAGCAGCTGCTGATTTCGGAAGGGTTGCCGAATTATTTGCGGACGAAATGAAACAGCCACCGCATCACCTTGTGGATGACGAATTCGACTTGTGGCTAATGACTTTGTCTATTGATGGAATCGAGATTGACATAAATCAAGTCGAAGATGCTTTTGCAATTACTAAAGATGGTTGCCGCGTGCCGTTTTCAACAAATCTGAGCAGGTCCGAACGTCGACAGATCTCCGGTATCGAAGTTATGGTCCAGCCATTAGAGGATCTTATTGCATACAAATCGCTCATTGGCAGGGAAGCCGACATAGTGGATTTATCTTCACTCTTTCAGCAGAAACTGTGAGTACTTTCGATTCTCTTTGGTGCCCATGGAGCGTCCTGATGTCGCCAATCAACCTTTTATGTAGCTTCCGCTCAGCTCAAAATCCGCTCCAAAGCCGGGTGAGTTGAGTTCCCCAAAATATCCTTACTGGCCTTACATGCGTCCACGGCTGCATATTTTCCATGAGCGAAAATGCGGGCGATGCATAGCATCGTATCTACCTCGACAGAAAACATCGTATATATCAAAAGTGGTCCGGCGCAGCTCAAAAATAAAAATGGTGGAGGCGGCGAGAATCGCCTGGGTAGCCATTCTCATTAAGACTCGTCAATTGATTTTGTTTGATGGTGCGGGTTTCGAGATTTTTGCCGCTTGCGCGAAGTGGCGCTAATGGTCCCGAATGGACACCCGACGGGCCACAAAATGGGCCACAGATTTCGACGGAATTTTGGGGTACTTTGATGACGCTTTGACCCCAGTCAACTACAATATCGTGCATTAACTTCGCGAAAACTGCGAATTTGAAGCGCTTCGATACAGCCGATTGCTATACAATAACGCTTAGAATTCCCTGTAATTGCGAAGTTTGTGCAGTAAAATATAGTCAATGCATCAAAAAGACGACTCATCCTTTTCACTACCTGCGTCCCGCGCAAGACTTGCGGCTGTGCTTCGCGCCAGTCGAGAAGTAATAACCATCGAATTAGCCGCAACGACATTGGGAGTTGATAAGCACCAGGCGGCAAAACTCTTGTCGCGGTGGCGAGCACAAGGGTGGCTGCGCCGTGTTGGGCCCGGACTTTATGTTCCGGTACCGCTAGACCTTGCTACCAGTCAGCAAGTGGTGGAAGATCCGTGGGTTCTCGTTCCTTCGTTGTTCGGAGAATCTTATGTCGGAGGCTGGACAGCGGCGCACCACTGGGATTTGACTGAGCAATTGTTCAATGAGATCTTGGTCTTTACTACGCGACGAGGGCCTGACAAGTATGCAGCACAAGGCGTTACATTCAGTTTGCGACACACGAAGGGAAAACGCTTTTTTGGACTCAAGACAATTTGGCGCGGATCAACCCGCGTGATGATTTCGGATCCTGCACGGACTTTGATTGACATGCTCGCAAGTCCGGACACCGGCGGTGGAATCGATCATACTGCGGACTGCATTGCAGCATTTCTGACAAGCGAAGACGCGCAACGAGAGTTGTTAATCGATTACGCGAAGCAATATGGCAATGGCGCGATCTTCAAGCGTCTAGGATACCTGGCGGAAACGCGCTTGCATGATGAGAAGTTGTCGGCGGCTTGCCGCGACCATCTAACGCAAGGATATGCTCGACTGGATCCTACGCTGTCCTGCGACAAATTAGCAACTTCGTGGCGATTGTGGGTGCCTGCGAATGATCGATAAGCGAGAGATCTTAGAGGCAGCATCCACTCTGTCATTGCTGCCAAACGTCGTCGAGAAGGACTATGTCCTCGGTTGGATACTTGGTGGCATCAATGCTAACTCCGTCCTCGCCAATTCCTGGGTGTTCAAAGGCGGCACCTGTTTGAAGAAGTGCTTTTTCGAAACGTACCGGTTTTCGGAAGATTTGGATTTTACGCTTCGCGACGCAAGTCATATTGACCAGGAATTTCTGAAAACGCAGCTCACCGAAGTCGCTAGATGGGTGGCTGAGCAGTCGGGCTTGAATTTGCCACCAGATCAGATCTCGATAGACGTCTACGACAATCCACGGGGCAAACCATCGTGCCAAGGCAAGATTGGCTATCGTGGACCGGCCTCTTCGAGCACTGGCGGTTGGCCGAAAATCAAACTCGATTTGACGGCGGACGAGAAAATCGTATTACCTTCTGTCAGGCGCCAGGTATTTCATCCTTATTCAGATGCGCCAGCAGAAGGCATCTGGACCAATTGCTATGCGTATGAGGAAGCGTTCGCCGAAAAAGTGAGAGCACTTGCAGAACGGACAAGGCCAAGGGATCTTTATGACGTCGTCAACTTATATAGACACACGGACGCGCGTCCTTCTGCCGGTGTCCTGCGCGACGTACTCAAACAGAAGTGCGAATTCAAATCGATTGCTCTGCCAACGATTGAGTCCTTGGTATCACACCGCGCCGACCTTGAAGCAAAGTGGGCAGCCATGCTCGGGCACCAATTGCCTGTCCTTCCACCGGCACCCGATTTCTGGGATGCTCTGCCGGAGATATTTAGCTGGATACACACTGGCGCGGAAGCGCCGGAACGCACGATCATAAGACCGGGCTTGCAGGAAGTGCCCATTTACAGCCGCACGCTGCCAATGTCCATTCCGATACGCACGCGCCCGGCACTTGAGAGTATTCGTTTTGCCGCCGCCAACTATCTTTGCGTCGATCTCGTCTACGAGAACAAGACTAGACGCATTGAACCCTATTCGCTGCGGCGCACTGCCGAAGGAAATTATGTTTTACACGCTACACGAAGCGACTCGGGTGAACACCGCTCGTACAGATTGGATCGCATACAAGGCGCATCGGTAACCTCGCAAAGCTTCT
>JAIEPM010000032.1 GCA_019748395.1 Candidatus Obscuribacterales bacterium
GCTTGAGGAAAAGTCTCCGACAGAAGAGAGCGTTTGGCAAAACAGCAAAGTGCTTGCTGCTATTTTGCTCTTCAGCTTGCTCGTTTTTTCAGCTACAGCACTACAAATCAAAGGAAACTCAGAGTCTCGACTTAAGACTGACTCAGGCAAGAAAAAGAAAGCGCTCGCCAAGCTGCAGGTGGGCGGCTTTGCTCAGGAACTTCAACACTGGCAAGAGCTCAGGGCCGGAGACCTGAACAATGTTCAAAATCTGGAGGCACTGTATAACAGCGCTCGGCTCTTACCAAAAAGAATAGCCGAGCGTCCATCAACCGTACTTGCGGAAGAAAGTATTTTCGCCGATTCACTTCGCTTGCTTGTTAGCAAATATGCAGATGAAAAAAACTGGGATAAAGTTTTGGAACTGGCCAGACCTGTATATGAGAGCAGCGATCAAAAGCACATAAATTGCTTCAGTAACCGCGACAAGCTCTGGGCAAAATCAATTGCAGGTTTAGCACTTTTTCGCCTCGGGAAAGCGGACTCAGCAAAAAACTTATTGAACGAAGTAGTTTCCTGGCAATGGGGTTTTCATGACGCAACAGACGCAATGCTCCTTGCCCTTGAGTTATCCGACAAGAAAGCCGCCATCAAGTTGATTGAAAACTCGCAGGACAGCCGCACTTTAACCGGGGAAAGTCGAATTTGCAGACAATATGGTCATTTTGATTTAGCTCAGGCCTGTCTTGACAGAGCAAAAACAGACGGTCTTAACGGCAACCTTCAAATAGACGAGAAATACAGCCGATTGGATTTTGAGCAGGCACTCGTAGATTATCAACAAGGTAAAAAAGAGAATGCAAGAAAAACCCTCCGTGAGTTCCTTAAGGCAAATATCGCCAGCGGCAAAATCAGACCGACGATTCCACCTCGGGATTTCATGAGAGGACTGAGAGAAGCAGAGATGTATGAAGAAGGTCTTGCATATGCCAGAACCCTTTCAACTCAGGATAGCAGGCGCGAGGCAGACTTTCTCGTGAGGTTAAATAGACTCGAGCAAGCTGCAAAAGTGATTAAAAATGCCGGCGATATGACTGAAAAGGAAAAGCAGGAATGTTTAAAGCGACTGAAAAACGAAATTTCAGTCGGCAATGACTCGTACAGGAATGGTTTATTCTCTGGCTTGTAAAACAATTTGTCCAAAATATTCTAGTTTCTGGAAAGTAAAGCCAGCTGCAAAAGCCGCTCTGCAAAAGTTTCAATCGTGCTTCTCATAGATAGCTGCTTTCGCCAGGATTCAGGAATATCATCCTCTCCGTAAAACGCACCGGCAATTTGTCCATAAACTGCCCCTGTCGTATCGGCATCTTCACCCAGGTTAACAGCCAGCAAAGCACCTTCCTTAAATGAGGAGCTTTTGTAAAAAGCCCAGAGTGCAGCTTCCAGTGAGTCAATCACATAGCCGGAGCCTCTAATTTTTGGAGGTTCTTTTGTCTTGAAAGAGCCTGCTGCAATAGCAGCTACTTTCGGCGATAGCGGCAATGAAGACCAGGCATTACTGCCTGCCGAGTAATTTTCAGAGAGCAGTTCGTCTCTTGAGCTGCCCTTGAGCGCTCCCACTAAAATCGCAGCCATGTAGCGACAGGCATCTACGCAATCGCGAGCTGCATGGGTAGTTCGAGAGCTGTCTCCAGACTTGGCAATTGCCTGTGATGCATCAAATGCAAAAAACATGGGCAGCGGAGAAAGCCGCATAATCGAACCGTTGCCGTGACTGCGTTCACCATCGCTGCCGGAATAAGCATCACCGCTGACTTTAAAACGATACAAAGAAGCTCTTGTGGTCGTGCCGATATCGAAACATTCTCCCGTGCTGCTCAGATGACCGGCTTCCCACCATTTCAGATAACGGCGCATTTGATCTTCGGTGTTGTACTCGGCGCACTCAATCAAACTTTCGGCAAGACAAAGAGCCATTGAAGTGTCGTCGGTCCACTGCCCGGCTTTCAATCGGAAAGCTCCACCGCCCCGCATATCGTCAATCGGCTCAAAACTGCCGGGACTCATGAATTCAAGCGTTGTACCAAGAGCATCTCCGCTTGCCAATCCTAGCAAGCAGCCCCGGTAGCGCTTCTTCAACTCGGTCTCTGATAGATCTGTCATATGCCTTTTTTGATCCGGCAAGTTCTAGTGAGAATCATGTAATTCTTGCACAGAAAGCCGGAGAAAGCACTGTCAAGAAGTCTCCGACTTAAGCGACAAGTGACCGTGCAAGCGCAGATTCGGCCACTTGTCGCTGAAAGTTTGCGGAGCTCAAAGTAGTCCCGACGAGAAGCTGAAGGATTAGTCTTATGCAAGCTTTTACCTGGGAGAGCTTTCGTATTTTAAGATCATGCCGGTCCAAGTTAAGGACAGCGGCAATCTCTCAACTCAGGAGAAAAAACTGTGAGCAGAACAATGATGGAGCCCAGTGCAGCGATTTTCAGGAACCCATGGGATCTCATCGATCTGGAGAAATATCCGGTTGCCGACAAAAACAGCCGGAGCTATCAAGAGCTTGTAGGACTCTGCCGCAAACAGCTCTCCGAGCTTGGCGCCGCAGTTCTTCCCGGTTTTGTAAGTAAAGCGGCAGTCGAAGCTCTCGCTGCTGAAGCAAATGAATTGGCCCCTCTTGCTTACCACAGCACCGTCGAGGGCAATCCTTATCTAACACCGGAAGATCAGAGTTTGCCTCTAGAAGATCCGCGCCGAATGATCGAAACAACTTCGCTTGGTGCTGTTGCTTACGACCAGATGCCGGAAGGAACTCTCATTCGCAAACTCTATGAATGGGACGGTCTCATGGAATTTCTAGCTGCAGCTCTGGGAAAAGACGAACTCTTTCGCTATGCGGACAAAATGGGAGCACTGAATATTGCTGTTATGAAAGACGGCGATTATTTGCGATGGCACTTCGATCAAACAGATTTTGTAGTATCGCTTTTGTTGCAGGATTGCATCGCAGGCGGTGCCTACGAATTTGTACCGATGATTCGCAATCGACAGGAAGAAAATTATGATGCCGTGCGCCGCATCCTGAAAGGCTCGCGAGATGGGGTTTTGCGTCTGGACATTGCCCCCGGTTCGCTCGTGCTTTTTGAAGGACGACACGCCCTGCATCGAGTCACAAAAATAGAGGGTGAAGTGCCAAGACTTATAGCATTGCTCGGCTACGACACGAAACCCGGAGTCGTAAGCAGCGATCACCTCAGATACATGCGCTACGGGCGGAATAAATAACTGTGGCAAGAGCTGAGTCGGACCGTTTCGGTGAACTTATTATCGAAGACGAGAAACTCTACGGTGTACAAACCGTCAGAGCTCTAGAGAATATGAGCTGCTCTCGCTTCAAGATGTCCGATTATCCGTCGTTCATTCGAGCTCTTGCTCTGGTAAAGAAAGCGGCGGCTCTGGCAAATCAAAGAGCCTCCGTAATCAGTTCGCAAACCTGCAAGCAAATTTGCTCGGCTGCAGACTTAGTTTCAAGCGGAAATTACGATCAGAATTTTCCTGTGGATATGCTCCATGGAGGCGGCGGCATCGCTTTCAATCAGAACATAAACGAAGTGCTTGCCAGGCTGGCGGAAAGGGAAGGCAAGAAAAACAATCTCGAGCTCGAAATTCGTGCCAAAGAAGAGGTAAATGCAGGCCAATCAACTGCCGACTCCTGCTCGACGGCTTTCAGACTGGCGCTGCTCACGGAAATGCAGGCACTTCTAGAAACGCTCTTTAATCTTCAAGAATCACTCAAGCAGCGGTCGCTGGAGAGCGATGAAATCTATACTGTTGCCAGAACCTGTTTGCAAGATGCCATGCCCACGAAATTTTCCAGCGTATTCTCAGCCTGGCAATCAGCACTGGCGCGTCAACGAGAGAATCTCATTGCCGCAAGCGCGAAACTTCAGCATGTCAATCTCGGGGCAACTGTAATTGGAAGCGGCGAGGGCGCCAGCCCTATCTATCGCAAGCATGTAGTTGAAATACTTTCGGATTTAAGCGGCTATCCGCTCAAATTGAAAGAGAATCTTTTTGATGCAGCACAGCATATCGATGAACTGGCGGATCTGGCAAATTTACTTGCAACGCTCTCAGGGCTACTCATAAAAATCTGCGGCGATTTGCGACTTTTGTCTTCCGGACCTCAAAACGGCTTCGGCGAACTGATACTGCCTGCGGTGCAAGACGGCTCGTCCTTTTTTAGCGCGAAGAACAATCCGGTCATTCCTGAAACTGTGATGCAAGCCTGCTTTCACGTCATCGGCAATCAGCGAGCCGCACAAGCAGCACTTGAGCACGG
>JAIEPM010000001.1 GCA_019748395.1 Candidatus Obscuribacterales bacterium
AACGGCACTGAGCAAGCGCCGGTGCTGCGCACTTACGCTTCCAAATAAAGTTTCGGGCGGCGGGCGGAGCTCCTGTTCTATGGGCATGCTCCGCCCGCTTAGCCTAAACTCAAGTTGTCAAATCAAATGAAAAACAACATTCTCGCTCTTCTGATCATGGCTTGCGGCATCATTGGTGTCTGGGGTAAGGTCGGCCGCAAGACGGTTCTGGCCTTGCTTTCAGTCATTCTGATTCTGCTGGCTTTTGTCTCAGTTGATGCTGCCAAAGTCAATGATTTCGGCCCGGCGGTCGGCGTCGCTGCTTTCGTTCTCAGCTTCGGGCTGATTTTTCTTTTCCGTCGGCGCTCTTAGCGCGGCATAACTCAGTGGCTCAGACTCTAGATTATGAAATTCACTGTCCTTTTCATTCTGACGGCAATTCTGGCTTTCAGAAATCCTCTTATTGCCGCTCTGCTTTGGACCGGCGGTATTGCTTTCTTCCATATGCTGGAGGAAGCTCAAGGCAGGCTCTGGGCTTACTTCGGTGAGCTCCTTGAAGCGGACTGGCTGCGGCATCTCAGCGCCCATGCCGGTCTGATCCTGATTGTCTGGCCCGCTTTTGTCCTGCAGGCCGGCGCAGCTTACGGTGCGTTCAGCGCGGCTCAGGTCAATCCATTCTGGCTCTCGCTTCTGATTGGCGCGCGCATCGGTGACGGGCTTTTCAGCCACTTCATTCCTTTTGCGCAGGGCTTTGCCGCTCCGCGCACCGGCAAGGTACAGGAGCAGCTTAATCCGGGCTTGGCGACAGCAGTTGTTTATCTCGTGGACAGTTTGCTGCTTGCTTTGCTCTTCAATCAGGAGCTGCTCTCTGCCGCGTCCGGCACTGTCCTTGCCGGTGCCGCTTTGGGTGCAGGATTCTTTGCACTGGTGCAGCCCGGCTTGAAGCTTGCTTCTCGCTTCGTTCGCGCTTGAGTCGCTTTCAGATTTTGAGCTAAAGGAACCGGTGGAGATTTTTCCACCGGTTCCAAGACCCCATACTGCCGCCTCCACGTGGCGGGGTTGGATAAGCAGGGATTTCTAATTTCTGCCAACCAAGTTGCAGTTCGATCTTCCAATCAATTAGCAAAAACAATGATCAAAGAAGTACTCAATCAATTCCGCCCGGTATTCATTTGCTTGCTGCTGGCTCTGCTTGTAGCTTTCAACATGAGAACGCCGTCCATGCCTTTGCAGGTCAAGGTGCTGGCACCGTTGGTGATGGCGGGCTTCGGCTTCGTTTATGCTCCGCGCTGGGGCAAGTGGCCGTTTATTTGCGGCGGATTTCTTTTCGCGCTCACTGCTTTTCTCGAATTCGCTTTCTAAGAAGCAGTGCTGCCTGGGAGCCCGGGAGTTCGGACTTTACAAGTCCAGACTCCCGGCTCCCGGCATTCTTGCAACTGCCTGAAGAAAGGTGCTTTCCGGCGCCTTCCTTCAGTTAGTTGAAACCAAAACCTGATTAAAAACATGAACAACACCGACGCTCAAGCAAAATATGTTCTGGTTGTAATCGATATGCAATATGGCTTTCGAGCCAGCCAGAGTGAAGCGCAGATTGAAGCTGTTGCAGCTGAAATCGAGGCCGCAATCGAGTTGGGCAGACCGATCGTGGTGCTGGAATACAAGAAGTATCCTGCCACCAACGAACGTCTCATTGCCTTGCTTGCCGGCCGCTACGACAAGTATGCGATTGCCGTTAAAAAGGATGACGACGGCTCGGAAGAGCTCATCGACGCCTGTATCGAGCATGAGTTTCCCGGCGGACACTTTCGTGTTTGCGGGGTCAACACTCACTGGTGCGTAACAAGCACTGTTCTTGGTCTGGCGGAAAAGCTGGACGAAAGTCTCATTGAAGTTGTGAAAGCCGCCTGCAATGACGAAGATGGCAATGATTGGGAGAAATTTCCGAAACTCGCCAACGTTGTTCTGGTCTGAAAATCACGCTTGAGTGGCACTGCCGGTGGTGACTGGCTGCCACCGTTTCTACTGTTCTAAAATTCAAATTCCTTCCCCCTATGAAACACAATCACAAGCACAATTCGAGCAAAAGCATCAAGCTCAGCGCCAAATCGAGCGGCGCCGAGCAGGTCGCTTACTGGGCGCAGCACCGCAAGGACACTCAACAGTGCATGGAAGGCCGCATGAAGCCCGCCGTTTTCCAGGCGCGCTACGGCTACCTGCCGCGCACTGTGCAGCGCCAGCTCAATCGCCGCGGCGGTCGTTGATCGCTCTTTTAAGGACTACTGTCAGGGCAGGCGAACGCTTGCCCTGACAGCAAGGTCCCTGTTCTGTTTCTCGGTCGACTCCGGTACTTAAAGTTCTCGAGTCGGCAAATTCCTGCTGAAGAAATTTCTGCCAATGAAAACCTTCATCAAAAGAAGGTGGCGGCCTTTACTGGCCGCTCTGTTTTTTGTTTTGCTTTCGGCCTGGATCCTGCTTTCTCCTCGCTTTTCTCCTGGGCTCTATGACAAAGATCTCTTTCACCCTGAGTATTTGCGTGGTTCGGAAAAAGAGCTCAGAAACTACAAGACTTTCGCCAATCAGCAATCGAATTTCAAAGCTGCCGACGGCAGCGAGCTTAGAGGCTGGCTTTTCCTGAATCCGGCGGCAACTAAGCTCATTCTTTTCCATCCCGGCAATGCCGGTGACATCCCCGGACGACTGGAGATTATCGACTTGCTTTTGCGCAGCGGTGCCTCCGTTTTCATTTATGAACCCCGCGGCTTCGGACTTTCGACAGTCAAGCCTGAGCCTGCCTCCTTCCTCTCCGACGGCATTTCTGCTTATGAGCATTTGCGCAATCTGGGCTATGGGAAAGAGCAGCTTGTGCTTTACGGCGAATCACTTGGTTGCACGGTCGCAACTCATGTGGCCTCTCTGAAAGAAAGCGCCGGACTTATTTTGCAAAGCGGCTTTTATTCTCTTGAGCGCATCGGCAAGGAGCGCTACTGGCTTTTGAATATCTATCCTGCATTCCTTTTCCCTGAGGTGCGCATGGATAATAGCGCTCTGCTCAAGCGCGCTCATCCGCCGCTTTTGCTGGTCCATGGTCAGAAAGACGAGCTCATACCGCTGCAACATTCGGAGGCGCTTTTCCAGATAGCCGGGGCTCGGGCCGAATTCTTGAGATTGCCGAACTCCGGGCATATTCACTTTGCAGGTGAAGACAGGCGCGTTTTTCAGGAAAAACTGGCCGCCTTTTTGAGGAGCCTTCCCTGAAAAGTCTCACGGTGAAAAGCGGTTCGGAGCGATCCGGACCGCTTTTTTACTTTTAAATGCCTTCTTTTGTATCTCATCTCCTAAATACGTCATTAGGCTGATATCGCGGCTTTGCTAGTCAGTCTCAAGACGGAGCGAGTTACAATTTTGGCGCAATTGCTTCGTTTAAGTGGATGTTCTTATCTGGTTTCGTGGCTGTCACCAGAGAATCCTTTTCAGAATCCGGTCGTTGTTTTTGTTTTTGTTTTTTGGGGTTGGCCCAATTTGATCTGAGCCCCGTAAAGCTTGCCAAGCTAAGCGAAGTCATTCTTTCGAAGAATTGAGTCTGCTCTGTCGGATTTCATAGGTTTCAGGCACGTTTTCGTTTTTCCAATTTTCAGAGGAGCCAGTCAGTCAAATAGCCACAAAGGCAAGACATTTGAAGCAAAAACTCAATCGCAACGGGCGAGCGGGTTTGACTAGCAGAAACGAAAACGCATTTCTAACCTGACCTTCAGGGTCAAAAGCCATTCAAAGGAGAACAGCTATGAACGAAACATTCGCCATGAGCCATCAGCAGCTTCGTGAGATGGCTCTCAACGCCATGCTTCTGGCCGTGGACGCTCAGTCGGCGGCGCTCAAGTCCATGGACCGTGAGCACAGCCTCGGGCTCGAGAACAGTTACTCGGTGGACCGCGTGCGTGAGAAGTGTCGCGACCTGGTGCAGAGCGCGCAGATCATCGTCAAGGGCGGCGAGTCGCTCTGTCTGAACGAGACTCGCGATAAGCTGCGTTCGATGAGCACGGTTGTCGGCAAGATCAAAGAGGAAGTGGACCGCTTCAAAGAACAGGCGCAGCCGAAGGCTCGCGCCCGCTACGCCCATCTCGAGACCATGCTCGGCGTCGTTGTCGAACCGAAGCCCGAGTCTGCCGATGCGCCAAAAGCTTCGGATGCCTCTGCCGGGCAGGCTCCCACAACGTCGGATGTGGCTGCCGAGCCCAAGAAGCTGACTGCGCAGGCCGGTTATGCCTGTTTGCGCGCTGAGGTGGACGAGTTCGAAGCCTTCGCCATGCAGGTGCACGCCATCTGCAACTTGACTCTCGAGTACG
>JAIEPM010000273.1 GCA_019748395.1 Candidatus Obscuribacterales bacterium
CAGGGCATGATGCCTCCGACTCAGGGCATGATGCCTCCGACTCAGGGCATGATGCCTCCGACTCAGGGCATGATGCCGCCGACTCAGGGCATGATGCCGCCGACTCAGGGCATGATGCCGCCGTCTCAGGGCATGATGCCGCCGACTCAGGGCATGATGCCGCCGTCTCAGGGCATGATGCCGCCGTCTCAGGGCAGTCCAGGCTCAAGCTATAGAACTAACTCAAGCGATGGGCTGGGGCTCAATTCAAAGGATCGTGCCAATGTAGATCTGGATAGTCTGGTCAGAGCTATTCCTGTTAAAACCGGAGCCGGCGACTATTTCGCCAATATAAATAAGTTCGCCGGTCAGTCCGTCGCGCGTTGGACATCATTTCCGGTTTTGGTTCATTTGCCTCAAGGATCGCCTGCCCCCTGGCAAAAAGCGCTTGATGATGCGGTTTCTGCCTGGGGGCACTATATCCCGATTCGAGTTGCTTCTCCTGCCGAGTCGGCAGACATCGAGCTTGCCTGGATCAATCATCTTGCTCCACGTTCACTTGGTCAAACCAATCTGGAAGTTTTTAACGGCAGAATGCGGGTTACTGTTTATCTTTTGAGACCAAGTTATTATCTTGTCGGTACTTCCGAAAAATCTTTGCAGCGTGTGGCAGAGCATGAGTTGGGCCATGCGATCGGGTTGTTCGGACACAGCAGTGATGCGGCAGATTTGATGTATCCGCTTGAGAATCTTTCCGCAAAAAATGCCATCAAAGGCAGTGGCATAACTGCTCGTGACTTGAATACTTTGCGAAAGATATATGAAGCCTCTCCTTTGCCGGCCGGATTTCAGAGCCCTCAGCCTATGGGCTGGAGCTTGAAAAGCGCGGATTAGCCAGAATTCAGGAATTGAGACCCGGCAGCAGGCGACAATTGATGAGGACAGGCAGCCTTGCAACTAAATAATGCTTGCATAAAGATTCCAGCCTGACACCGGCTTCTACTTAGAGTCGGACTGAGACGAATTGGGAGGCAATTGCTATGGTTACTGCTTTGAAGGAGATCAGCATCGCGCACAGCCCTGATTCAGATGATGCATTCATGTTTTACGGGCTGGCGGTCGGAAAGGTGGAAACCTATGGGCTCAAAGTCAATCAAGTTATGAAAGATATTCAGTCTTTAAATCAAGACGCATTGAAGGGCGTATACGATGTTTCGGCAATATCTTTTGCTGCTTATCCGGAACTGGCTGAACGTTATGCTTTGATGACTTGCGGCGCCAGCATGGGATTGAAATATGGCCCCATGGTTGTGGCTCGTGAGCAAATTGCGATTTCTGATTTGAAAAATCTGAAGCTGGCAATTCCAGGAAAACAAACCAGTGCCTATCTGGCGCTTCGACTAATCGAGCAGAATCTCAATGTTATTGAGCTGCCTTTTGACGAGATTCTTGAGGCGGTAAAAAATGGACAGGTTGATGCCGGTTTGATTATTCATGAAGGTCAGTTGACTTATGCCGAAATGGGTCTTAAGAAAATTGTGGATCTGGGCCAGTGGTGGTTTGATCAAAGCGGGCTGCCGCTGCCGCTTGGAGGAAATGTGATTCGCAAAGATCTGGGAGAGGATCTGATCAAAAAAGCCAGCTGCATGTTGCAAGATTCAATTCGTTACGCTCTGGATAATCGCAAAGATGCGCTTGCTTACGCCCTTAACTTTGCTCGAGGTCTCAAGGATGAGCAAGCCGATAAGTTTGTCGGCATGTACGTCAATGAGCTTACTGTTGATTTTGGCGAAAGTGGTCGCAAGGCGTTGATAAAGTTCTTTGAAATGGCGTTTGAGAAAGGCGTAATAGCTAAGAAGTTCACGCCTGAATTCGTCAGTCTTTAAGCTTTTTCAAACTCAGATTTGAAAGTCGCGTTCCTATATTTAGGATCGCGGCTTTCATTTAATTGTTTTGTTTCATCCTAATTTGGATGCTGATTTTGTAATGAATACATAACGCAGTGACCCCAGTGGGGGGCTTGAGGGATCGAGCCTATTGGCGCAACACCAAATCTGCGAGCATTAAAGCAATACAGCTTCTTTTGAATCAGCTGCGTTGGCAGCTGATTCTTGTTTTGGAGCATCAGCTTCGGATAAATTTTGTGCTCGTCTGGCCACGATTGGTCCAAGCACGCTGTCGACGACTTCTCGGTCTACCTGTGTTGCGCTTACTATAGTTACCAGATTCTCCGGTTTTGCTTCTTTCGGCATGCTGCCGTAGAAATCAACAATGTCTTGCCAAACAGGTAATGTGATTTGCTGTCTTGAATGGAACTCAACTATACGTTTACCATCCATCCAGTGTTCCTTGCTGTTCTCTTTATTAAGATCGGCAATCAGCCAGCCCAGATACGGATCGCTGAAATGCTCTTCTGCAATGCTGATTAGGGTATCTCCTTCTGCAACAAGCAAGCTGGGCCGACGCATCACAATCTTGTTGCTTGCTTCATCGTCGTTATCATTGTTCTGGTCTGAGGAACCCTGGGGTCTGTCGAGGAGTTCCGTGGCGCCTCGAGCTCCTGTGCTTTTTTCTTTGGCTGCGAACATGTCTTTGAATGATTGGAAGGGATCGTCTATTTCTATGAACTCTGATGCTGCGTTTATCAAAGGAAAGAGTGCTTCGTCCAGGGCTTGCTGCTGTCCTTTGAAGAACTTTTCAAAGGCAGAGACCTCGGCCGGCATAGCGAACTGGGCAGAGCCTGCCGCTTCAGCCAGCAAAGGGCGCAGCTGTAGCTGAGCTGTGGAAATACTGCTCGGGTTATATGAATCCTGACTTGTGTAGGAGTTAGCGCTTTTTGTATCTTTAGTCGCTTTCAAAAAGGCTTTTGCTCCTTCTGTTCCCAGCATGAGCTTTCGTCCGCTCTGAAGATTCACCTGCAGCAGTCTGCCCTTCAGGCCGTCAAGACCATCCTGTTTAAATCCTCGCTTGAGTTGCTGGAGACTAAATGAATTTGCCTGAAATTTCATGCTGTCGGCGCTTAGTGGTTCGCGAAGTTTGCCGCTCAGCTCGCGCTCAATTCTGCGTCGTCCGTCACCGCCGTTGCCGTTGCTCTTGTCTGAATTGTTCGAAACCCTGTCAGAAGGCAGAATTCGTCTGATGCCGCCTGCTGCCAGTACCATCGCCAGAGTCAGCTCGGCGATCATGTAGCGACCTTCCTGAGTTCGTTTGCCGACCGCTATGTTTACGGCGCTGATTTCTTTGCCTGAACTCAAATCAAGTCCTTTCACCGGTCTGCCGCTCGGGTCCAGCCTGCCATCCGATGTGGTCAGCGTTGATTGCGGTTTCAGTTGCGAGCTTGAAAGTTCTGTTGAAAGTCGAATCTGTGATGCCTGATTATTGTTTGTCGCTGCGGATTGATCTGTTCTAATTCCTCGAGCTGTTTGTTCAAAAGTTTTGCTGGGCTGACCGTTGGGACCGAAAGCCGCAAGCGGATTCTGGGCGTTCAGCAGACTGTGGCTTCTGGCGTCCATGTTTTTGACAGCGTCTAGATTGCTGATTGATTTGTTGTTATCTGTTTTTATTTGAAGGCTTTGATCTGTTTTGCTCGAGGAGGAGTTTAGTTCGGCAGTTTTGAAACTGAGATTCAGACCTTGCTCGGATTTTGCGCTTGAAATGGAAGTCAGCGTTCTAGCGCTAAACTCAGCATTGACCCTGGGCTCGAAAGATTGAGCCTTAGCCGATTCAGATGACTTAAGAGCCTCCAGCGATTTTACTTGACTAGTGCTGTTGTTGCTTGTTCTTTCCAGATTTGAGCCAAGGGCTATTGCTTGGCTTGTGAAAGTTTTTAATGCCGAATTCTTGTTTTCAAAATTGCCTGTGCTGTTCTGGTTATTGGAATCAGGACCTTTAACGATTGGTCGAAAGTCAGCAGCTGTGTCCTTTTGGATTCTGCCGTCATTATTTCTGTCTTTGTCCTTTTCACCATAGCTGCTTTGCTCGCTGCTTCTCTGAGTCGCAGGGCTGTTCTTCGATTGTTTCAGGTCGATATTATAGAGCTGGCCCGGCGCGCTGTCGGAGCTGTTGTTCCTGTCTGCGCGGATGGAGGAAGTGGAAGTTTCAGGGCTGCCGGACTGACTCTGAGGATGAAGCAGATTGTCTGTATGACCGCCCGGCGTTTCCGTCCTCAGGCTTGTGCTGCCGTTGATGACAGTGCTGTGCGCCGGAGTACCTGTAAACTGATACCCATTTCTTGGGCTCGTGCTTTGCTCCGTCTGCGACGCAAGCGCCTGATCCCGAGTTCCGAAAAAATCTGCGGACGCCCGTGGGCTGCTGCTGTTGTTCTCGATAATGTTGCTGTTGAATTTTTCCAGGAT
>JAIEPM010000145.1 GCA_019748395.1 Candidatus Obscuribacterales bacterium
ACACTCTCCGGGGGAGAAGCTCAGCGAGTTAAGCTTGCAGAGCAGCTTTCCAAAAGATCCACCGGCAAAACTATTTACATTCTGGATGAACCGACAACCGGACTTTCATTTGCCGATGTGGACAAGCTTTTAACTGTTCTGAACAAACTTGTAGATTCAGGAAATACTGTTGTCATAATTGAACATAATCTTGATGTTATTAAACAAGCCGACTGGGTCATTGATTTAGGTCCTGAAGGCGGTGACGGCGGCGGCACGGTTGTGGCGGCTGGAACGCCGGAAACGCTTGTCGGCGTTAAGAATTCGTTCACCGGCCAGTTTTTGAAAAGCTATCTTTCCGGAGAGAATCTGAAAGGGCGCAGGTGAGCTAAATTTGCTTCCTTGCAAGACTGGCATCTGCTAAATTTAAGTTGTCTTCTATAGTTATAGAAGCAAGCGCAATCCACTTGCCTTTTCTTGGACGGAGGAATGGTTTTGCCCGGTAAAAGCAAGCAAAAGGATAAAATCGCCGGAAAAACAGGGGCGCAGCCGTCTGTTTACGATAGTCTTCGCAAAAAAGGGCACAGAATCACAGCCCAGCGGGAGACTATACTTGCAATTTTTAGAGAGCAAGAACACGGCACTCATCTTTCTGCTGAAGAGCTTTACGGCATTCTGCTTCAAAGGTCCTCAAACGTCAGCCTGGCGACAACCTACAGAACGCTGAAGCTGCTGTCGCAGCTAGGTTTGTTGCGCGAGCTCGATTTTGCTGAAGGGCACAAGCATTATGAATTAAAGCAGGACAAGCTGCCGCACCAGCACATCATTTGTCTTGCTTGCAATCAGACTCTCGAATTTGAAGACCATTTTCTGGAAGAGGCCGGTCAAAAAATCGGCGCCAGATACAATTTTGAAGTCATAGATGCCCAGTTCAAAATTTTCGGCATGTGTCCAAATTGCCGTTCGGCGCAGAAAGGCAAGCGCACTGGAATGACCCGCCCATGATGCTCTCCGATGCCAAAGACGGCGACAGGTTAATTGTTGTGGGCAGCTCCGACGAGGAAATTAGTGTTCAGACTCTGCGTTTCGGTATCGACAGCGGTGCCGAAATCGAAGTGCAAAAAAATATCAAAGGTGGTCCGGTGATTGTTTCCAGAAACCACTTAGAGATTGCCATCGGGCGAGAAATCGCTAAGAATATAGAAGTAACCTTGAAAAGGGTAGATTGAGATGTCGCATGAAAAACTGCTATGTCCAAATTGCGCCTGTCCTCTGGAAGCTCAATCGGCTTCACAGACTCAGGTTGCCTGTCCTCGCTGCTATAGCTTCCTGGAGCTGGAAGCCCGCTGCAATGGTGTCTGCTTAAGCTGTCATGCGGTTAAAAAAGCCGAAACAACAGGCTCATGCGCAGATTTGAGCGCTGCCGCTCCCCTTGCCGGCCTGAAATGTTCTGAAACTGCCTGCGAGACTGCAACAGATTCGAAAAATAAAGACGGGGACAGGGGACTAAAGGCTCTGATTAAGAGGGTTTTTCATGTATGATGATTCTATACCCTCGGTTTTTGTACGTTTCGGCGTTTCGGATGCGGGGATGTCGAGGTATTTTAGTATAGGATTGTTGGGTCTAGATTCGGATCAGGTTTTGAGAGTCCTCTTTCATATATGAATCGTTGGAAAGGTCCCGGCTACAAGGCTGGGCAAACACTCGCCTGCAAAGTACTAGCTGCCGAACCCGGCGGCTACGCCGTTATCATTCCAAAAGACAACTTGCGCGGCTTCTTACCAACTGAAGCCCGTCTGAAGATTGGTGAGGAAGTTCTGGCTCAGTACGTTTGTGTGCACAACAATCGCATCCTTTTATCAGCCAGAATGGCAGGCGCTCAGGCTCAGGCTTCCTCTGCACCACGAAAGCCTACTCAGGACTGGGCGCAAATGGCTGCCAGCGGTGTGCATAACGCCGTTTCACCGGAGCAAACCCAGCAAAATTACAATCCGGCTCAATCCGGGTCTTACCCCCAACAGGGTCAAGATATGGCGAACATGAATGAGGCCGAGCGCGCATTTCTGGTTTACGCTCAGGGAAAGCCGATGAACATTCGATTGCGCCGAGCTATCGACTTGATTTTGCCCCCGCTTGACAAAAATCAGCAGCCCAATAAAATGCGCATTGGTCAGGGTGAAGACCTGATCTGGCTAATTACAGACCTGGAAGGCGGCATGCGCACCGGCTGCGTTAAAGCGTTTTGCGAGCCGCGCAAATCTAGGGCGGCTGTTTTGCTTTATAAAGGGCGTGCAGTCGGCTGTATATACGGCAACAAGCAACTGAGAGACCCTCTGCCCACCGAAAGCTCGCTGCAAATGATGCTCAGCGACTGTCAGACGCCTGATACTCATCTTGTGATGTATGGACTTCCCGAGGAAGTAACGCTGGCTATGTCGGCGCTCTTTTTAGGCTATCCGGTTGAGCGCTCGGATGACCTTGATGCCAGGTCTTACATGGATTACATCATGAGCTGGTTTCAGCAGAAAGAACAAACGGCCTGTCTTGCTTTCTCTTTGCCTGCTTCCGGTGCGACTTTGCTGGCATTTGTGCACAAAGGTCAATTCGTCGGCTCTTTCTATGTTGAAACTCAGGAATTTTCCAGAGACATTGAATTCGTTTACAACCTTATTCGCCAGGACCCGCAGTCACGCGTGGAGGCCTCAATCCTGCCTCCGGAGCTGACCTCAACTTCGGTGCGGCTCGGTTTCAGCTTAAGCATGAACATGCCCAAAACATAGTCACTCCCAACACCGGCGTCGCCATGCGGCGCCCTCTGCTGCTCCGCGCACGCTCTTTCCTGTGCGGCTCCATTCTGCGCTGAGCTGCGTGTTAAGGCAAAAGACTAGAGGAGGATGACGCCATGCGTCAGCCTCCCCTGCCAGCTAAACTTCCTTTTTGATGGAATTTTAGTCGTTGCTTCCGCCCCAGCCGTATTGCTGGACTTCCACAGGCTTTTCTTCGCTGTTGTTTTGATTGTCCTGTTCATGGCTGTGTTCCAGAGCATGCTTATCTGAATGCTCGTGAGAGTGTCCATGCTCATGACTGTGTTCCAGAGCCAGTTCCAGTTGCTTTGCCTGTTCATGGCTGTCCGACTCGGCTTGAGTATTTTCGATTTCCTGAGCGCTTGAATCCTGATAGTAGGTTTCGCGGCTGCTGGCACTGTCTTCAGAGAGTGCTTCGCTGCCTGAATGCTCTTCGTTCGCTTCGTTTTTCTCTTTTGGCTTGAGACGGTAAATTCCTGTTACCGGATCGATTTCGGTTTCAAAATCGCTTTCAGGCAGGGGAGCAGCTTGAACAACTAGAGCCGGAGTTTCAATTTCAGCAAGCTCTTCAACGCTTGCTTCAACTTCATTTTCTTCTTCCGCAACAGCTACTTCAACGCTGTTTTCTTCTTGGGCTTCAGCTTCTTGAGGTTCGACGTTTATAGTTTCCGGCTCTTCAAACGATTCTTCTTTTCTGTAGGAAGATCTGTATGTATTGTTTGACAAAACCGGTTTTGCATCTTCTTCCTCGTCGCTTTCTTCGTCGGCGATTGGATATTTGCTGCGCGCTTTGTAAGATTCTTGAGAGGCAGCTGCAGTCAAGCCTTCAAGCAGTTCTTCCGGCATCTGTTCCAGAATTTCAACCGGTACGTCAATATCGATTTCTTCTGTAACTTCGTGATCTGCTTCAGCTTCAAGCTCAAGTTCTGCTTCCGGTTCAAAATCTTGCACGCTGCTTGTTTGAATGCGGTTCGTATTAGCCGATACGGCTCTCATCGCCGCACCCTGCCTGCCTGAACCATTGCCTCGCTTGCCCATGGCTTTCTTGTTTGCTTCTTCTTCTTTATTCGGCAGGCTGATTACCCGCTTGAACTCGCCTGAGCCTAGAGTGAGCGTGGGAACAGCTCCTGTTCCGGAGCAATGAGAGCAGGGCTCTGCGAACAACTCTCTCAGGCTTTGACCCTGTCTGCGGCGTGTCAGTTCAACCAGACCGAGATCCGACATTTGTCCGACCTGCGGTTTGGCACGGTCGTCTTCCAGTGAGCGGTTGAATACTTCAAGCACCTGTTGCTGATCGCGACGGCTTTCCATATCGATAAAGTCGACTATTACCATGCCGCCGATATTGCGCAGTCTCAGTTGTCTCGGTATCTCCTGTGCAGCTTCCAGATTGGTCTTGCGCACCGTTTCTGCTTGTGTGCGAGAGCTTGTGAAACGACCGGAGTTGACATCGATAACGGTCAGCGCTTCTGTGGGCTGAATGTTCAAATGTCCGCCCGACGGCAGCTCAGCCCGGTCCGACAGAACCGACTCGATGTCCTTATCTATGCCTCTTGAAATCAAAAGCG
>JAIEPM010000046.1 GCA_019748395.1 Candidatus Obscuribacterales bacterium
GATTGATAGGACCGGGTGGCGCATGGCAGCACCCCTACCCGAACCTGATTTATCCGCATCCTTACAAGACGCCCGTTTCATGCTCGGTAGGGCGCGACGCCATGCGCCGCCCGCTTTAGAATCGGCGGATTGGATTGCTCGGCAAGGAATCAAATTTCGAGCGACTATTTAATCAGCAACGAAAACATATCCCTTGCCGTGAACTGTTTGCAAGGGACAATCAGCAACTCCGCCTTCAAATTTTTTGCGCAAGCGCGACATATGCACACGAACCGTATCTGCGGACGATTCAGACATGGAGGACCAGGCGCGCTCGACGAGAGCGTCATGGCTGAATACTTCGTTCTTATGGCGCATCAATAACTCAAGAAGCTGATATTCCTGCTTGGTCAGTTTTATTTCGCTGCCCTGCCAGGTAACTTTCAGTGTTTTGGTATCAAGAGTAACACCGGCTAAATTCAAAACTGTCGATTCTACAAGTTGCGGGCGCCGCAACATTGCTCTGACTCTGGCGAGTAATTCTTTGCGGTCAAAAGGCTTGGTCAAATAGTCATCAGCACCATTATCGAGACCGGCAATCTTGTTATCGACAGTATCCATTCCAGTTAACATCAAAACAGGTGTTTTTAGTCCCTTGGCTCTGATTTTAGCCAGAAAATCAATGCCGTGCATACCCGGCATCATCCAATCCAGAATCAAGAGATCATAAGTAAACCCGGCAAGCATAGGCTCTGCGTCTTCAGCACAGAGGGCCTGGTCTACTATCAATCCTCCGCGAGTCAAAACTTCTTGAATCGTGTCGGACAATTTTTCATCGTCATCTACTACCAGAACCTTAGCCACGTTGGCCCCCGGAGCGCAGAGATACGACTTATATATGCCGTTCTTTCAAGCAGCTGAAACAAGGCTGCAAGATTAATTATCAGGCTAAACTCCCCCCCCTTTCAAACTATGAGCCTGAAGATTCAGGGTAAAAGACTTGAAAGGAGCTTTTGTCTATGCCGGGACCATTCCATAATCGGCCGTTTATCAGTCTGGCCTTAGTCATTTTGCTTGATTCGACGGCATTGGCTTCATCGGAATCAAGCACAGCAGAAAGTGACTGGCGCGCCCTAATTAGAAACGCAGATCTCAATTTGAAAGCTCCGGGCGGTCCGCAAAAAGCCGTATTAATTTACCAACAAGCGATTGACATGATTTCTGCAAGAAAAGATCTTCAAGAGCCCTGCCTTGATCTTTATCTGAACCAGGCTGATGCTTACAGACGATGCGATCAAGTGGATAAGGCTGAGCAAATTCTAGCTAAAGTCAAAGAAACAGCTCTCAAAACAAAATTAATCGACCCTTTACTCAAAGTCCGCTATCTGAGAAGGCGCGCAGAACTCTATTACAGCGAAGGTCAATGCGACAAATGCGCGGATTATCGACTGGCCGCAGTTAAGACACTAAGGTCCTTGTTACCAGGTTGCGGCAATGCGGAGTTAATCGAAACCAGCTTTCTAATCATAGTCAGAGGGGATATTGAGAATTCAATAAAAGTGCTGCGGGGTGTCAATCTAGGCTTGCAAAGTTCGGCTGATCGAGAAAAAACGCGAGCAGAAGCTGTTGGAGCATACAAAGAAATTAGAAGCAGACTCGACAAAATTGATGAAAAATGCGCTGTATTTAACCTATTGCTTCCAATCGCGTCCAGATTCTCGATTTCAGATCCTCAAGTAAGCAAAGACATTCTCGACTACTTTAAGAGCAGAAGCGATGATACCAAACTCAGCTCCGAAGACAGCAAGTCGATGGAAGTATATCTAAAACAACTCAGACCGCAAAGCCTCAAGGAGCAATGCGTCAAGAATTACTCAATCGCAAGCGCTCTTTTAGACAGAGCAGAAGCGGAGCAAGCACTGAAAGAGCTCGAACTTGCACAAAAACTAGCCGACGAGCTGAATGAGCCGGATTTGAAAAAGCTTATCGGACAGAGAATCATTGAGGCAGCGCGTCACATCAGCAGATATAAAAAAGACCTTCCAAACAAGCTCCTCGAAAGCGCCAGGCAATCGCTTGGCGAGCACGATTATCAAAGGCTTTACGTAAAATCGTCATTCGTATTAGCAACGGCGCTAACAAGACGCAATGAAGCAGCGTCTGCCCGAAAAGTGCTTGATTCAATTCCCCAGATTTACGAGAAGGACTTCCCGAATTTCCTGATTCGTAAATTGATCGTCGAACTGAGAATTGGACTTGCATATGCACGAACCGGAAACAATCAAGATGCATTAGAACGCTATAAATACTGCAGTCAAAAATTCAATGAAATAAAGTCCGGTCTAAAAGGAATAAATCCTGACATTCTAATAACTTATAACAAGACTGAAAAAGAGCTTCTGCGCTTGCTCATCAGCAACGGAGTTAAAGTGCCGCCATGCAATTAAGACAACAAATAATGCTGCTTTTGGGAATTCCTCTTATCTGTCAATCAGCCAGCATTGCTATTCTTATTTTTTCGTCTGCCAAAGTCGATTCACTCGCCAACAGCGAACTCAGAGCAAAACGTGCAATCGCGCTGTCACTACAAATCCGTTCATTGCTGGAACAATCGGTTTTAATTATCGCAGGCTCCAGTCTTACCGGCTTGCAAATACGAAGCACAGAAAATCAGGAAGACCTGATCAAACAACATTTTGCAGACCTCGAATCACTGTCAAAAAACTCTCCTCGAGAACAAAACTCCATCCACGAGCTAAAGAAAGACGCATTTAGCTTCCTTGATACATGGAAATCTTTGACCCTGTCGCATCAACCGTCTCAGCTCGATAGAGTATTTTTCGGAGACCTGTCTTCAAGCAGCTCGAAGACTTTGCCTTTACTACACGGCTTCAAAAAAATAAATGATGGCACAGAGGAAATACTTCGCGTTTACACACCGATCGCGGAAGAATTCCATCCTAAAGCCGTTCAGGCAAGAGAAAGGCTCCGTCTAGCAGCCCTTCTCGCCATAGTATTTAACATTTTGCTATTGATTCCATTTGCGCTGCTTTTGAATAAAAGTACGCTTCTTCGATTGCAGCTCCTTATTAACAATATGAAGACCTTTGCTGATGGTGGAAAGGTTTTCGCCTCAGTCGGCGGCAAGGATGAGCTTCAAGCTTTAGATCATAGCTTTCGAGAGATGTTCAAGCAGCTTGAGAAACTGGAAGAGCTGAAAAAGGCAATGCGTGCAATGGTGAGCCACGATTTGCGTTCGCCGCTCACATCCATGAGCCTGCGAATCGAGCTGATGCTCGATTCGGAAGAACCTTTGGGCGCGGAGACTGAAAAGGATCTAAAACAACTAAACTCCGAATCGCAGAGACTTCGGCGTTTAGCCAATACTCTTCTGGATATCGAAAAGATGGAAGACGGCAGCATGACTCTCGACCTAAGACCGGCACGCTGCAAAGATTTAGTGGAAATTGCAGTCGAGTCAGTATTAGCCCAATGCAAAAGAAAATCTATAAGCGTCATCAGAGAAATAGATGAAAGCATGCAATTTCTCTGTGACAAAGACAGAGCAATTCAGGTTCTTGTAAATCTACTTTCCAACGCAGTCAAATATTCACCTAAGAATTCGGAGATCATCGTAAGGGTCCTAGAAAGCGGCAAAAATTGGCGCTGTGAGGTACTTGATCAGGGTCCGGGTGTGCCTGCAGAACAAGAAAAACTTCTCTTCTCCAAGTTCACGCAGCTTGAGCAAGCGGTCGATACAAAAAAACAAGGAAGCGGACTCGGTCTCTACATTTGCAAAATGCTGATTGGCGTGCAAAAGGGAAAGATCGGTTTTGAGTCCAAAGAATCGGGTGGTAGTTGCTTCTGGTTTGAACTCGAAAAGGCCCTCGAGCAAGGCGAAAGCAACGCATGAAAATCCGGGAGAAATTATTTTTATTGCTCGTTTTACCGCTCATCAGCCAGCTTACGTTGGCTGGCTGGCTGGCCGCTTCCTATGCTGCACTCGAGAAGCAAGTCAATGCCGAGTTACATGCCAAGAAAGTAATTGCTGAAACTGTGCGAGTAAAATCGCTAATGGAACATGCAGTCATTTCAATCGCATTCCGCAGCATTTCAGGTCAGGGAGCAGGCAACGTCAAGATTTACAGATTGAAGTTAGCGAAATATCTCAAAGAGTTGGATAAACTGGCAAACGATGAGCCGGAAGAGAGCTTGAAGGTCTTCGCTAAAACCAAGCAAGATATGAATTTTCTTCTTGATCTCTGGGAAGAGCTGGCAATGTCATACCAACCGAAACAGTCCACAGGACTACGCTTCAGTCGCTTTAGCAACCGAGGAGAACTGGCTGAATCAATAACACTGGCATTCAATAATGTATCTG